>CAMNSD010000006.1 GCA_946554445.1 uncultured Lachnospiraceae bacterium | reverse complement strand
CCGACAGAAGCTGTCTTGAATGTGCAGAGCGCACACCTGTTAGAATTTCTTTGATAGATTTATTCTAACGGGTTGACAGTGGAATGTCAATATTGTTTTTGAATTAATATTAACGTCATTTCGTTTATCGCTATTTTCTTTGCACCATTCATATTTTCTAGGCAGCTGCATAGTAAAATAAATAATTGACATGCCCAAATCTGTATGATATATTTAGTTCATATCTAAAATATCTTTTTATCATAAGGGCTCTTTCTTCATCTTTTGAATCAGATTCGTTTCCCTTATAACTTGTAACTATCAATATCTATCTATTCTATTTCTATCTACGAAAGAAAGGACACATCTATGAACAACACATCTGAAAATGAACTCTGGCTCTCTGCCACTGGGCCACTCCCAATCCGCATGACTAACGATTACCTCTTCCGGGCTCTCCTGCAACGCAGTAATTCCACTCTAAAGGGGCTCATTTGCGCTCTTCTTCATTTGCATGACGAAGATGTTATCTCTGTTGATATTATGAACCCGATTGAACTGGGAACCCCTATTAATGCAAAGAGTTTTTTCCTTGACGTAAAAGTCTCTCTCAATAATCTTGCCATCATTCATCTGGAAATGCAGGTCATCAACCAGTATAACTGGCCGGAACGTTCCCTGAGTTATCTATGCAGGACCTTTGACGGCTTAAAAGCAGGTGAATATTACCAACAGATTAAACCCGTAGTACAGATTGGGCTGTTGGACTATACTCTCTTTCCGGACTACCCGGAATTTTATGCCACTTATGAATTCAGAAATGTTAAAAACCACCATTTATATAGTGACAAACTCCGCCTCTGTGTGTTAGACTTAAGTCGTATAGATCTTGCAACTACAGAGGATAAGTCCTACCAGATTGATTACTGGGCTTCCCTCTTTAAATCTACTACATGGGAGGAGATCAGATTGCTCGCCAAGGACAATACCTATATCAAAGATGCCGCATCCACTGTTTACAAACTCAGCCAAGAAGAAATGGTCCGGCTCCAGTGTGAGGCCCGTGAGGATTATTACCGTACCCAGCGGGGACTTGCCTATGAAACAGAAAAATGGAAAGCAACTGCCACCGAACTTACTGTGGAGAAAGAGGCTCTTGTTGTGGAAAATAAAGCCCTTATCGCAGAAAACGGAAAACTTCTCGACTGGGCATTGAAACACGGTTATCAGCCGGAATAGTGTTAAACAGCCTCTATCCAGACTCAAGAACTATTTTCTGAGAAGGAAAGGCTTTCTTGTCTGGACGTTGGAGCATGGGTATCAGTCTGAATAACACCTTACAAACTAATATCTATCGTTGAAAACCGCTTCTTTATTCTAATTGACCAATAACAATATCTGCCATTTCGCCTACATTCTTCATGGACACAACCTGTCCCATGTTGAACTTTATGCCAAACTCCTGTTCAACAGCCGCCAACAAGTTGATGTGCTCCAGAGAATCCCAATCCTCGATATCGTCTGCCGTTGTTGTATCAGTCACAGTGATATCTTTATCATCAAAAACATCTCTGAACACCTCATTTAGCTTTTGAAATACCTCTTCTCTACTCATATTGATGCCTCCATTCTTTCTTAACGATTAAATGCTTCTATTGTTCTATTTCATTTACAGTAATCACCACATTCTTCTCATATTCATTTGGAATTATTTTAAAGCAATCAACTACATAATATAAGAATATTATAAAATAAGAGATCAAATAATTGACATAATCCTCTCTGTATGACATGTTTAGTTCATATCTAAAATATCTTTATATCATAAGGGTTCTTTCATCTTCTTTTATCAGATTCGTTTCCCTTATACTTTTACGATTACATAAACACTAACTTCTATCTAATCTATTTTTATCTACAAAAGAAAGGACACGTCTATGAAAAATACTTCTGTCAAAATCCCACAAAACACCGCTATCACTTCTATGCCTGGCTTTAATCATCTCAATTCTGGTCCAGCACCTAGCGCTACATCCTGCCCTGATCAAAACATACCGCATAATGACGCCTGGCTCTCCGCCACCGGTCCTGTCCCGATCCGCCTGTCCAACGACTATCTCTTCCGGGCCCTCCTGCAGCGCAGTAACTCCACCTTAAAAGGACTTATCTGTTCCCGGAATGTCCGGAATTTTATGCAACTTATGAATTCAGAAATGCAAAAAATCATCATTTATATAGTGACAAGTTCCGCCTCTGTGTGTTAGACTTAAATCGTATAGATCTTGCCACGGAAGAAGACAAATCCTATCAGATTGACCATTGGGCTTTTCTCTTTAAGTCCACCACTTGGGAGGAGATTAAGATGCTCGCAAAAGATAATACTTATATCGCGGATGCCGCTTCAACAGTCTACCAACTCAGCCAGGAGGAGATGATCCGCCTACAATGTGAGGCTAGGGAAGACTACTACCGTACCCAGCTTGGGCTTAAGTATGAAATGGAGAAGCGGGATGCTGAGATTGAATCCCTCTCTGCTGAGAATCAAGACCTCTCTGCTGAAATCCAGAACCTATTCTCCGAAAAGGAAAAACTCCTTGCCTGGGCATTAGAGCATGGGTATCAGCCTGAATAGCAGGTCTGTTATCCTCTTGCACAAAATATCTGCATCAACCGCCAACACCAAAACGAAAAGAAAACGCCCTATGGTATGTGAAGGACTTTTTACCCTTCCCCTCTTCAAGAGGGATTACGATATAATATTGGCATTTCCATCTCGTATGTGATAAACCTTTACTTTCCATTGAACTATCTCCTATCTGAGAAGGAAAAGCCTCTCTTGCCTGGGCATTGGAACATGGGCATATTAGTCTAAATATCTTTAATTAGGGAGTTATTATTCCCTCTATTACCCTTTATCTTTCCTTTTCCATACTTCCATTATAATCAACATACTTTTTTGTGAAATCAACTCCCACAGTTTTACTTCTATCATTCCATACTGTCTTCCACTGTTTTTCATAAAACTCTATATTTTTCTCATCTTCATAGGGAATATAAAAACTCCGCCTATCCCTATACCTCATCTTCAGTCCATACAAATCAATTTTTATTGTGCTTATATTACCATTCTTTTTTACAATCATCATACTATAGGGCAACAAATATGTAGTTAATCTAAGTTCCACCATTGTTTTGAAATCATTCTTTCTTTTTACATCTCCATTACTATCATTTTTGCAATTATTAATATAATTATTTACATTATCACAGGCGGGAAGTGATGTCTGACTAATAATTCCACTTTCTTTATATTCATCTAATGCTTTATAACCCGGATTCAAACAAACCACTTTAAACTTTATCCCTCTATTAACGGCCTCCTCTATTCTGGAAATACCATTTCCTTTTAAAAAACTTGTATTTGCAATAGCCATTAGATAAACCTCCTCAGCGTCTTTCCATACTTCATCCAAATTTTTATCTTTTTCTAATATACTTCTTTCTATTATAACCCCCTTCGTTGTATGGTTATCTTTGACTAACTTATTTACTTCTGCTAACTCATCTTTTATATCCCTTACTGCACTTTGAATAGCTTCATTTTCCTTCTCTATTTTATCAGCATACACCTGATTTCCCTGTTTTACTTCATCCGACATCCCCTTTATCTGTTTCTTTATCTCTTCAAAAACATCTATTTCATTTATGACATAACTCACTACAACACTGGAAAGCAAAGCAATGATAAGATTTAATAGTTGGGTTGTCCCCATTTTAGATACTCCAGATATATTAGCCAAGATAACAAAAACAGAAACAATAACCATTAGAACTGAGGTTATAATTTGAAACCGTTTTGCTGTATTACACTCTTGAATTTTCTTCCATGTTTTCTTCCATATTTTACGTATTTTTTCTCTCATTTGTGTCCCTCCTTCAACAAACTACACAGATATATCCTGCTCCATTTCGTCCTGTTTTTTGTTCCTGCTAACAAACAAAGAATCAACATATCAATATCTGTATTGTATATTTAGTTCATATCTAAAACATCTTTTTGAATAAACTGACCAACAGCCCATTCTTTTGCGATGTGCATCGATATATCACCCAACTGGGAAAATTATTTATTTGCAGTTCATCGTAAAAATAGTCCAGAATACATAGAAAACATTTCTTCAGCTATCTTCACTCCCATCTTTCTACAATTTCTTAAGCCATTCTGAAAGCGGCAACACAACCAAACCACTACCAAAAGCTATTAGAACGCCTCCCAACCAGCTTTTGCGTGTAACAGTCTTATCGTAAGCATATTCATGAAAAACAAGTTCTGGAGCCCATTGATTCTCTTCTTCCCATAAAATAATTGGCTCTACAAATTCAGGCGTCGGTACCACTTTTCTCAACACATAATCAGATTTATTACAATAATCCCCTTCATAAGTACCATGCACATAAAGGTGGGTGTCCAATATCGGTTTGCCATCTATCTGGCAGTTCCAAAACTCCCAAGAGGCATCGCCTAATTGTGCCAACTCTAGAAAATCACCAGTATCCATATGATATACTGGTGCATTTCGCATAGGAAATATCCTTGGCATATTAATGACGATATCTCCTTCCTGGAGGTATTCTACATCCTCTATGTCCATTTGAAAATGTATATATCTACTTTCTCCCTTAGGCTCAATCATAGTTGTAAAAACTTCACCATTAAACATTGTACATTCTCTATATTTATATTCTCTGGACATTCCTTGTAAGTCATCTGTTTTTTGCGATGTATAAGTTCGAGAAATGGCAAAATACGGCGACACAATATACTGCTCAAGAAAAGATTTCCCATCACTAACCGAATCTGTGAGAATCACCTGTTCAACGCCTTCAGATACTTCCCAATTAAAAGGCTTTCCAATATTTATTATAAAAATCCACACCCTTACAGCTTTATCCATCTGCGGTCCATTCTTCACGCCTAGAATAATCTCTCCGCCATTCTTCACATAACAACTCACATTTATACCCGCCCAATCACTTTCATTTGCAATAGCAATATAGGGTGTCATTTCAATTTCTTTTTTCGTTTTTTCTCTAAATGAAATATCCAGACTCATTAGAGTTCCTATTACAAGCATGATAATACCAACCAAAAATTCTACTATTTTGTACACTTTTCCATGATTTGCTTTATGGATTATCCTTCTATGATTTTTATCTGACATACAACTACTACTCCTTTTTGCGAAACAAAAATTCTGGAAGCATAAAAAGCATATTAATTCCTAATCCCACAAATATACCTCCCAGCAGATTGTCCCTTTGGATGCTAGTCTCCCACTTTACATCTCTAAATTGAACAATAGGAACAAGCACGTTAACCGCAGACCATCTAATTAACGGATACTCCCCTATCGATTCCGGGCTGACAAACGCCAGTTCCAAATCAGATGTCAGATATATATCATAAGACGCATCTATTCTAAGAAAAGGATAGTACATTGATTCATTATTTATCGTTAATTTCAGTACATCCTTATCCTTAAGGTAAGTCGTTTTATGGCTTAAAAAAGAATCAAAATCCGAATTCATTTTCTTTAAATCAGATATAGCCTCTCCATACCATGGCATGATCCTCGGTATAACAGCTCTACATATCCCATTTGTTCTATACATGGTATGTTGTTCCGGTTCGAATATTTCTATCTCTGCCATATTTACATAATCATCACCAAATGTTATTCTAAAAAACGTCATATAATCATTACCCTGTATTTTATTCGATTTTTCTAATTCAAAATTGCCCTGAGTACCATATATTATTTTATAATTCTCTATATTACCGAATCGTGCATCTATGCTCCAATCTATTGGAGTATTATGCGACAATAACCATACCCACAGATGATATTCATCCGGATCATCTGTGTCCCTATCGACCTCATCCAATTTATCCTCTGTCTTTTCTGTATCTCTGATAACATCATCCTCTTGCTCAGAAAATCCTGACCAAACATCTTCTAATGCCGCTTCTATTATCTGAAATTTAGACTCTCCCTCCCAATTTGTCTCACAATGCGTCCTCACTCCCTGTAATGGTCTGTCACAAGCAATTGAAAATACAGGGCCGATTTCTTTCCAATCAGGAATCTCATTTATCTCATTACGTTGCCCCAAAATAAATGCACCCCAAAGAAATGAAACTCCAATAAATGCAACAACAGAAACTCTAGTTCCGCGTTTTTGGAATATGTGTTTTACCTTACACTTAATTTTTTGCCATTTCTTAGATGCACTATTCTTATCTCTATTTTGTTCTGCCTGTTCCTTATTGTCTACGTTTCCATCTTTACTCTTTTCTATCAATTCCCGTTTGTTTAATTTAGCAACTTTATGCTTTCTGTTTTTACGCTTCTTCATTACTTTTCTTTTCTTTGATTTGCATCTTTTCTTTGATTTACAATTATTTCTTCCCATATCTCTCCACCAACAGATTGTAAACTACCATATCTTTTAAAACATTTAATGAACTGATGTATCTGTCTACTGGTCATCCGAAGGCGTTCCAGATAGCATTAAGCTGGTACTACGTCCTGCCCTGATCAAAACATACCGCATAATGACGCCTGGCTCTCCGCCACCGGTCCTGTCCCGATCCGCATGTCCAACGACTATCTCTTCCAGGCCCTCCTGCAGCGCAGTAACTCCACCTTAAAAGGACTCATCTGTTTCCGGAATGTCCGGAATTTTATGCAACTTATGAATTCAGAAATGCTAAAAACTTTCATTTATATAGTGACAGACTCCGCCTCTGTGTGTTAAACTTAAATCGTATAGATCTTGCCACGGAAGAAGATAAATCCTATCAGATTGATCATTGGGCTTTTCTCTTTAAGTCCACCACTTGGGAGGAGATGAGCCGCCTACAATGTGAGGCTAGGGTGGACTACTACCGTACCCAGCTTGGGCTTAAATATGAAATGGAGAAGCGGGATGCGGAGATTGAAAATCTCTCGGCAGAGATGTCTCAAAGGGATGACATGATTGAAAGTCTTTCTTCTGAAAAAGACAAACTCCTTACTTGGGCATTGGAGCATGGGTATCAGTCTGAATAACATAAATTTTCCGAAAAAGGAACTTTATATCCCTACTTTTTATTTGTTTCATTATTCACTTTTTTTGTACAATATTTCCCACTACTCCAGATAGAGCAAACAGGATAAAAAATATACAAATAATATAATTATTTCCCTGATCCATTTCCGAAGCTATTGTTCTGCCGACCTCCAGCCACCCAAAACACCAAATACCAATTCCAGCCAACGAAAAAAATGTAAATTTTGACAAACTCATTTTTGATATCCCTGCCGGAACAGATATGATCGATCTTATAAATGGGATGAACCTACATGCAAAAACCATCCATTCCTGCCGATTAAAAAAGCTTATTAATCTGTCCGAACTGGGTATTATTTTACATAGAGTTTTATTGTTTTGAACAATTTTCATCGCACGCAATTTATCATACCAAATTTTTCCTTTTCTTTTACTTATATAAAAAAGAATTAAAGTGCCCAGATAATTGCTTATAACTGCTCCCAATAACATGTAACCAAAATATAGATTCCTTCCAATCGTTAATGCACCCGCAATACTTAATACAATTTCACTCGGCGGTGTACTTATAAAGCCATTGGATATCATAAAGATAAAAACCGCAATCATTCCCCATCTAACAATCACTTCATCTAACATATTTTATCCTTCATTCTTTTGTAAAATAAAGATAAATGTTTTGTCTTCAAATTCGCCATTCAAAAAAAAGGGAAAAAGAAATTCACCTTCTTCTGATACTCTTCCCACTCATCTCCAAAAAAACTCTGCAAAAATTTATCTTCTCGTTCTGCTCTATATAGATTCATGAGTAACATCAAAAATGCAAAAGCCACAATAATTCCATTATTTAATGCGAACGCTGTACCTATGCACATACACACTTGCCCAAAGTATATGGGATGTCTACATAGACTATAAACATTATCCTGTACAAGTTTATATGTCTCTTTTTCCTCATATGTATATATGTCCTTTCCACAAAAACTATTTAAATATAAACGTCCTAGCAAAACAAATGCAAATCCCAAAAGTAATACTCCATAGCCCGACGCCGTTATAATACCCACCATCTTTTCCCTTGCTAAAGTCAAAGAAACCGGCCAATATTCCAGCAAATATCCATACTCTACCACCACACTTAACACTCCAAAAAGATGTAATGCATAAAAATAATTTTTTTCTTCTTTTCTATTACTATTTGGTGCCGTATGCTTAAGGAAACTCCCCTTTATGCCATCCTCAGCGGGTTCCCCTTCGGTGATACGCCTGGTGTCGGGACTTTTTATGACTTCTTTTCCCGCATTTGGCAGGATGACAAGGACAACCTCTCTCCCAAAGACCGGTTTCCCGAAGATGAAACCTCCCAAAGGCAGAAAGAAAGGCGAAAAAACTCCCTGTGATTCTTCCAGCGTGGCTTCCAGGCTTCTTCCTTTGTTGGAGCGCTGGCACTTAAAACCTGATAACCCTTTTTCCCTCATTTTCCGGCTTTATAACCAGCAGTTCCTGCTGCAGTCCATCCACAATGGCCTGATCAACACGGCACACCTCGCCCTTGCCGGTGACGGGACCCCTGTCCGTACTGCCGCCCGACAGCGTAAAAAGCGTATCTGCGATTGTAAAGAAAAAGGCTCTCCTTCCTGTCACTGTAAGCGCCGTTACTCCCAGCCTGACTGTAACTGGGGATGGGACTCCCACCGGGAATGCTATTTCTTCGGCTACCACCTCTACATGTATGTGGCTTCCGATTCCCACAGTGACCTCCCTGTATTCCCGCTCTTGGAAAGGGCTTCCCGCCATGACATGCTTTCCTTTCTCCATTCCTTTTTCACAATGAAAGCATATCTCCCGGAATTCCGTATTGAAAAACTCCTCCTGGATTCTGCCCATGATGCTTACCCCGTTTATGAATACTGCAGACGGGAAAACATCACGCCGTTCATCGACCTGAACCCCAGGCATACCGGACATTTTACCTATAAGGATGATTTCACGATCAATAACGATGGCGTCCCTGTCTGTAAATTGGGCTTACGCATGCATAAGGATGGATATGAAGCCGCCAGACACCGGGCGAAATACCGGTGCCCAAAAGCCAGCCGCAAACTCGGCTGCTTCTGTGAACATCCCTGTTCATCGGCGGAATATGGCAGGACCGTACATATCTTTACCGATGACAATCCAAGGTTATTTAACATACCGCCAAGGGATTCTAAAGCATGGGAAAAGGAATATGACAGAAGGACTTCCGTGGAACGCTCCAACAAGCGTGAGAAAGAGGACTATAAATTAGAAGACGGCAGGCACCGCTCTACGAAGATGTGGTACTGCCGCCTCTACGGCATCATGATGTTACAGCATCTTGATGCCTGGGAAATGCCCTCTGCTGAGGCATTTCAAGAATCATTATTAGGATTGACCGCCTAATAATGATATCTTAAGCGATTCCATAAGATTTTTCAAGGCATAGTACCCGCTATGTCCAATGTTTATGTCCATTTTTCTCAAATTTCTTTTCCTGCACGATATTCAGTTGTCAATTTTCGCTTGGAATCCCATTCATTGAGATTCCGAGAAGTTATCCAATACAGTACAAAATATCCAACAGCGCCAAACTCATTAGTATAGTTTATGACAATAATTTCCACAATAACCATGCTAATTTTTTAATCACTATCACAGTATTTCATCTATAAAATTATGGTATCAAAGTAAGAATCAAATAACTATGTTTCATGAAATTATGAAAATCCAGTACCCCTAACGGTTCTATGATATGTATATAATCTTTTCTTTACTTGTAGAATCTCCAAACACATCTTCTGCTGCCTGCCGCACCGCCGGATTCATATGAATTGGATAAATGGCCTTAACATCAGGATGTTCTTCTATCACCCGACGAATTACCCAAAACATATGATGCATTGACGCACCCAGATTCTCTTGTCGATGCGCCGTGATAAGAATAAGTCTTGACGGATCGTATATCGCATTAATTCCTCCGGATATGGAGAATAGATATCATAAGTCCTAAGCCCTGCCTCTACATGCCCAACTGCAATCTGCATATAGAAACATGCCAGTGCCGTAGCAAAAGTCGTAGATGTATCCCCATGTACTAACACAACGTCCGGTTTACTATCCTTCAATACTTGTTTAATCGAATTGAGAATACTTACCGTTACATCAAACAACGTCTGATTTTCTTTCATAATAAAAAGATTATAGTCAGGCATTATTCCAAAGAAATCAAGCACCTGTTCCAACATCTGTTTATGTTGACCAGTCACACAGACAACCGTATTTATCGCTTCTGGTCTTGTTCCAAAAACCAACATTATTTTTTCAAGTATACTTCCTCCTGACAATTCACCCAAAAATACACACATTAAAATAGGAATCCATCAAAATACTTTTGATAGACTCCAATATTTTTTACAATCACGCCCCAAAAGTATAGAGTTCTGTTATTACCCAAGTATCGCATCAACTGCTTTTAAAAGTACAGTTGACAAATTGCACAATACCAAATCTTGTAGAAAAGCGCATACCATACTCCACCCATGCCATATATCTTGATATCTGCTCTTTGATCATCGATATTTCGCACTTATTTTTCTACACTTTACGCATCACGAAGTGTTTGAGATTCATAACCGATTGTGTTATACATAGTTTATAGCCATTTTCAAGTAAACATAGTTTTGAATTTCTGTCAAACATATCTGGCGCATCTTATATCTCGACAGCACTTTCCCGCTGTCCTCTAAAGAAAGGCACATCTATGATTCTAAACAACAATGCTTCTCCTTCCGTTCCTGGAAACATTATTCCACCCAAGCATCGAGTCAACTGGCACGAGGCTGCTACATGTGCAGTACAGATTGAGCTACGCGATTACAAAGATATACTTGACTTCCAAACCGAATATATCCTGGGCCACAACAACTACCGTATTGACCTCCTGGTCATCCGAAAACTGTCTGACTTTCCAATCTTCAAGAATATCGCCCGTAATTTCAGGCGTTACAACCTCTTTGAAGTCAAAGGATTCCATTCTTCCCTGATGGTCTGTGCTTACTATAAAACCATCGGCTATGCCGGACTTTTGATTGACCAACTCAGTGGCTCTAGGCAGTACAGCAGCCTCGATGTCACCCTGTCCTTCCTTGTTTTCCGCCATCCCAGAAAGTTGATGAGACATCTACGGGAAGAACGTCATTTAACTGTTGCAAAATCTTCACCGGGAGTTTATGATATCATTAATGAGACTTTTATAATACAGATTATCGTTACCCAGGAACTACCGCCGGAAGAGAATCTTTACCTGCGCTGTCTGACAGGCAACTTACAGGATGCTTCTCTGGCCCGCCGCCTTGCTGACGATTACACCATACATAAGGAGCAGGATATCTATACGAAATATCTGCACCAATTGACAACCGCCAATATCAAAATGAAAGGAGATCGACCTATGGTATGTGAGGGACTTTTTAACTTATTTGGTACAAGCTCTGAGGAGATTATTGCACAGGCTAAAAAGGAATCCGATGCGTATTATCTTCCTAAGATTAATGAATTATCTACTACAAATGACCAGTTATCTGAAACAAACAGCCAGTTATCTACATCAGTCAACCTGCTATCTTCCCAGATTGAGTACCTGAAAAAACTGCTGAGACAGAATAATATTTCTTTTGACTCGGAATTAATATCTGGGAAAGGGAATATCGCCTTATAACCGCAACCAGCCAGGCTGTTTTTTCTTTAAATCCATTACATGGGAGGAGATTAAAATGCTTAAATGGGCATTAAAACACGGTTATCAACCGGAATAACTTTATCAATTTCATTATTTCGCCAGGAAGCTGCTAACGGCTTCCTGATTCATTTTTCCAATAATCACACCATACATCAAAAGCTTTACAGATCAGGAATCCAATACATGTACCTAATACATTATTCATGATATCATCGGCCTCAAATTTTCCTAATTTTGTGAAAAATTGTATACACTCTATTAACAGGCTAAAAAACAGTCCTACAATCATCGACCCGCTGATCTTCCGAAATGGCGTCCATAAAATATAAAGCAGGATTTCCAAAGGAATCATCATCAGAATATTTTCCGTCCATAACGTCAAATGCCAAAGATCCGTTCTCCAGGTGCTAAAAGGAATTGGCCTGATAATGTATACCGTGCCTTGTTCCCTTGATAAAATCGTTATGCCCAAAACCAAATAACAGTAAAAGCCAATTAAAAAAGCAAACGGAATCTTAGAATATATACTGAATATACTTTCTTTCAGGGTTCGCCGGATATCGCCATATACATATACTGAAATAAAATAATATATAAAGCTAACTGTAATCCCCACAGATATACCAACGGAATAATAATTGTCTATATATAACCTGCAATCTTTTAGCACTACGTACAGTATTCTTTTATAGTCTATGTCTGCGTTCACAATTCCAATCAATTATTATAACCATTACAAAAATCTCAGTAGCAAAGTTTTCAGGCCCTTTCTTATATTTCAGTCTAATATTGTAAATTGCCTTTTAAATCAACCATTCTCTGACTATATTGGCAATACGTTCAATAATTTTTCCCTTTTCATTTATATCCATTTCATAGGGATCCTCAATAAATACCGTTTTCTTATCCGTATAATCAAATGAACCTAATAAATAAATTTTATTCCTATATTTTCTATAATGGTCCATCAAATAGAAATAATTATTTTCATCAAAACAAAACACATAATCAGCCCAATTTATCATAGAAATATCAATTTTTTGGGATTTATGTTGCTCTGTTGCTAAATCATAATTTTGTATAACTTCGACAATCTCGGAATCCATTTTCCTTCCGGCTTTATAATAATATCCCGCTGACTTACTAGAATTTATATCCTTTGTGAGACTGTCTCTATATAGCTTCGCAAATGCACTTCTACAAATATTGCCATAGCATACAAACAAGACCTTATCTTGTTTTGATATCTTACTTACTGGTCGACTATATATTCTATGAGAAAATTTGCAGATAATCTTTTTTTTAATTTTAAAATATATAGAAGACACGCTAAGGCAAATCACCTTATATCCGACTCTAATATCATCAAATGCAAATTCATCAATAAATTCTTTTCGTATTAGTTCCCGAATAATTTCAGCAATACATTCCTTTAGGCAAAACAAATACTTTCGGTTTTTCAACAAAGAATATTTCCAGAATAAATCACTCTCAAAATTATGCTGATATATCCCTATTTGATACTGATTATCAAATTTTCTTTTATTTTCAACACACATCTGATAAAAAGAATAAGGAAAATCAATTCCCGATTGGATTGCTAATGGTAAAGAACCCCAGAATCGTGCGTTAGTTTCAATAAAAATATATTTATTTGTATTCTCATTAAATTTGAATTCAACCATGAGAACGCCTGTATACTTTAGTTCATTAACGATTCGTTCAGCATCCCGATACATTCTTTCATCCAACTTAACACTTTTTCTCGATGTACTTCCTCCCCCTTTTAACGGTTCATGCACACGTACATGCTGAAATGCTAATAAAATCCTCCCATGATAAGCCAGCACTTCAACCCCACATCCTACTCCCGCAAAAAATTCCTGACAAATTAGACTTCCGTATTTCGTTAAATATTCCTGAATCATACCAGAATAAAGTTTTAATTCATCTTGATTTTCAACAATAATAACTACATCCTTCTTTCTACTCTCTGCCGAAGCACACGACTTATGAGGCTTAATCACTATCGGAAATCCATAAACTGCTATTGCCTCGACCAAACCTTTATATTGATTGATAATAACAGTATTAGCTACAGGTATATTCAATATAGATGCCAATTTATAAGAAAGTTCTTTATCATTTAAAATCTCTTCGCTCTTTTCATCTGACAAAAAAAGTTTTGGAATTTCTCCACAATTTTTTATATAATATCGCATTTTTAATATAGAAGGATCATCTACCGGAAGAATCAATGCAAAATTTATTTTTTTTATCAATGCGGCAAAATTTAAACACCACTCATCATGATCATTTCCAAAATCACCTAAATCTACATTTTCATAAATATATTTTGATTTCAACGTGATTGCATCGTTACATTCTGCAACATACACTTGAAATCCCTTTCTCCCAAACGATCTGACACAACTTAAAAATGATCTTGTATCTGATCCCAATATCAACACACTTTTCATAAGATCATATCCATTTCTCATTTTTTTACCATATTCCTAAAATGCCTATAAACATATGTAGAACACTCATAATTGAATATCCATGCAAAAGTAATGTATGAAATTATGCCTATCATAATCTGAACGCAGAATGTAATACCAAGTGGCAAATCTACACATCCTATAGCTCCCACAACTCCCCCCATCATCACAGAAGGGACTATAGGAATTATTAAGTCTCGTAATTGCTCCAAGATACGATAATTAAGTATTTTATATGCAAAATGCATATTAATTACCATACTGACTGTCATAGTAAGCAACGATGAACAGGCCAGCAAAAACACACTGTGAAAATATAATATGGCAACCGCCAGGCAAATAAGAGCCATCACGTTTACTATCACCATTTTATACAACCCCAAATCCGTCCGACCCACGGCCTGTAAAGCCTGTGCGGTTGCCGCCTCCATAGGCCTTGTAAGGAAATAAATACAAAAAATCTTCATGTATGGAAGACATCCCATCCATTTTTCTGTAAGCAACAGCCTGACAAAATTATCGGAAACAACAGCAAAACCTATCAAGATTGGTCCCAGGAAAAAAAAGCCTATTTGAATCGTTCTTCTCAACATATTTTTCATTTGTACCAAATCATCTTGTGATTGGGAAAAAACAGGCAGCATAACCTGATTAATCGCTACATTTACATTCGTAGTCAATAGCGATGGATATCTGTTCCCCTGTTCATAATAAGCAAGATCTGCCGTACCAAATGAATAGCCTACTAAAAGAATCTTTAATTTATTCCCAAAAGTAGCAATTAATTCAGACACCAGAAGTTTCCATCCAAACGCAAAAGACTCTTTTGCTGAGACACTCGAAAATCTAAAAGCCGGCCTCCACCCATTTAACAGGAAAAGGACGCAAGTATCTATAATTACATTGGCGAGATACTGAATGACCAATGCCCACACTCCCATCCCCAAGTATGCAGAAACAACTCCGGCAATACCAGATATAACAGTACCCCCCAGTGTTGCAAAAAAGAAGAACTTAAATTTCATTTTTCTTCTCACATATGCCTGTTGTACAGAATTTGCTGCCGCTATCGGTATTCTGATTCCCATCACCCTGATAACAGGTGTCAAAATCTCCATATTATAAAAGGCGCTGACATAAGGCGCCACTAAAAAAATAATCGCATAAATTATAACCGATACCGTTACATTTAAATGAAACGCTGAGTCATAATCTATGGAATGAATTTCCTTTTTCTGGACCAGTGCATTTCCAATGCCATTCGTTGCAAATATATCACCTATAGAAATTAAAACCATAACGATTGAGATGATTCCATAATCTTCAGGAGACAACACTCTGGCTAATACTATTGCTACTATAGCAGTAATAGACTGCGCGAAAAACCTTTCAGCAAAGGTCCAAAACATCCCCCCAGTAACCTTTTTAACTAATGTGTTATTCTCCATATACTCGCTTTCCCTATGATGCCACTAATTTTATGCTATAAATATATTCAAGCAAAAAAATATTGTAATATTCCTGCAATGTTACCCCTTGCTGCTTCTTTGAAAAATCGTGTTCATATTCTTTCCCCAATAAAATTATTAAAAATGTCTTACAAGCAAACTTTATTAATATAGAAATAAGCTGACAAACAGCAACCACATTAATATTTTTGATTGCTTCTTCCGTTCTACTATTGTTCATTATTTATTATTCCAACACATGCTTGTACAGTGTGATTGCCATTTATATTTACGTTACTTTTGTACTTCTGTGCCAAATTAAGTAGTCCGCCAAACAATATAACAAAATATACTGTATTAAAAACGCCTGGTCTTTGATATATATTTATTAAAAACACTAAAATATAAAATAATGATAATCGGTTTTGCTTTATAAAATTCAACGCTGCCATAGTTAAACTTCCATAAATTACCACAAAGCCAACAATGCCATATTCTACTATATAAGTTTTAAAACTTAATACTCCTGAAATTCCTATTGCCCTTACATAATCAGTCCCTCTGCCAAAGAACCTATAATTACTATGTAACTCGTCATCAAAAAGTCTATCCATTCTGGAAGTTGTTCTATTATCTCCAAGCCAAACGCCGTCAACAATTTTCAACTTATCCGCATAAAACTGTACTGTCTCATTTTGAAAAGAATGATTAACAATATACTCATATAACCCGAAGGCCACAAAAAAAATTAAGATAATTCTTGCAGGGTTCTTGGAAGCTCTTAATATTAGATAAACTGCACTTGTTATAAAAAAAGCTGTCGAAAGAGTTAGCAAACCGGCAATAATCAATATCCAATTCTCTTTCTTTTGCATATCATACCCATCAGCACACAAAGTCAGTCCCAGAATTGTTCCAAAGTATCCAGGCTCATTAAACAATCCACATAGTCTTAATGAACCTGGCGCTTTGAATAAATAGGCCGCCTTAAAGCTAATGTATTTTGCATTATATAAAAATTCAGCATAGTATTTGTACTCCATATAAAATTGCCCAATCTTTAATACATATATCAGCCAACAAATTATTCCCACCACTGACATTACGATTATCAGTTTTTTATATCCTTTAAAAACATCTATATATAAATCACTGTCAGCCATAAACACAAGTGAAACAAGTAAAATCTCTGTCAACATAACGTCATGTGTTCCCGTATATGAATGAAGGTTTCTGATTAGAAACCATAAAAAAGGCGAAGCGACACAAAGTAAAACATGTAACTGTAGAATTTGGAAATGCTGCATTATATAATAAAGCAACAATATCATTGTCAAAAAAACCGTCCCATAATATACTGCTTTTAAATCTGCATTATACATGGCTGTTCCTTTCGACAGAACAACCCAACCAGATGCAAATGTATCAATAATCAGCAAGTATATAATTAACCCTCTAACGGAAACATTAATATTCATTCGATAATATTTTTTATCCTATTTTATTTAATATCTTGATAATATTCCTATACCATTTTCTAATTGTATACTCAGAAAAGATAAATAATTTTCAGAAATACTCTGTAGAAAAAAATTCCCAACTTCTTGATTGCAAAAATCCTCAAAACATACTATGTCATCTTTATAATTTTTACATAAATCAACTAATTGATTATACTGTTTTTCTTTACCCGAATTAGTATGGAATACAGCAGTATAATATCCATTTCTTCCCATTCTTGGACAACCTCCGGATCTACACGGAACGCACAAAATCCCTTCCCTTTTTATAACCTTTTTTGACTTTCCATCAGATATATAATTAAATCCATTTTCCTTTAACGCTTTCAAAGTGTTTTTATCATAAGAATGTGAAGGTGCAAAAAAAATATCTGTTTGTATTCCTTTTTCCCTTAATATTCTTTTTCCTTCATAAATACGCCTAAATTGTTCTTCATATTGATGTCCGGCAAATTCGGACCTATTAACCAAATCTACCATCCCACGCATTTTGCTGTCATAAACATGCCTATATCCATGCATTGCAATCATATAACCGCGTTTCTGCAATTCCAATATATAATCCCAAAAGTCTGCATGTTCTTCCTCAATCATAAGTTCCGGATCCTGGCAATAGGGAATCACACCTATAAGTGGTTTAATACCATATTGATCACATAACTCCATAGCCCTATTCCATTGTATATAGTCCATCGTCGGACATATATCGTCAAATCTTATAAGTATTCTTCTCATACTTGTCCTCCACTGAATATGTCAGGTATATTTCTTCCAATTTATTTACAATTTCCCTTATATCCCAATTCTCAATTCCCTTTCTCAATATTTCTTTTTTCTTGTAGTTCAATATCTGCTCCGCCCAATAATTCGCTTTTTTTTCAAGTGGACATACTTCCACCAAATTACTAACTATTATTTCGTCTGTGATTCTATCCGATATAAAACATATGCAGTTCATCTTCTGCGCTTCTATCAGTGATACCGGCAATCCCTCATATAATGATGGAAATAAAAAAACATCCATTGCATTTAACAAATCTGGAATGTCTGTTCTATTAGATAAAATCATACATTGACTCTTTAAATTATAAGATATGATTTTCGCTTCTATATCTTTTTTCAAAGGACCGTCACCCACTAATAATAAGAACGCATTTTTGTTTCGTTCATTTATTTTTCTAAATATTTCAACAATAAACGAATGATTCTTTACATCTAAAAAACGGCCTACATTTCCTATAACAAGTGCATCTGTAGGAATACCAAGCGTCTCTCTTACCATATGTTTATCTTTTGCGTTCTCAAATCTATTGAAATCTATTCCATTCCTTAAAATCAGTGTATTATTTATATGAAATAATCTATCTATTTCTTCCTTCATTTTGGAATGAAGTGCTATTACTCTCATACCATGTCTTTTTATCAAATTTTTCGTAGCATTAAATTCCAGAATATTAAATATATGATCCATATTCCAATACTTTTTCGGTTCACTATGAACAGTATGAAATAATACTGTATTATGAGATATACCAGCAAATTTCAGATATGTGTTAATTGGCAAATGTGTATGAACTATATCTGGCTTAATTTTTCTTAGTATTTTTCTAGTATAATAGTATCTATGTACTGTATTTATAGCTTTATAAATTTTCCCTTTTTTATCATAAAATGGCATAAAATCACTTGTATAAATAATTTTAACCCCTGACTCTTCCAGCAGTTTTTCATACGGAAGATTTTTTCTTTTAAGGCAAAGAATCATATTGTCTATCTTTTCATCAAAATTCAGGGAATATTCCTTGACAACTGATTCTGCCCCTCCCATCCCTAATTCATATATCAATTGAACGCATTTTTTCATTTTATTTTTCCATCAACCTGTTATTTTTTTATAGACTTCCATAAATCTATCCCAATGCATCTGTGGTGAATATCTTTCTTCGCAAACTCTACGCGCATTTTTCCCCATTGTCTTTGTACAGTCTATATTTAAAATCATCTTTCGTATACACTCTGCAATTTCTTTTTCATTTTTTGCTTCAAATAAATATCCTGTACTTCCATTTATCACCATCTCCTGCAAACTCCCTAAACTCGATGCAATTACCGGTTTTGCATATGAATACGCTTCTAATATCGCATTTGGCATATTCTCATACCATACAGATGGACATGCAACACATAGTGCTTTATCTATTAATTCCGATAATTTGTCCCCCTTTTTAAATCCGGCAAAAACTACTTTATCATTTAAACAATTAATATTGATAAAATCTAATAATTCCTCTTTACAGCTTTCTCTTGTACCGGTTATTACAACTTTGACCTCAACATCCTTTAAGTAGAGCAAAGATTTAATAACATACTCGAATCCCTTCTCTTCCGCTAATCGTCCTAAACAAAGAACATAATTTTCATATATATACGACGGAAAAATAGTCTTGCAGTCTATAAACGTAGGATTTACATATATTTGGGTTGAATCATAAAATTTTGCACTAATAAGCAGCTGTTTTGAAAATGTAGGAGGTGTTATGATTGCATCAACACCTCCATAAACATTACACTTCTTCGTGTACCAACACGAAAAAGCGCGTAAAGTCGATAATGATAATGATCCCTTTATACATCGATGTTTTATCATATTAAAGTAATTCCCATTCAAACATTCAATACATACATTCTTATTTCTATACAGCGTATATTTCCCACATAATAGTCTAAAATCCGAAATCCGCATAATAACAGGTATGTCATATTCCTTGGCTGCTTTAATAATATCTGCAGTTAACTGCCCCGCGATAAGTATATAAAGAAGATCCGGTTTTTCTTTCTTGAATAATTTTTTTATACTTACATAAGCCTCTCGATTGTGAAATTCATGATATGCTCCTTCCAACAAGTATCCTATGTTATGATTATTAATATCAAAATTTGCTCCAGCATCTTCCTTCCCAACAAAGTAATCTGCATACTTTGTTTCGACATTTGCCGGATGATTCACGGAAAAAGGGATTACTTCACATCCATTCTCTTGCGCAAGACGCATAAATTTAAACATATATTGTTCAGGTCCACCCTGTATATAGTATTTATAATGTGCAATAACTATTTTCATATTATTTACCTTGACTTCTCATTTGGTTGTTAAGATCTTCATCAACTATTTCCTCGCCCGCTCTATATATTAACTGCTCTCTACTAGCATCACTTAAGCCATCATTGGTTATTGCACACATATCGCATGTGCTACACTTGTCTAAATCATCTTTTGATATCTTTCCGTCTCTGAAATCCCTGCAAATTTTGTTTTCATACATGCTATACGGTCTCTTAGAAAATAATGCTCTCATTTTATGCTTTAACACCCAGAGTCCGGGAACCCAAATATATTTATACATTGCTGGCGAAACAGACCCTATCATCCAACACTTTCTATCACAACACTCCAGTTTTTCCCTTATTATTTCAGCCTGCTTACTGTTCCACAATTCTTCCCAATTCTGGTGTACCAAATTTCCCATTACTTCTTTATCCTTAGTTCCATTACATGGCATAACATCTCCATAAGGATCAATGAAAAATGTATCTTTACTCATGTCACAAGGCAATAATCTGTTTTGACCATAAATATAATTAATCAATCCGTGATTAAAATACGCTCTAAACCACTTTTTAGGACTATTGCTCTTTAATAATTCATTAATTAAAATTTCAATGTTATTAGCTACCATCGGACGATTTTTGATAATATTTTTGGTTTCTACAAAGTAAAAACTATTATGTAGAGATGCCGTTGCAAATTCCATTCCTAACTCATTGGATAATTTATACAATGGTACAAGATCATTTGCATTTCTATCTTGTATTGTCATCCCAAATCCGACATCCGGATGTTTCATCTTAACAAGTTCCTTTAAAGTCCCGTATCCTTTATTAAATCCGTCCTGAAGTCCACGAATTTGGTTATTTGTTTCCTCTAATCCTTCTATTGATATTCGTATTCCCAGTTTTGGATACTTTTCACACATAGCAATAATCCTATCTGTAAAAAAACCATTAGTCGATATAACCACTCTATTAGTCTTTTTATATAATTCGGCTATGATTTCATCCAAGTCCAAGCGAATAAAAGGTTCCCCTCCTGTGACATTTACAAAATTCATCTGCGGTAATTTCTTTATTGTTTCTATCGTAATTTCCTCTTCTGCCTTTGATGGAGCCTTATATCGATTACACATTGAACAACGGGCATTACATCTATATGTTACAATTACTGTACCATTTAATTTTTTTCTCTTCATACTTCTTCCATCCTTAAATAGACTGATATAAATAATCCATTTGCTTAGCAATAATATCAAATGTATGATTATCCTTTACATAATCGTACGCATCTGCACCATATTTTCGTATTACCGCCATATCCAATTTATCTGTTTCGTTTATTACCTTGAGAAGATCATTAACATTTTTATTTTTAAAGAATAACGCATGTCCCAACGCAATATCTAAATTTTCCGGAATATCACTTACAATACAACATCTTTTAAAACTCATAGCTTCCAGTAACGCTATTGACATTCCTTCAAGTTCTGATGGCATACAAAATGTATATGCATTTCTAAACAATTCATCTTTGTCATCGCCTAAAACTTCCCCCACGAAAACAATCCTATTGTCATTCCCTGCCATTTCCAACAATTTCTTATGATAAAAATTATCTATCTCTATCTTTCCCGCAATTACTAATTTTCTCTTTGAATTACTTTTTTTAAATGCCTGTATCAAATAATGGGCTCCTTTTTCCTCTACAATTCTTGCAAGAAATAAATAGAACTCATCTGGTCTTAATCCATATTTATTCAGTATCTGACTATCAACTTTTTTCTCCTCTGGCAAATTAACAGCTGTCGGTATATATACACTTTTCTTATGGTAATTTTGTTGAAAGTACTCCTGTATCTGTCTGGAAACTACTGTCAATTCATTCCCCATATTATATGACAATTTTTCTAAAACTCTTAAAACACTTTTCGCTGTCTTCCCCCATTTTGCTCTCTCATATTCTATTCCATGTGATTGAATAACTATTTTTTTCGTTGTAATTTGGGAATAAATGCGAAAAAAGAAGGCCCCAAAGCATGATAATGAACCACATCATATTTCACAGGTATCTGATAAATAGATGCCATAAACGCAAGGCTCATCTTCTCAAGAAATTTATGCTTAAACGATGGGACTGTTTTGACCTTGAAATTTCCATACATTCCATCTCTATTGCCATAATGACGAGTGCAATAAATCGTTATATCATATCCCATAATAGATAAATGATTGGCCAGTTCTTCTGTATACTTTTCAATTCCACCGCTCATGGGAAAACCCTTTACTGCAATATAGGCAATTTTCATTAGTAAGTTAAGCCTTTCTTCAAAATTACTATAATATGTGTATTAAAAAATATGGTCTACCCTTCCACATCCCACTTTCCGATCAACTTACTCTTCTCCTCCTCAAACCCTTCCGTACTCTCCGCGATAAACAGCGTCTTTATCGTCAGCATGATCATCTTCAGATCCAACAGAAAACTCTGATTCTCTATATACATCAGATCCAGCTTCAACTTATCATAAGCGCTGGTATTATACTTTCCAAATATCTGCGCATACCCTGTAAGTCCCCCTTTTACCCGCATCCGATATGCGAATTCCGGCACTTCCTCGCAGTATTTCTTCACATGTTCCACCCGCTCCGGCCGGGGGCCCACCACAGACATGTCCCCTTTGATGATATTGAAAATCTGCGGCAGTTCGTCGATACGAAACCTTCTGATAATATTGCCCACTTTAGTTATCCTTGGATCGTGATCTGTACAAGGAATGACTGCTCCCTTTTTTTCCGCATCCGGAACCATACTTCGAAACTTGATGATTGCAAACACTTTTCCATTGACAGTACATCTATCCTGTCTAAAGAAAACGGGGCCCCCGTCTTCCAGTTTAATCGCTATCGCCGTAAGCAGCATGGGAATAGCTGTCAAGATAAGCGCCAACAAAGCCACAGTCAGATCCAGAAATCTTTTTGTCCGATACTCTTTTGTATCCAGATAATGATATTCATATTTAAACAGCGGGGTATCAATCAGCGTCCTCTCCTTGAATCCCTGCAGGATAATGTCAGAAATCCTTGGCGTAATATAGAGATTTTTCTGATGTTCTATGCAATACTCCATGGTACTTGTTCTATAGCCTTTGCTTATTTCATATAAGATTACTGTGTCATACCGGTCGATCTTCTCATGAAGTTCTTTATCCGTGCATTCTTCTATATTGACAATCTCCTGTATCTGGAAAAGATGATCATATTTACGCTTTAGTTTGCGCACGAATTCACCGGCGTTCTCTCCGCCATACAAGACCAGTGTGCTGTTTGCCTCTATGTATCTGATAAAGTACTGCTTCGTGTAAACTGTCCATACTACCATGCCCAGAATCTGTATGCCTGTGGCGGCAAATCCGGGAAGGATATTGATATAGCGATGGCTCACCAGGCAGCACTCCACATATAGGATCGTATCCGACAATCCGATCGCCAGGATCTGGGAGAAGATGATTTCGCTAATCTTATAGGTGCCAATCTTATAAGCACGATACAATTTGGCAAAATAATTGTAGATGATAAAATAGGTGCATACGCTGATTACGCCGCCGGCGATTCGATTGGTCCCAAATACGAACTGGTTATAGTAGCTGAACCAGACCACGGCAAATAAGAATACAATATAGATGTTTATGATTTTCTTAGATTTGGATACTAATCCATCTTTTTCTTCTATCAGGTTCACTGGGTTACCCCCCCCCCATGCATCCTAGGTGTGGAATATTCATTGTCCCTAACTCTCCTCATCCTTCGTCCACTGGTTCATAAAAAACCGTAAGAATCAACTCATACAAAGCGGTTTCATCCACATAAAACTCATCATATCCGCTGTTCTCGTTCTCTTCCCCACTGACACTTCTGCCGGGAATCGTTACCACCTGCTTGTCATCGAAATGATATCCTCCGGCAGTCGCCGCCAGATAAGTCACTTCATCCACCGTGATATCCGTGACAGACTTGTCCAAGACGGCGTCATATATGCGGATTGGCACGGTAATGTCACGCTTTGTCATCTGCTTTACTTTGTCAATAAATTTTGTCAGAAACTGTCTTTGTCTCGCCAGTCTGTTTTCAGCAGATAACTCTACATCATTGTCCCTGTCCCTGACATACCAATATACCTGCTCCCCATTCAGATGTGCCTGTTCCCCTTTGTTCAAAATCACTTCCCTTTGTCCATTACGGATATCTTCCATGATTTCCAAGTCTATCCCATCTACCAGTTCAACCACTTTAGATATCACATCCATATCGACAGACAGATACCCGTGTATAGGGATTCCATAGAAAAGATTCCTCACTGCCTTTATCTGATACTCACAGCTTTCTCTGCCGCCGTCCCCAAATCCATGCTGTACACAGATCTGGGCTGTCACGGTATCTTCATAATTTCCCTGCGCATCATAGACGTCAATATCCGTCATGGTACTGCGATTAATGGGAATCAGCGTCATGGTCTCATCATGGGGATTTAACACGAACAAAAACAAAGCGTCCGCCTGTCCTCCATCGGCATATTCTCCAGATGTTTCCGCAGTGTTCTCCTTATCAATTCCCATAAAAAGAAAAGTAAGGACATCTTCATTATATCTATATTTCCGGCCCTGATACCTAATCTGGCCTTCCTCCCAATCTTCCTCTATGCCTGCTGCCGCAACTGCCGGCATAGACCTGCCAGTTCCAGCCGCATAGCTTATGGTCTGCTTTCTCAGGTTATACTTGCCGGAAACGCCAAGCACGATCAAGCCGCCAGCCGCAAAAGCGGCTACGCACAAGATCCAGCCTGACACGATCATCAGTCTGCGCATCCTACTGCGAAGCCTCTTCTCTTTCTGATATTGATTTTTACCGATATTATTTTTCCTGCATTTCATTTCTTTGCTATAATCTCAAGCCCAACTTCCATCTCTACTATTCGGCCGAACATATCTATTTCCAGCCATGCTTTTCT
Organism: uncultured Lachnospiraceae bacterium; assembly: GCA_946554445.1. Taxonomy (GTDB): domain Bacteria; phylum Bacillota; class Clostridia; order Lachnospirales; family Lachnospiraceae; genus UBA3282. The sequence goes on along the minus strand of CAMNSD010000006.1, from coordinate 125,537 downwards.
TTTATGCCTGTCTATTTTACGTATATAACCTTCCATTCCTACCAGCGGCCCTTCCGTGACCACAACCATACCGTTTTCTATAAAACCCATGGATATTTCCAACGGCCTTTCCCCCGCCCCCATTCTTTTTAAGAGCGCGGTCTCTTCTTCCGACAATGGCACGATTTCTTTTCCCGTACCCAGCAGTTTTGTCAGGCCGATCACTTTCCGAAGCTTTTCATACAAATCTGACAGCCTTTCGCTGACCATAAATACATATCCCGGAAATACTATCTTCTTCTCCGTATGCCATGTACCCTGATATTTCTTTTTTTCCTCATAATAAGGAATAAAACACCGTTCCAATATCTTCTCATCTATAATGCTGATGCATTGTGTCCTAATCCTCTCTTCCGTCCCTGTCTGCACCTGCATCACATACCACATAGGCATTCCTTCCTATGGAATCAAAAAGGACATGGCTTCGCCATTCCGCCATATTCCATGCGGATTCCATTTTGTCTATTACCTCTGTCTTCCCGAACGCGGCATTGCGACGATTCGAGTCAACCGATTTTGTATCACGATTCTATACCATCTTATTTTGCCGTATGCCGCCGCCGAAGCGGCGGCACAGGTTTTCCCACACTTTTTTTGAATTCAAAAATTAGCTATGAAGAGGTAAAACTACGGAAGTGCTACAAGCGCAACCGGTCCGCTGCTCTTAAGGTTCAGGACAACATGATCGGCTCTTGCTTCTACGACTTCCACATCAACCCATACGCCGTTGACATACTGCTTGGCAGCAACTTTCACGCCGCCAGCAAGTCCTTTGACATAGAAGTTAATGGTTGCTACGCTGTAGTTAGCGCCAGGGAAATTCACGTTCACTACGTTGAGCAGTGCTCCGCCAAGTCCCGCCGCCTGTGCAGCTGCGCTGTTTGCGACTGCTACATTCACTTTGGATAAAGATGCAGTCAGATTGGTCGGTACGCCGTTGATCAGAATCTTGCCGCCCTGACCCATGGGTACTGCATTCGGCACGCCAGGAGTTGCAACGATCGCATTATTATAATACTCGCCTGCGCTCATGCCTCTCTCTGCGGCTGCCTGTGCATCTGCTGCAGCGCTGAATCCTTCACTGACATATGCCGCAGGCTCTGCTGTAGAAGCTACTACAGCGGCCGAGGGTGAACCCGCCGCGGACACAGTCATGGATGCGAACAATACAGAAGTTGTTAATAAAGCCATAAACTTTTTCATTGGCATCGTCCTCCTTTCCTTAATTTAAGTGTGGTATCTATATCAACACCCTAAGATGTTAATACCTGTCTTTTGCACAGTTACTCATAAATCACGCGGTCAATCTGTCCCGCCGCGTCTTTGACCAAAGCCCCGATCACCACGTACTGGGTACCGTCTTCCCGGACTCTGCCATCCAGTGTCACCAGGAAATGATAGGGCGTCAATCCTTCCCAATCTTCCCGCATATTTCGGTTCATGCTCCTGGTCGTGTAGATATCATTTAAATGTTCCATACATCCTGCATATGTGGTGTAATCATATCGGCGCAGGATATCGCTGCCTTCATCGTAATAAGCGGTAAATATCTCGTACGTGAGCACATTGTCCGGCAGATAAAGGTAGAATTCTACATGGTCCTCAAAAAAATCCGCATCCTCAAATTGATGAAGTTCCTTAAACGGGGCATCTTCTTCCAGATCGTTTCCGTGAATCACCGTATTAAAATCACACATATTCATCAGATTGGGCATCTCCGTAAATACTGCTCCTGTGCTATTCTCCTCGCCCATAATATCGTGGGTAATATAATATTTATCCGAAATATGACTCTGCAATACAGGCATATCAATATCGGTTCCCGGAATATACAGCCAGGCAAAAATATCCGGATTTTTTTCCTGCAGCATAGCGAAGTCAACGTGTCCGTCCGCCGCGGATTCTCCCAGAATACCCTTCTCCTCTGCGTTTTCTTCTGATTCCGATACATCCGTCTCAGGTTCTGCCGCCTCTATATTCTCCTGTCCATCGTCTTTTGTTACCGCCGTGCCGCATCCTGCCAAACAGCCTATGAGCAGCAACGCTGTCAGGCTAAGCGACATCCTTTTGGCCGTACTTTCCATCGTTCCGGCTACTTCTTTTTTTATCATTCCAATCCCTCAACTTCTAAACGTCAGGCCGTCTCTAATTCTTCGGCTCATAAATGTTACCCTATTTTCTGTCCCCTTCGGAACATTCCCTATGAGACCGGCTCATAAAATATCTGCAATATCAACTCATAAAGAGCCTCTTCATCTATGTTGTACTCTTCAAACTGCTCACCCATCACAGTCTCGCCCTTCAACATATAGAAATTATCCGCATCAATCTGATAGTCAAGAGCCTGTGAAGCCAGATATACGGCCTCATCTGCCGAAATATCCGTGACCATCATAGGAGCCAGCGCCTGATACAACCGCACAACACTGGAAATATCTTGTCGCACAGTACTTCTCGCCGCCTTCACAAATTCTGTCAAATACTGTTTCTGACGCTCCAGTCTTCTATCTGCGGAAGCAAAGGCATCCTGATCACGGTATCTCACATAAGTGAGCGCATCCTCACCCTCCAGATGCACTCTCTCCCCTTCCACTAAACAGGGAGATTCCGAGGACATATCTTCCAGGACCGTGACATCCACACCGCCCACCTCGTCATTTAAAGTCGCAATGGCACTCATATTGATTGCCGCATACCCGTGTATTGGCAGACTGTAAAACAATCGGCTGACCGCCTTCCTCTGATATTCGCAGCTTTTCTCCACTCCATTGCCAAATCCATGCTGAACGGCAATCTGAGCGATGACCGTATCAACATAGGCGCCTTCTTCGTTATAAATATCTATCTCCGTCATCGTATTACGATTGATGCCGATAATACTTGCCGTCTGATCATGCGGATTCAGTATTAACAGGAACAAAGCGTCGGCCTGCCCGCCGTTGGTTCCCTCCGCCACCTCCTGAACGGTCTCGCTCCGCTGATCGACTCCCATAAAAAGAAATGTCAGAATATCTTCATTGTAGGCGTAAATCTGTCCCTGATATTTCACCCATCCCTCCTGCCAAATCTCTGTCTCTTCTTCCGTAGGCGTCTCCGCCGCCGGCGCTTCGGCAAGCTGCGGCTGCTGTGCGGACACCTGCTTTAACCGGGCTTTCCCAATAGCGCCGACTAAAACGACACCCAAACATGCTAACACAATGACTGTTACGGGAATCGCCACGCACAAGGCAGTTATTGTGGCACGTCTTTTTTTCTTCTTCCGCGCCGCCCTGTCAGGATCCAGCAAAAGCGCCTTCTCCTCATTTGCCCGTATGTCTTTTTTCTTTTTGCTCGCACCATTAATCATGTTAACTATCCTTTATTGGAATCTGCCTTATCCATTTTCTTTTACATGCACTATAATCGTTACCGTCTCGGAGCGATTACCGTCAGAATCCTTTGTATAGAGAGTAACGGGATAATCCCCCGGCTGGTTTCTATTAAATCTGCTGACTGACAGATTATAATATAAAGTTGTATAATCGTCTTTATCATCCCGCAGCGTTTCGATGACTTCCGTCCATGGCGGTGAAGTACCGGCATCGACCGTCACTTCCTGTTTCCTTAAAGTGAGAATCGGGGCGCTATTTGCAGACACAGGCTGAGGTTCTGGCTGCTCGGACGTCTGTTCTTGCGAATGGTCAGTCTCGTTCTCTGCTCCCTCCTGTGGATTATTCTGCTCTTCTTCCGCTTCATCCCGGTCATTCTTCTCATCCCGGTCATTATCTGTCTCCTCTGTATCTTCCTCAGTCTCTTCTTGATGTTCTTCTCTCTCCTCGCCTAGTTTATTCTCATCACTTATCTCATTCTGCTGCGCTTCCGTGCTGTCTTTCCTTTCTTCATTTTCTGTCTCATTATCTTCCCTATCATTTTCTAATGTTTCCACAGGCGACGTCTGCGCCTTTCCAAAAGCTTCCGCCGCTTCACCGTGTACCGTCTCGTCAAATCTTGCTGGAAACACCCTTGATATCTTGGCCACATTTCCCGCGGAATCGCTGACTGCATAATATACCACTATTGTGGATGCGGATCTGTTCTCCGTCACTTTTTCTATGACAATACGCTCTGTGATATCCCCATCCCGGTCATCCCGGGCCATAATATCCCGCAAGAGCGTGTCCGTCTGTTCTGATTCGTTATAAATATAGTCACTGGTCTGGAACAAGAACTCCGGTTTCACCCTGTCCTCACTGCAAAATGCCACAAAACAGACTATAGCTAAAACCAGATTGGCTGCAATGATAACGATCTGAATTATCCTGCTCTGCTTCATATCTTTCTCCCTGTTTTCCTATTTTTCTGCAATTCCCCGGACACTCGTTCCGCCGCCTGTCCACATGCTTTCATCCTCTGATGACTCCGCCTCGGCAATTCCTCTGGCACATTCTCCTGTACCTGTGTGTTTCGGTTACTCCTTTTGGGACTATCTATCTGCTGCACTACATTCTCCTCACCGTATTTACCATAGTACTTGCCGTAATATTTACCATAATATCTTCCGTAATGCCCATAATATCCTCTGGTGTTCATATCCACTTTGTTCAGTACCACGCCAAGAATCCTGCTTTCCGTCTTGTCCAGCTGATCCTTTACCCGCTGGGCAAATCTATAACTGATGGCATTGTTTTCGATTACAAGTATGGTTCCGTCACACTTTCTGGCGGCCACTGCCGCATCAATCACACTTCCAAGGGGCGGCGTATCCACGATCACATAATCAAACTGCTCCCGCAGCGTATCCAACGCCTCCTGAAATCTTATACCTCCCAAAAGTTCACTCGGATTAGGCGGCACCGGACCGGAAAAAATGATATAGAGGTTCTGGACATTTGTCATACACATAACCGTTTCCAGTTTTTCCTTACCGATCAGCGCGTGCGTAAGCCCATGTCTCACTGCCCCGGTCTTATATCGTCCTACCAGAACGGATTTGCGCAAGTCCGCATCCACCAGAATTGTCTTTTTCCCTGCCTCCGCAAAAGCTTTGGCCAATTCCATCGCCACAGAACTCTTGCCCTCGTTAGGGGTACAACTGGTAATAGAGATAGTTTTAATATCGGAACCGCTGAACTCTATATTGGTACGAAGCGTTTTATAAGCCTCTCTCGTCCTATAATCCTCCTGCTTATCAAAACGAAGCGTTATCTCCCTCATACTGGATATTTCTTCTATATCCATTTCCTCAGAAACATCATATTCTTTACTGGTATCCTTTGTCATAGTCTCAGGCCCTTCTTTCTTTTTTCACAGACGCCTTCTGCCTTTTTCTGCGTTTCGCTTTGTCTGTCTCGTCATCCTGCACAGGAATCAATGCTAACGTTGACAAGCCCAAATATTTTTCCACATCCTCGGAGGACTTAATGGTATCGTCTAACAGATATCGGATCAGAATAATGGCACACACCGCCAAACATCCAAGCAGACCGCCGATCATTGTCCATCGCATACAGCTAGGAGATGCCTTCTCTGTTGGCATATTGGCTGTTTCCACCACATTTACCGCATCAATATCCATCACGTTTTCAATATGCCTGCTCGCCGCTTCCCTGACGCTATTGGCAATATTCATCGCTACCACCGGATCTTTATCTTCAACCGTGATATAAATAACTCTAGTATCCTCCGGCGTACTGACCGACACTTTTTTCTGCAGTTGAACATATTCCAAATCCAAGCCTAAATTCTGTATGACTTCCTCCAATACATATCTGCTCCCAATCAATTCCCTGTAATCCTTCGTGAGTTGGCTGCCGAGCTGTACATCCGTATAAGTCACCGTGGTATTTTCATTTTTATTCAAAATATAAATCTTTGTCGTGGATTCATAAGTCGGAATTACCAAATATCTGCTGACCGCAAAAGCTGTCAAGGCCACAAATAGACCAACACCTAAAATAAGCCAGACCTGCCCCAGCAATACACTCATAAGTTCCAACAAATCAATCTCTATTGTATCCGCATCTCTTCTCTCTTCCATGCGTCTAACCAAGCCTCTCTTCCATAATCCTATATGTAATCACCACGCAAAAGCGCTGCCGCATTATCCCGAAAAATCCTGTCACAGTATGCCACACCAAACTTTCTGGCAACATAAGCCGCCGCCTGGGAAAGATTCGGCGTCCGCTTTTTATCTTCATGACAATCTGAAGCTGCAAAATGGACATATTCTCGTTTGAGCAGCCATTTTACATTTCTTTTACTCTCCATCCCATTTTCACCAGTGATGCTGGAAGCATTGACCTGTAGGTAACATCCCATGTCATACAACTCCTCCACCCTGATCTTTTTCTCCATCAGGCAGCCATACCGCTCTACATGCGCCAGGATTGGGGCATATCCTTCCGCCAGCAGATGATAGACGGCATCCCTGATATAACCGTAATCCTCTCTTGGACTAAACTCCGCCAACACATAAGAAGAATCCACCATCGTAAACGCATAACCCGCCTCCAATGCCGAAATAACCTCTGAACTATAATATATTTCATTCCCCAAATGAAGTCTTATTTGTATTCCGGCCTCTTCCTTTTTGCGTTCAAGTTCGTTATACAGATCAATCACAGTTTTAGGCGACAGATTACGCCGCATAGGTTTATAATGGGGGGTCAAGATTACATCGCTAATGTGATCTTCCTCCGCCTGCCAAAGCATCCGAAGGCTCATTGCAAAATCCTTTGCACCGTCGTCTACACCGGGCAAAATATGGGAATGAATATCTATGTAAGGCTCCATTTACCGTCACCATCCAACTTTATATGCACATACCTGTTTTTCGATTTGCAAAGACGCCTAGCTGCGTGTATTTTTCGCGAAAGATTGCCGTGTCTCCACTCATTTGACCATTCTTATGACGGCTTATAAAGTTTATCCGTTCTCACAATCTCTCCGTATATTAAGCGATCATCCAGAATACGTATCCAACAGACTCATCAAACGTTGCTTTTGCCGTAAAGTAGAATGTACATATAGGTTAAGCGTAATCTGAATATTGCTATGTCCCAATATTTCACTCAGACTCTTGCTGTCAAAACCTTTTTCTATACATCTAGTCGCAAACGCATGCCGTAGCATATGGAAGCGAAAATGCTTAATATCGCACTTTTGTAATATTCGGCTAAACCGGTACTGTAAAGTGCGCGGATCCATCCAGGTACCCCTGGCTCCGCTCATAAGAGGTTCCGAAGGTTGTTTTTTATAAGATTTCAGCGTGTTAAGCAAAGCGGGCGGAATAGGAATATCTCTAATAGAACAGGCCGTTTTCGGATTTGAAAAAATCAATCTTGTTTTTCCATCCCGGCTGCTATAATCCCGAACTCTTTGAACATTGTTTCTGACATGCAGAATTCCTATCTCTAAATCAAAATCTCCCCAGGTAAGGGCACACAACTCCCCAATCCTTAAACCTGTATGAAGTGCTGTCATTACGCCAAGGCAGGTATCATCGTCCATATTTTGAAAGAGATATTCTTCCAGCCTGGACAATTCAGACTCTTTTGGCGGCATGATTTTTAGTTTTTTCCCTGACGTGACTGGATTCATTGGAATCTCCAATATCGTACCCGTTTTTTTCTTGATATAAGTCATAATCCGCAGGACCAGACTGCAGATATGGGATTGGTAGACATTTGACAGTTCGTTTGGATAATTTATTTTCTGAATGAACTTTAGCAGATTTTCCATGGCGCGGTTGTCTATTTTATACAATGGCTGCTTTCCCAGACAGGGCAATATATATTTTTCCACTGTCTGTCTATACATTGCATAAGTACTTTCCTTCCAGTATCCTTCCTTATCCGTGCACCAAATATAAATGGCATCTTCCATTACCATGCTGCAACGCTCTCCAGCTTGAAAGCATTCTCTTTTAACAGTACTTAATTTCCTTTTTACTTCCCCGTAAGTCTTTCCATACACAGATTGGTATTTCCTTCCAGCAGCCGGACCGGAAGACACACGAATCCTCCCCTCCCATCTCCCGTCTTTTCTCTTGTAAATGTTATCTCCTCTTTTAGGCATAGTTGCCTCCTTTCCTGACCATCGTCTGACGGTCATAAAATTTGTATCAGCTTCGTTCGTAACATAGTTTCACAGAACGGAAAATAATAACAGGTGAAAATGCTTGTATTTTGACCTAAACTATGGTACTATACACTAGATAAAAAAGAAAAATAGTGTATAGGTATCTGTTTTTCCCAACATTTTCTCGTATATTTTCTCATTTCCCTTTTCATAAAATTAATTATTTTACGAAATCATATTTTCTATTTTATCATTATTTTGTATAATTCGACTATCTTTATCATATGAACATCAAAAAGACTGGCTCATTGAAATGAACTTTCTTAAGCCAATCTTCTCCTGACAACGATAGCATAAACCCCACCCCAGCCGCATAGACTGATAAAAAAGAATCACTATGGGGATATTTGTATGAGTTCTAAAACAAAAATTGTCGTGCTTCACGTAAAAGAGTTAATATATACCGGCATCTTCGCAGCCCTCGGTATCCTCTTCATCATCCTGCTCATCATCATGTTCCTGCCCAAAGAAGAAAAAAGGGAGACCATGTCCACCGTGACGCAGACCACAGAAAATTCCTATGTGCCCGGTGTCTATACCACCTCTTTGATTTTGAATGATAATGTGGTGGAGATTGAAGTGACCGTAGACGAAAAGAATATTAACGCCATCCGGCTGGTGAATCTGGATGAGGCCGTCACCACGATGTATCCTCTCATCCAGCCATCTTTTGAGGATCTGGCGGATCAGATCATCACGAACCAGAGCCTGGAAGGCGTTACATATAGCGATGACAGCAAATATACTTCCATGATACTTCTGGATGCCATTACCAGTTCTTTGAATAAGGCAGTGGCAAATCAGGAGGAAGAAAACGCAGAATAGCTGATTAATACTACATTTTGCGTATAATAAGGGCCAGTCTCCTTATCAGGAAACTGGCCCTCGCATAAAATATATCCCTTTTTCAACTCTATGCTTTTTCAGCTAATCCCAGCCTGTCATATCCCATACAAACCAAAATCTCATCTAACATATGAAATAGCTTTATCTGTGCAATGGGCATACATTTTTCTTCCATAACCTTATCATAATCATCCGGAATCTGATCAAATTTTAGAAAAACATCCGCCTCTAACTCTATGTTCATATCATCCTTTTCAGGCGTAATAATAGATAATTCCATATTCAATACAGCCTTTTTTTCTTCAAGATACTTTGGCGCTCTCGCCCTGGCCCGGCACCCGATTTTTAATTCAAAACTCTTTGACAATGTTCGCGCAATTTCAATATGGGAACTGATGATTCTTACATAACCGATTTCAGGATTAACTTCCAACATATGCTATATTCTCCTTCTTTGTCAATAATATGCCCTCATTATAATAAGCCGAAAGATTATTAATAGGCTCCACATTCCAATCAACTTTCTGCGTACTGTATGGAATATAAACGACTGTTTCTTTTATATTAGTATCTGGTTGTTCAAATGACCTCTCTATGGCCTTCATCACATACTGATTCAATGTTATCTTTTGTTCGGCTGCAGCCAATGCTGCTTTTTTATGCAGTTCTGGTGAGATTCTGACGTTAAAGCTGCCTTTAAACTCTTTGTCCGGACTTTTACCGACTTTTATACACAATTCCAAATAATTGTCGATGCTCTGTTCAAACATAGTTTTTAATTCTTCTACTGTGCTTCCATGAAAATTTAAAGAATCTGTTATCCCAAATACTTCTCCTACAAAAATATTATCATCTGCATCAAATTCTATAGAAGCATGATAGCCTTTATATTCCAGCATTGAACTCATTTTCGTCTTCCTTTCAATAATTTATATTTTTAAGTAATCTCCCCAATATCCTTTAAAAACTGTATCGTCTTTTTAATCTGATAACCATATAATTCGTTGCCCGGATGTGGTTCATCAAATTGTAATATACGCTTTGTTTCATTATGGACAACCCCAATCCCTGATCCTCTTCCTCCCGAAAACTTTGTACAATTACATTTATTCATCAGTAAATCCAGTTCCCTTTTTGTAAAATTTTTAGGAGTTGGTTTTCGGCTGATTTTCTCTATCAAGTCATTTTTCTTTGGCATCTATAAGTATCACTCCACAGTATCATTATATGCAACTATTTTTCAGTTGCTATATTTTAACACATTACTATGTACGATTCAATAAAAAAAGAAAATTTCTTAAAAGATTTGTTAAAAGTTTAAAGAAACAGGCCCACCCCGTCACAATCAAGTGACAAGGCGGGCCTGTTTCTTTATGATGAATCACCCTTTTACCGTAAAGAAGAACTGATAAGCAGGATATTCTTTCATTTCCACCGGCAGGGGAATCCCCGCCTGCATCAGGGCCGAACCCTGATAACATTTTTTGCTCGTTTTCTCCTCGTAGGAGGCCTCCGGCAAAAGTCCTTTCAGTTTCACATAACTGACTGTCATATTCCCGTGAATCTCCAGCAGTACCACATGGAGTAATACGCTCCTGTGATCCTTCGATATATACATCCAGGCCGCCAGGGAATCCTGATTGGGATTTGAGAGTCTGTAATAATCGCCGTTACTGATCAAGGATTCATATTCTTTATACTGCCTGATCTGGTCTTTGACCTGTTCTTTCTCTTCTTCTGTCAGCTTTTCTAAGGACAGTTCATAGCCGAATGCCCCGGTCATGGCCACAATACCTCTTGTCTGCAGGCTGATGCTCCTACCAGTTTGATGGTTGGGCACCGCCGACACATGTGCCGCCATGGCTGACATGGGATAGAAGAAAGATGTCCCATACTGAATCTGTAGCCTGTCCAGCGCGTCCGTATTATCACTGCACCAAATCTGCGGTGTATAGTATAACATACCGGCATCAAACCTGCCGCCGCCACCGCAGCAGCCTTCTATCAGAAGGTGGGGATATTTTGCTGTCAGCTTTTCCAGGAACTCATAGACGCCCAGCACATAATCATAAGCCACCTTGCCCTGTCTGTTATCTGCAGAGTAGACATCGGAAATGCTCCTGTTCATATCCCATTTCACATACTCGATGTTTCCCTGGTCAAACACATTACAGATCTGCTCAAAAATATAGTCCCGCACTTCTTTTCTGGAAAAATCAAGTACCAGCTGATTACGGCTTCGTATTGGATTGCGTTGGGGATTTAACATGGCCCAGTCCGGATGTGTCCGGTAAAGGTCGCTATCCTCGGAAACCATCTCCGGCTCAATCCAGATACCAAACTTCACGCCTGTCTCATTGACCTTATGAATCAGTTCCCCGAGACTGCATCCCAGCTTCTGTTCATTGACCTGCCAGTCTCCCAGTCCACTGTTGTCATCCTCTCTTTTACCGAACCAGCCGTCATCCATAACTACCATGTCGATGCCAAGTTCAGCCGCTTCCTTCGCCAACCGGATGATTGTCTCTCCATCAAAGTGGAAGTACGCCGCCTCCCAGCTGTTGACCAGCACCGGCCTGGGGCTGTGCTGGTAAGCGCCCCGGCACACATGGTCCCGCAGACAATGGTGGTATTTGAGGGACAATCCGCCAAATCCCTGATCGGAATAACATAGGATGGTCTCCGGCACCGTCAGCATTTCTCCCGCTTCCAAGGGATAGTGAAGCAGATCGCTCTGCAGTCCCATAATGACTCTGGTCTGGTTATACTGATCCCGCTCCGCCTCACACAGGAAATTGCCGCTGTAGACAAACACCATGCCGTAGCAGCTTCCACAATCTTCTGTGGCATCCTGATCCGCTATAATCACCGCCGGATTATACTGATGACTGGAACTTCCCCGGCGGCTGCCAATCACCTGGCTGCCGTGGGCAATGGAAGCCCGCTGCATACTACGTTCCATGGCATGTCTTCCATAAAAACTGACCAGATCAAAATTCCCGGCCATAAAATCCAAACTCGCTGAAGCCGCCTTCTCCACCACGATACTGCCCGTGCCGCCATTGATGATCTGCACGCTTCTGGTGATGATATCGTCTTCCTCCAGCACACCGTACAACAGACGCACCTGCACTCTGCTCACCGCATCTTCCAGTCTGATCTCCAGCGTCTGCGCATCTTTATCGTCAGCATAGACTGCCGGAAGCCCCGGCAGTCCGTACTTACCTCTTCTTATCTCATGTCCGGTATAGCGCAGATCGCAACATTCCGATTCGTCATGATTCCTGACGACCAGAGCGCTGTTTCGATAGTCCCCCGTCCCCGTTGTGGGATATTCCTGGGGGAGCGCATCCATGGAATAGGTCCTGTCACTCCCCGCATCATAGGGATTCGCTGAAAATCCTCTGTCATAATAAGTCAACAGATAATCCATGTTCCCGGATATCTTCCCACCGTAATACAGGTGCAGAAGATATCCGAAGTCATCTATTTTCATCTGATATGTCGTCTGTTTCGTCTGTAATGTAAAAGTTCTTTCATCCTCTTGAAATAGAATCGCCATATGCTGTACCAAACCTTTTTCTTGTTACTGTTTATTCCATTCGCAACAACCTTGTTGCTTTCTATTTACCTCACCATATTTACTTCACCGCACCGTTGACAACGCCGTTTAAGATCTGCTTCTGGCATATCACGTAGAAGATCAGGATCGGTATCAACGAAAGCAGATAGGAAGCAAACGCCAAGTTATAGTTCGTACCGAACTGGGACTGGAAGTTAAGCTGTGCAAGAGGCAGCGTATTCTCCCCGGATCCTGCCATGATAACGAGGGGCGTCATCACGTCGTTCCATACTGCCAGCGCTGTCAACACAGCCACCGTCGCATGCATGGGCTTCATAATCGGGAAGATAATCTTCCAGTAAGTTCTCCATGTGGATGTGCCGTCCACCTTGGCAGCCTCTTCCAGCGCCATCGGGATATTTACCAGATAACCCGAATATAACAGCACGTTCATCGGCATATAGAACACCACATATAATATGATAACACCAAACCAGTTGGCAAGCCCCAATTCCGCTGTCTGTTTTGCCAGCGGCATCATCAGGATTGCAAAAGGCACGAACATACCGCTTACGATAAACAGATAAACAAAGCTGTAGAATTTGCTCTTTGCTTTGTTCCTGCCCAGAGCGTATCCCATCAGGGAGTGTACCGTAATGGAAAGCACCACTGAAAGGCCCGTAATCAACAGACTGTTTCTGAGGGAATGCCAGAAATCTGTGATCTCCATGGCTTCCTTGAAATTGTTAAGACTCCATGTCTTCGGAAGCGATAAGATACCGCTTATGCTGTTGGTCATCTCAGAAGGCTGCTTGAACGCAATTACAACAGTCAGATACAACGGAAGAGCAATCGTAGCAAGTCCCAGGATCAGGACTGTCATTGCTGATATATTTGTTTTTTTCTCTATCATAACTGTTCCTCCTTTTTACTGGAAAACTTCATCTGCGCTACGGAGACAATTACGATCACGATAAAGAACACGACCGCGTTGGCACTCTGGAATCCGAACTGTCCGCCGGACATACCGTTGTTGTAGATCAGGTAGGAGATGGACTCCGTACTCTGCGCCGGACCACCCTTAGTCAAAGCCATGATCTGGTCAAACACCATCAGGAAGTTCTTGATACACAGCACCATGTTGATGGAAAAGAACGGGATGATCAGCGGGAAGGTCAGGTATTTAAACTGTTTCCAGCCGGTAGCGCCGTCCAAGCCGCCTGCCTCATAGACATCCTCCGGCACTGTCTGTAATCCGGAAATATAGATGATAGTGTTCATAGCAATCGCCTGCCATGCACATACGACCATAACACCAATCCAAGCCGTAGCCGGATTGGAGAGGATACTGGTGCGCAGGGCCTCGATGCCGATCATGTCCGCCAATGCGGGCAGAATATAAGTAAAAAAGTAATTGAAGATGTATGCTACTACCAAAGATCCTAAGATATTCGGTAAGAAGTATGCCCCGCGGAAGAAGCTCTTAGCCCGGATATGGCTGTTTAATGCCAATGCCAGAAGAAGGCTCAACACGTTGACGACGATGGTGGTCACTACCGCCAGCTTAAAGGTAAACCAGTAAGATCTTCCCACACGTGCGTCCGTAAACAAATCTGCGTAGTTGCGAAGGCCTACCCAATCGTAGGATCCAAAGCCCTTAAAGTTCGTAAAGCTGTATATCACACCGCGAATCAGCGGAATGGTATTAAAGCAGATAAACAGGGCCAGAATCGGGATGGTGATCAATAAAAATGTTCTTTTTCTCTCATTTTTCATAGTCTCTCTTCTCCTTTCCCCTTAATCCGCATTTCCGTGCTGCCGTTCATACTCCTGAACCAGACGGATGATATCTCTGTTGTAACGCAGCCAGTCCGTATCAAATTTCTGTAAGAAGGCATCCACATCCTTCTTCAATAAGAATGTCTGGATCTGTGCATCCACTGCCATCTCGGAGGGATAATAGTGATCCGGATAGTCCGTCATGTTGCCGGAAGCAATGTACTCTGTCATGCCATCGAGGATGGTCGGCAGCGCGAAATCACCCTTTTTACAGGGGATAGCTGTCTGTGCATCAATGTATTTCTGAAGATTGACATCCTCATATAAGAAATCCAGCACTTCATAAGCCGCTTCCTTATTCGGACATTCCGCCAATACGCTAAACTGCAGGTCAATACCGGAGTTCAATGTATTTGCATCCGCTGAATCGTTAGCCGGCATCACGAAAGAATCCATGTTCAGGTCAGGATTCACTGATAAAATCTGGGGCGCCGCATAACTGCCGATGGGGTACATAGCCGACTCTCCCCTGGCAAAAGCGGTGCAGGCATCATTGTATCCGTAAGCAAACGGATCGTCCGGCCCGTACTGCAGCAGTGTCAGATATTTTTCCGATACTTCTCTGTATTCTGTGGCAAAGTTGGTCTCGCCGCGGTTTACCTGCTTGGTGGCATCCGCCGGTGCTAAGTCTACCGCCATAGAGTTCCAGGGAGCCAGACAGGTCCAGGTGTCCTTGAACCCAAAATAGAAAGGAAGGATTCCTTCCGCCTGTATGGTCTCGCACAAGGCGTTGAGTTCCGCCCAGTTTGTCGGTATCTCCCAGCCGTGCTCCTCGAACATATCCCTGTTATACAGGATACCGGCCGCATTGGCCACATAAGGCACCGCAAAGATTCCGTCCGTGGGAACCAGTTCCAGGGATTCGTCAATATCCAGATATCCCTGGTTGATGTTCGCAAGACCCGCATAATCCGAAATATCCATGAGGATCTCCGCATCTACAAAATAAGAATAGTTGATGTCTCCGCCAATGCCGATAATATCAGGGTAATCTTCCCTTATAAATCTCGTTTTTAATATTGTCATGGCATCGTTGGGAGAACTGATGGTGAGGTGGATATCATCGTGTGTGGCATTGAACTCTTCTTCCACCATGGTGAAATAGTTCGCCGCTTCGGGCTTGTACTGAACGATCTCGATCTCAGTCACATTAGAGTTCGCTTCACTCCCGCATCCCGAAAGCATCGCCGCCGCTGTCACACCGCATAATACCACTCCAAGGTATTTTCCGTTCCTGCTTTTCATAAAGCATCTCCTTCCCTAAATTGATATTTGCATTATAACATACCATTTTGCTATCAATAAATAGCTCTATTTTGCCTGTTATATGCCTTTATGCCGCTTTTGTCTCTTTTGTTTGAAGTGAAATAGCATTTTGGTATATAATAAAAGTAAATTTGCTTCGCAAATTAACTTTGCGAGATCTGCTTCGCAGACTCGGATATGAATCCTATATAATAATATACGTGAAAGGAAGGACAACTATGAGCGAAGTGATCTTTTCTGTTTTTCCCAGTGAAAATTTTATTGATCTAGGCTTGTACCAGTTCGGCTGGGAGCAGTGCGATCCCTCTCATTCCTTCGGACCTGCCGCCAGAAATCACTACCTCTTCCACCTGTGCCTGTCCGGGACGGGCACCCTGATTGCCGACAACGCACAAGGCGAATCTATCACCTATCAGGTCAAGAGCGGACAGGGATTCATGATCTTTCCTCATCAGATATGTACATATATCGCGGATCATGAGATTCCATGGGAATATACATGGCTTGAATTTGACGGTCTGCGCGCCAAGGAGGCCATAGAACTGACTGGTTTAAGCTGCAATCAGCCAATCTATAAAGCGCGTTATAAAGATATCGCGGAGAACATGAAAGACGAAATGCTCTATATTGTCAACCACGGGAACGCTTCCCCCTTTCACTTAATCGGGCATCTCTTTCTCTTTATCGACTACTTTATGCGCTCCGCCTCTTCCACCCAGGTGAACAAGGGCAACAGCCTGCGAGACTTTTATATTAAGGAAGCTATCTCTTTTATCGAACAGAATTTCCAGAATGACATCTCCGTAGAGACTATTGCCGCCTCCTGCGGCCTAAACAGAAGCTACTTTGGTAAGATTTTTCATGAAAATATGGGAAAATCGCCCCAGGAATTCCTCATCTCCTACCGCATGTCCAAAGCTGCAGAGTTGTTAAAACTGACACAGCTGTCAATTGCAGACATAGGAAATGCAGTCGGTTATCCGAACCAACTGCATTTTTCCAGGGCATTTAAGAATGTCTATGGGATTTCCCCCAGACAGTGGAGGAATGAGCATGACGGGCGGTGAGAGTATACAAATTTATAAAGTTGTATATAATATAGTAGCCCATAAAACTGATTGACATATATAAGTCTTTCTAGTATAGTATGGGTAGTGGTTGTGCTGCGTTGCTTGCGAGGCGCGCGGCCCTAGGAGTCCATGCGTGGACTCCTTTTTATATCTCATTGGGAGGAACGATATTGTCTCAGACATTTTTTACATATGAACAACAAATCGACAAACTAATCAACGAAAAGAATCTGTGTATTCCAAATAAAAATTTTGCGAAAGAGACTTTAGAACAACTTAGCTATTATTCTCTCATTGGCGGCTATAAAGAACCTTTTAAGCACACTTCAAGCGGTAATTACAAATATGGCGTCACCTTTGAAGAAATCGTAGCATTATATTATTTTGATGAAGAGCTTCGCACTTTATTCCTGAAATATATTCTGCATATAGAACGTCATACAAAATCTACTATCTCCTACTATTTTTGTGAAAAATATGGCAGCCTTCAGCAAAAATACCTTGATCCGGACAATTATGCATTGACACCCAAAAATACCAATGAAGTACATAAACTGGTCAGTTCCCTTCAAAAGACAATTTCATTGCCAAGTCGTTATACCTATATCACGCATCACGCAAATAAATATGGCAATGTTCCTTTATGGGTTGCAATGAATGCCCTGACTTTTGGTCAGGTATCCAAAATATACCAGTACATTCCAAATGATATACAGTCCAAAATCAGCCGGAAATTTCCACAAGTATCAGAACGGGAACTACATCAGTTTTTAACTGTAATCGCCCGTTGTCGCAATACTTGCGCTCATGGCGAAAGATTATTTTCTTTCCATATCCGCGAAACAATACCGAATACCTCACTACACAAAAAACTAGAAATTTCTCAACGGAATGGACAGTATACATTTGGCAAACAAGATTTGTTTTCTGTGGTAATTGCTTTGTGCTATCTAATCAAATTTGACGAATTCAAACAATTTATGTCCCAATTGTCCTCTCTGATTGTCAAAGTACTCCAAAATTGTCCCCATCTGTCAGAAGAACAACTCCTTAAGCAAATGGGATTTCCACGAAACTGGTCAGACATCATCCGCCTGCAAAAGTCAAATCCCAGCCGCAAGTAACGGCGTATTAATCTTGAGACAACCCAAAGGAGGTATTTAACCCTTGCGGAAACAACCTCAATTCCCTCTTACAGTTCCTCCAACTGTGCCAGCCAGATTGCCGCACAGGCGTCAGAGGGCATCCGCAGATCGCCTCTGGGAGACACCGCCACGCTTCCCACCTTCGGACCGTCCGGCAGGCAGGAGCGCTTGAACTGCTGGGCAAAAAATCTCTGATAGAAAATCTTTAACCATTTCAATATGACACCTTTGTCATAAATATCCCGAAAGGCCAGACACGCTATCCGATAGACCTTCGCCGGCTCAAATCCACAGCGCAGCATATAATATAAGAAGAAATCATGCAATTCGTATGGCCCCACCAGATCCTCCGTCTTCTGGGAAATGACGCCGTCCACCGGCGGCAGGAGTTCCGGACTGACAGGTGTGTCAAGTATATCCAAAAGCAATGCCTGCAGTTCCTCGTTGCCGCAGGTATCCGCATAATAGCGCACCAGATGGCGCACCAGTGTCTTGGGCACGCCTGCATTGACACCGTACATAGACATATGATCCCCATTATAAGTAGCCCAGCCCAGCGCCAGTTCTGACATATCGCCTGTGCCGATGACCAGGCCGCCTGTCTGATTGGCAATGTCCATCAGGACCTGCGTCCGTTCCCTGGCCTGGCCGTTCTCATAAGTCACGTCATGCTGCTCCATATCCTGTCCGATATCCCGGAAATGCACCGTCACTGCCTCCCTGATATCCACCTCCCGCAAAGTCGTCCCCAGAACCTTGGCCAGCTTACAGGCATTGTCGTATGTCCTGTCCGTAGTGCCAAAACAAGGCATTGTCACGGAGGTAATCCTCTCTCGGCCGATTCCCAGCATATCGAAAGCCCGCACCGTCACCAAAAGCGCCAGGGTAGAATCCAGGCCGCCGGAGATACCGATAACCGCAGACTGGCATCCTGTGTGTTCATACCGTTTCTTAAGGCCATAAGATTGAATGGAAAGGATTTCATCGCAGCGCTTATCCCGCTCTTCCTGCCTGGCCGGCACAAAGGGCTGCGGACTGAAACTCCTCGTCAGACTAGTTTCCTCCTCTTCCATGGAAATAGACAATACCGTGTGTTGGCGCAGTGTCTCCGGATGATAGGTGCTCATCCTGCGTCTCTCATGACATAATCTATGGATATCAATATCCGCATAGAGATTTTCCGGCACAAACCGTTTTGCCTCAGCCAATATAGAGCCGTTTTCAGCAATGATGTTATGCCCGCCGAATACCAGATCCTGGGTGGACTCCCCTTCCCCGGCGGAAGCATAGACATAAGCCGCTACCTGCCTTGCGCTGGCGGATTTCACCAACATCTCCCGGTAGGCATCCTTTCCGATGGTCTCATTGGAAGCGGAAAGATTCACGATCACCGTAGCACCAGCCAAGGCATGAGTTGTTCCCGGCGATTCCGGCACCCAGAGATCCTCACAAATTTCACAGCCTACCACCAGTCCTGGCATACTCTCCACCCGCAGCAGGATATCCGTCCCGAAGGGTACCTCTTTCTCCTTATAAAAATAAGGTTCCGGCGTCGTATTGCCCGGCGCAAAATGCCTGGTCTCATAAAATTCCGCGTAGGCCGGAATGAAGCGTTTGGGAATAAAGGCCAATATCTCACCGTTTTGCAAGACTACCGCCACATTGTAGAGCTTATGGTCTTTTACCATAGGAAGCCCCACAAAAACCAGCGCATCGCAGCCTTCTGTGGCCTCCACCACCGTATCTAACGCTTCCTGCGCCTGTGAAAGCAGTATCTCCTGTAAAAACAGGTCGCTGCAGGTATAACCTGTCAGGCACAGTTCCGGAAAGACGATTATCCTGGCGCCTTTCACAAGCGCCTCCTCGATTCCCTTGCAGATCTCCTTCGCATTATAGACGGGATCCGCTACTTTGATCTTCGGTGTCATTGCCGCTGCTTTGATAAACCCGTGTTTCATATTCTGTTCTGCCTTTCTTTTTTATCTTTATTATCTTTTATCCTTTTATCATCCTGACTGTGTGGTTCTACGCAGTCCCTCTCGTATTCGTATCGCTTTTACTGTTTCTATTTCTCTCTGCTTATATTGTATCCCTGTTATGCATTTTCCTATCATTTCACGTCTAAAAATTGTAAAAAATGTCTATAAATTCCATTTTACCATATTTTCCCAGATTTTATATCTCTATTTAAACGTTCCTTTTCTTTTAAAGCATCTTTTTTCTTCCCGAAAAAGTATAATTTCTGTTATATATCATCCGTTGTTTTATTGGTAACATGCGCTATTTTAATTCAAAAAGCCGCATAAATCCAGGATTTTATAGAATCTGTAAATTTCTTGTTTTTTACCCAGAAGTTACGTAATTTTGTAATAGAAATTTGTTTAAATCTTCTTTTAATTTTTTACCGTTTCATTTACATAACTTTTACCGCTCTTTTGGAAGCTTTCATACGGCTTCAAGGGCCGCAAAATCACCTGCAAACACTTTTTATCTCTATTCCGGAAACAATAACAGTGTACACCTATTTCTCATGGCTTATATTTGAATACTTTCCTGCATTACTGCCTCAGCACTCTCATCATTTCATTACAATCGTATCTTTATTTTTCTATCCTTCTTACAATCCACTGTTTATCAATGTTTTATTCCTGTTTCTATTTGAATTGCGGATGTTACTATTTTGTTGGAATCCTTTATATCCCTCTTTCTTGTGTATTATATTCCCTCATCTTTTTCACGCAAAACCAATATGGTTAAATCACGATTTAGTTTTTGCGTTTTTAGCAATTTCCTTCAATTCATCTATGCTGAAGGTGTAATTCCTGTTACAGAAGTGGCAATGCAGCTCCACCTCTTTATTTTCATCAATCATCTCCTGTAAATCCGCTTTGCCAAGACTGACAAGCACTTTTTCCACCCGTTCCTTGCTACAGCTACATGAAAATTGTACCGGCATGGTATCCGTAATCTCCAATCCCAGATCCCCTAATACAAGTTCCAGAATCTGTTCCGGCGTATTGCCCGCTTCCAGCATGGCCGTCACCGACTGCATGGAAGACAGCTTCTGTTCCAGCCTGTCAATCACGTCATCTGCCGTAAAAGGCATCAACTGGATGATAAATCCCCCAGCCTGCCGCACTGTGTTGCCCTTATCCATCAGCACGCCCAGCGCCACACTGGAGGGCACCTGCTCAGAAGCCGCAAAATAATAAGTCAGATCGTCCCCGATTTCCCCGGTCTTAAGCTCTATGGTGGACGCGTAAGGCTCCTTGAGGCCCATGTCCTTCATGACCGTAAGCACGCCGGCACCGATCACTCCGCCTACATCCAGCTTTCCCAGAGGATTGGGCGGCATCATGGCCTGCGGATTATCCGCATATCCCTTCACATTTCCCCTCGCATCCGCCGTCACCGTCAATCCATGCACTGGGCCTGCTCCATGAATCTGTAAGGTAAGCATGTCCTGTTCGCCCTTTAACATACTTCCCATCATTACCGCCCCCGTCATCAAGCGCCCCAGGGCCGCTGTCACTACGGGGCTTGTATTGTGGGCTCCACGCGCATATTCCACCAGTTCCCTGGATGTAACCGCAAATGCCCGGATCTGCGCGTCTGCCGCCGTCGCTCTCACCAAATAGTCTGTCATGTTACTGTTCCTCCTTCACTCTTTCTTCGCCACCACATAAATCCTCTCGCTCTCCTGCGTCACTGCCCCATGGGTATCCGCATCCAGGGTTTCCAGAATGGAAAGCCCCGCTTCCCTCACCAGACTGCACATCTGTTCCAACCGATATCCCCGCTGATAATGTGTCTCCTGGAACCTGCGGAACATTTCTTCACCCTCAACCCTGACAAAGATTGTCAGGTCATATTCGTTGATCTCTTCCGCTTCATGATAGTAGTTTTCCCAAATAAAGCTGCAATTCTCCCGGTTCTCCGCGATGGTGGCGTCGCCTATGACATCGGCATACTTGTACACCGTATTAAAGTCAAAAACAAAAATACCACCCGGGTACAGATAATTATGCACTAAACGAAAGGTCTGCAGCACATCCTCCTCTTCCAGCAGATAATTGATGGAATCGCATACGCTGACTATCGCGCCCACCGTGCCATAAAGTTCAAACTCCCGCATATCCTGCAGCAGATACAAAATATCCAGTCCTGACTGTTCCCGTTTCTTTATGGCAATTTGCAGCATCTCCGGAGCGTTATCCACACCGATCATGTCATACCCCCTCCGGGCCAAAAGTTCCGTCAGGGTGCCGGTGCCGCAGCCCAAGTCTAAGATGGTGTTTCTCTCCTGTCTGAGATTACGTTCCTCCTGCTCGTATGCGGATACAGTTTCGTCTGTCTCTGCGTTCTCGTCAACCTTCCTGTTACCTCGCTCATTTATGACACGCATGTCATCTGCATTCTTTAGGAGAACCGCTTCCTCTCCCGGCTCTCTGCCCACACCATACTTGTCAAACATCGCTGTCAGGAACTCGCACCACGCCTCATAGGGCGTCTCATCCATAAATTCATCATAAACCTGCGCAAAATCCGTGTATGCTTCCATATCCTCCTCCACGCCAGCCTATCCGCCGGCCTGCACAATCAACTACGCCGCATTACTGGTCTAGCGTCCGCCTTACCACATTATCTCTCAAGCTGCAATGTCAACTTTACCGCACTATCTCTCAAGCTGCCAGACAGAACCATGGCTTCCCCCTGCATCATACAATACTTTCCACTCCAACCTCCCATCAAAGCAGGACGTCTGCCGCCCCATCCTCTGCAGTGGAAATACAAACGTTGCATGTTCTTCAAAGGGCTCGTCACTGCCAACGGCACCGACCTCCTCACCCTCCACATAGAGAACGACCTTCCCAGCCAGCCCTCGGACTTTCAGGTTCACCCACTCTCCCGCCGGCAATGTATAATCAAAGGTGTAAGTCCGACCTTCCCTGGTAAAGCCAACCCGGCCCGTCTGCGGCTCCACCGCATAAAAAGCCCATTTGGCATAAACGCCGTCCCCCTCCGCAAGAATCTGCTCCCGAAAAGCGCCGGTTTGTCCGCCTTCCCGCAGACTGTCACTTCCCTGCGCTCTTTCGCGCCCTCTTCCTCTTACGCCAGTCTCCGGCTCCAGCCACACTTTCATCTCTATCTCATAATCCGGCTCCGCCGCCACTGTTTCCGCATATAAATAACGACTGCTATCAGCCTGACACACCGCCCCCTTCTTGGCTCCCCAAAGCTTCATGGACAATACGGTCAGCGGTTCCCGGAAACGGACAAACAGATCGTACTCACTGATGCCGATATCCAGATTGCCGCTCATATCATTCCAGATCATATAGGAAGCCCCCAGCATCTGCGGCGAATAAGAAGGGATAATCTCCGTCTGATTATAATCATAGAATTTATTGGGCGCCCAGTTTTCGTATAATTCCCTGCCGTCCAGGTGGTCATAGCCGCCGCCCGGTATGATATAGAGGTGGTTATTCTGCATATTGATCAGGGAATATCCCGCCTCATACATCTCCTGGGGATCCGCCCACAGCGTACTCCAAATATTCATCTGCAGATTCTCAGGATCAGGCACAGTAGTTCCTCCGATATTACTGAGACTCCCCCACAGGCGCACGGTCTTTCCCGCATCCTGCACCAACTGATTTATCTTTGTCAGGAACTGCCGATATTCCTCTCCCTCACCGTAATACTCGTCCATGCCGATGTTCACAACCCGGGCCTGCCTGAAAGCACCCGTATCCCTGACAAGGGCCTCCTGCCACAACTGTTCTATCAGTTCCACCGCTTCTTCCTTGCCAAGATCAATCTGATCCACAGACTCATTGCCGGTACGCAGGGCAAACTCCGGATATAACTTGGTAATGGCCAGAGAGTGGGCCGGCGTATCAATCTCGGGCACCACCGTCACTCCATAAACTCTGGCCGTCTCAATAAACTGATCTATCTCTTCTTTGGTATAAGCATAATCCTGGGAAGTCAGAGGCTCCCCCTTTCCATTGATCATATCCGATTCCAGACGGAAAGCGCTGTCCGCCGTCATAGCCTGTTCTGCCGAATCCGTCAGACCGCTGGTAGCAAGAATGGTATTATCATTGAAATGGATTGAAAAATCATTCATCTTATACCATGACATGACCTCCATCATTTGATACAGAGTATCCAGAGACACCGGTTTCCTGGCCACATCAATCCCAAATCCCCGCACCTGATAGAGCGGATAATCCCGGATCCTGCCCTGATACAAGCTGGGCTGCTGATAAGAACCGCACAGCATCTGCAGAATGGTGACGGTTCCCCAGCGGACACCTGTAGCACTCTCCGCTTTTATGACACATTTGTCAGTTATGTCACAGGTATATCCCTCCTCGCCCAATCCATTGGGCGAATCCGCATATCCCAGATAAAAATCTCCTGTCCTGACATCTTCCATAGTTCCCTTACAGACCGTCAACCTGGGAATCTTGGAACGGTTATCATACTGACTGCTAAAAAGCTGCGCCACATCCCAGAGCGCCTGTTCGTCAGCTCCCACCACGATCCGGGCGTTTTCTCCCACTCTAAAGTACCCCGTGCCACCGCACCATTCCGCCACGGACGGGATTCCTCCCGGCGGGGGATTTGGCTCTGCTTCCCTGTTTTCTGCCAAGGATTCCGCCGGCACCTGCACCGTAAAGGAAACCTCTCTGGCCTCCTCCCGGCCGCTGGTATCCTCCACCCGATATCCCACCGTCACCTCTTTATCCTGAATGGTCTCGTAGACTGTGCCATCCGCACCGATAACCTGCTCCAAATCCGCACCGATAAAGGAAATCCGATATCCTGCCGGCGTATCAGGCATGACCAAGCGTCTGCTCCCGTCTTTTGCGCATTCAATAACAGGCGCTTCTAAAAGATAAGCTGCAGGCTTGTCCTCATAGACTTCAAACTCATAGAGGGACACATTCTGATATAAATTGGAATAATCCCCCTCTTCCTTTGACACTGCGTAAGTGGTCAAACGCAGATACCGCACCTGCGCCGCTTCCTCCAGCACAATCTCCTGACGCTTGACCGGCGGCGCCGAATCAAAACTTTGTAAAATCCGCCAAGTCTCCCCATCCAGGGAGCCTTCCAGGGCATAGGAGATCACATTTCTACGCTCCCATTTGAGTACAACAAAAGAAACTGAAATTTCTTCCGGAAATTCCAGTTGTATATAGTGAGAGGCATCCTCCCAATTATTCTCGCTTGACCAGCGGGATTCCGGCGTCTCATCGTCTCCGTCAACAGCCATGGCCGCGGACAGATGCTCCTTCTCCACGCTGTCGCAGGTAGCGATAACGCCTCTCCTTCTGGCCAGATTTTTATTCCCGGCGCCAGCATATCTAGCGATAAAAAAGCCCACCAGAACGATGCACACAAAAACTGCCACAAGCAGACCGCCTGTCAAAACCGCTTTTTTCTTCTCTTTCATCCTTTCACGCCTCATCTGTCACAACCGTGACAAATTTCCCATATCTAGCCTAACAGCGCTCCCAAGAGTCCGTAGGAAAAAATGGACATGATGATGGTGGCGATTGCAATCCCCAAAAGTTCCGCCAGAATCGCTTTCTTGAAATCAATGTCCAAAAGCGCTGCAATCAAAGAACCGGTCCATGCGCCCGTACCCGGCAGAGGAATCCCCACGAAGAGCACCAGCCCCCAAAACTCATATTTCTTGATGCTCTCACTCTTGCCCATGGCGCGGTTCTCCAGCTTCTCGATGATGCCCCGGAAAAGCTTAATCTTCTTAAGCCATTTAAACACCTGCTTGATAAAGAGCAGGATAAAGGGAATCGGAATGATATTGCCGATGATACAAAACGGGATGGCCGTGGTGATCGGCACCTGCAGCAGAGAAGCCACGATCAGGCCGCCGCGAAGCTCCAGGATCGGAATCATGGAGATAATAAAAACCACCACTTCCTTGGCCACATACTTTCCCAAAGTATTGGCAAATGCAACTGCTAAACTTTCCATTCTTAATCCTCCCATATCAGGACCATCCATCGCGATGCCGCGCTTTATGTCCTTTATCGTTTTTATGATTACTTTATTGTTATAAGTATATGTCTATTTCGCAAGTAAATTCTTGCAAGCGGCCGCCACACCTACAAAGTTATCCATTCATACCGGCACACTGCCTTCCTTGTCATCCCTATCAATTAACCGCCGCAGATTTGATCCAAGGCCGCATACAACGTCTCCATCTGCTCGTCCGTACCGATGGTGATACGCAGGTAATTGTCAATCCTCTCCTTGTTCCACCATCTGACATATATGTCATTTTCTTTCAGTCGTTCGAAGATTTCCTTTGCCGGCATGCTCTTGTGGGATGCAAAAATGAAATTGCCATAGGACTTGGGAAACGTAAATCCCCTCTTCGCAAGTTCTTCTTCCGCCCGTGTACGTGTCTGCATAATCCTGCCACAACATGCTTCAAAGTATGCCTTATCCCGCACTGCCTCCACGCCCAGTTCCAACGTCGGATAATTTAAAGTATAGGAATTGACTGAATATTTCACGTCATTTAAATACTTTATCAACTGCGGACTGCCCAGCGCATAACCAATCCGCATCCCCGCCATAGAGCGGGATTTAGAAAAGGTCTGTACCACCAAAAGATTATCATACTTATCCAGTAACGGTATCGCGCTTATTCCGCCAAAATCAATATAGGCCTCATCCACAATCACCACCACATCCCGATTGGCCGCCACAATCTCTTCCACCTGGGCTAAGCCCATGAGTACGCCGGTGGGCGCATTGGGATTGGGAAAAACAATTCCGCCGTTAGGCGTTACATAATCCTGCGTTCTAATCCGAAACTCTGCATCCAACGCCTTTGTCTCATAAGGAATCCCGTAAACTTCCGCCCATACATCATAGAAGGAATAAGTGATATCCGGGAATAGAATCGGCCTGTCTCCATTGAAAAAGGTCATAAACGCCATGGACAGCACATCGTCCGAACCCACACCGATAAAAATCTGATCTGTTCCTACATGATAGTATCCGGCCAATTCCGCCGCCAAGGCCGTCTGTTCCGGAAAGGCCGGATAGAGCCGCAGCCTGTCCGGCACAAGCCTCTCTATCGCCGCGGCCACGCCCGGCGCCGGCGGATAAGGGCTCTCATTGGTATTTAATTTAATGACGCCGGACCGATTCGGTTGTTCTCCCGGCGTGTAAGGCACCACCTTACGCACATTTTCTTCCCATTTCATGCTGTCTTCTCTCTCCCTATGCCTGTCAATTCTTATGACCGTCACTTCCTATGCCTATCACTTTCTGTGCCTATCGCTTTCTGTGACCGTCACTTCCTGTTTCTATCGCACATTTATCATCATTTCCGTTACATCCCCGAGCGGGAAATCAGCTGTTTACTCCCCGCGCCAGCCGCTCGTACTCCGCCGCCTGCTCCTCATTGCCAAGAGCCAGGTAGCAGTCTGCCAGCCCCTGCAGCGGTATCTCGCTTCCACAGCGGACACTCAGGATACACTCTGTCTCATAGGCCGCATTATAAAACCACACCACCGCCTCGTCATAGTCTCCGATCTGCCTGTAATATTCTCCCAGTTCACAGCAGATCTCCGCACAACCATCACAAGCCACCACTTTCATGGCATACTTAAAGAAATCCGCCACATCCCCGGCAATCCGCGCCGCCCTGGCCGCCACACAGGCAGCCTCTTTCAGTTCGTCATCGCCCCGCGCCTCATCCACACAGGAAGCCCGAAAGAACGCCCTGGCCGCCAAAAAATCCTTATCTTCCCCGGCAATAAAAAGTTCCTTCGCATAAATATTATGAAGTCTCTTATCCAGCAGTTCCCCGGCCTGTGTCAGTCTGACGAAAGCTGCCAGGTCCCTGTCTTTATGATTATTCTCCGGCAGATGACAGATTTCTATTTCACTGTCATAAATAACAGGCGTAATTCCTATCTGTTCGTGAATCGCTCCCCGCCATTGAAACGTCCTGTTCCTCTTAAAAAGTTTAGGCCGCAGTTCCCGGTCAT
Organism: uncultured Lachnospiraceae bacterium; assembly: GCA_946554445.1. Taxonomy (GTDB): domain Bacteria; phylum Bacillota; class Clostridia; order Lachnospirales; family Lachnospiraceae; genus UBA3282. Next base: position 97,606 of record CAMNSD010000006.1, on the reverse strand, counting down.
AATTATAGATGGTCCCGTGGGAAAGCTGATTGGCATAGTACATCTGCACAATCTCTATCTCCGGCAGGAGTGTTCTTTTTAACTGCAAAAAAGCGTCTCGATTGCGCTCGTCCAACACCTCGTCCGCATCCGCCGAATAGATATATTCCATAGACGCCTTGGAAAAAGCGAAATTGCGAGCCGCCGAGAAATCATTGATCCACATAAAATCATAAACCTGGTCCGTATATTTTGATGCGATCTCCTTGGTGGCGTCCGTGGAACCCGTATCCACAATGATGATCTCATCCATCAAGCCTGCCAGGCTGTCCAGGCACCTTTGCAGAATCTTCTCTTCATTTTTTACAATCATGCACAGACTGACTGTGATCATGGTTTCCGCCTCCTGATTTTCTGTCGCGTCAACACACGCAAAACTCAATCATTTCTATAATAAATATCCTGCACCATCCGTTCCTCGATGGGAAGCCAGGCCTCGCTTGCCCCCGCCCGCAAAAGCAGACTGCCATAGCGGCGCCTCTTGACAAACTCCTGGGATAACAATACCCGATACCTGGTGGTATAAGACAAATCGCCAAGTCGTTCCCGTATATTTATGACATATATGTCATCTCTTTTCAGCAGACGTTCTCTGCCAAGAAACCGGTAGCGCCTGCCGTCCCAATTATAGATCTGTACCGTATGATACCGCATAAAATGTTGTACAGCCAGCAGTACTCCCGCAAACAGAATCAACGCCATCATAACCTGTATCCAGAGATTCCCATCCGGCATAGCTTATCCTCCCCAAATCATTCCCGCCGACAGCGACATATCAACATATCGAACAGATTCCACTGCAAAATCCGCTTTGCGGTCTCGACTTACAGTCAATAGCGTATCACACTCCCCCGCCGATTGCAATTCAAACCCGCATAAGCTATACTTTATAATGATAAACACAGACACAAGCGAAAGGATACCGCATGAATACACCGCAAGATAACCACTCCGTCACCAGTAGTCCCCTTATGAGACTTGAATTTATCATCATTCATACCATCATCTGGGGCTTTGCGCTCTGTATCCTGTTTTATTTCCTCGATCTTTTCCTGTCGCTTTTACCACATTTCGCAATGAAGGTGCGCTGGTACATGACATTTTTGGCTATTGATTATCTGCAGGCGCTTTTTGTATGGCCCGGCGTGATGATCACCGCCCTGATCATCTCGATCATCCGCTGCATCCTGCGCCGCACCACAGTCACTTTATCAGGCGACAGCATAAACATCCAACGCCGCTACCACGAAGACAGACTTTCCCTGACAGATTTTATCCGGCCCAAAACCGTGGAGTCCTATCTCCACATTCATTTGATCGGTTGGTTTTTCCGCAGGCGTTATCTGGTTTTTCGAGATAATACCGGAAAAGAAACCAGTTATCGGCTCTATGAATTCAGTGAAAAGGACCTGGAACAGGTCATGCAGCTGCTCACAAGAGTAAACCGTACAGAACATCTTGATGAAGTGGATAAGACCGAGATCATGATGAATGCCTTCCAAAATGCCAATGAGATTCTTGTCAATCCCCGGCATCTCTGGAAACGTATGGCTCGTCGGCTGCTCCTCCTCTCCACCCTCAGTCTGGCGGTCTTCATGATATCTTCCTGGGTATTTTATCGGATGTTATTGATCCCTCCGCAGTATGACGCTGATACCGCACTTCTTGGTATCATCGGATACGGCTCCATTCTGCTTTGCCTTTGCAGCTTTGCCTTGTTGTGCTTTACCTTACAGGCACTGATCCGCAATGGCCTGAAAAAGAAAACCTGTCCGCAAAAGATTGCTTTCGTGGGCAATATGCTGCAGATTGACCGCACCATGTATAGCGTGAACCGCATCCGCCAAGTCGTTATGAGTCCGCCTGCCAAAAAACTTCCCTGGTACGGGCATTACCATATCACAATCGTCACCATGGAGGGTACACACAAATACTGGCTTGGCAACACTGTGGGACTGGGGCACGGCACCTGGCAAACAATCTGCCGCCATATGCAAGGGCTGTTGGTTTCCTGCCCGGCTAAACTGATTTATCATTAATATCCCCTTTGCTATTCCCGGCATCACCGCAAACGCTTTAACGCGGTCAATGCCCTCGTAACGCTTCGCTGTAACAGCAGAGGCAGCGCAATTCCCGCCGCCAGATAGACCATCTTAAAGGTCTCCGAGCCTTTTACCAGATAACAATAATCAATATCCGTGTAGAAACGCGTAAAGTCAAAGTCTGCCAGATATCCCGTCCCGGCGGCGATTCCCGCCAATACCATCTTGATTATCATAAATACCATGATATGATGCATCATCACCGAGTAGGTATTCTGCCCCAGATAGGCCACTACCGTATTCTGCCCACAGACAGGTGCAAGAATCTTCGACACCCGCAGCCAGAAAGCTATACCTGACATTACTGTCACATATGGAATAATCGGACCGTTGGCAAAAGCCGTACACCACACGCAGCTGTATGCCAACCCGTTACAACACAGATTTAACAACACTTGTATTCCCAGAACAATGGCAAAGTAAGGCAGATTCCCAAGCTTATCACGCTGTTCCAGCTTCCGGCGGTAGAACTGCCCCATCTGAAAGCAGGGAAAGAGGAACAGGATTCTTCCCGGCATCTTATACAGCCCCCAGACATGTCCGCCAATCGCCAGCCATACCACCGTCATTCCCACTGTCAGTGTTCCGATCAAGATCAGCCATTCATAATCCAGACGCATCGCCCTCAGCACGATCCGCAGGAACAGATTCATCACCTCTATCAGGAAAAGAACCGGCACAAACCAGGCCGCAAAATTGTAAAGATACTGATACCCATGCAGAAAAGGATCCAGAAACAGCGTTTTGATCGTAACCGGTTCCCCGAACGTAAAGTTTGCAAAGGAGCGCAGCAGCCAAGCGGTCACGCCATAGACCAGATTCCAGATAAAATAGGGTAAAAGCAGCCGGCGCGCTTTCTTCTTGAGATAGGAAAGCGGCCTCTCCTGTTCCTCCTGCCGATAAAAATAACCGGAAATAAACATAAAAAGCGGTACATGAAACGAATAATATGGGAAAAGATCTCCCACCGTCAGAACATTATAACCTAGATGCCCCGCCACCACCATAATGATCGCCAGAGCCGAGAGGATACCGAACGCGGCGTTATAGCCGTCCGGAAATGTATTTTCTTTTTCTTGCATTTGATATGACACTCCTGTCATTTTAGCTTTCCTGATCAAAAGGCAGATCCCTACAAAATCAACCTTACAAATGCCGCCTCACGGAATCGAATAGACAGCAAAACTACTCATAACATAAAATATTGTACCATGCTCCTCTTCGAATATCCACTTGAATATCCATAGGAAGAAAAGATATTGATAAATAAAGGTAAAACCGCTAAAATAAGCGTAGTGATCCTGTAAAACTGCCACAGCGAGAAGAAAAGAGACATTCTTTATGAATCCTATCAAAATGAATCCTATCGAATCAAAACCTGTAAATCCCGGAAAATGTTTATACCTGCTTGTTATCCTGACCATCTTCACCGCGCTGACAGCCTGTGGATCAAAAGACCATACAACTCCCAAACCGCCTACCGCCTCTGCCAGCGAAGAATCCCTTCGCGCCGCAGATATCGTACTGGACATAAACGATGAAGCACAGGCCTCATTGACGCCCGCTTCCATTCCCACAAACCCTTATCCTGATTTAAGTGTCCCCACTTATATCACCAAAGTAGACGATACCTATTTTATTGTAGACTGCTACCACGATCAAGTAATCTATCACGATAATCTGACCGATCCCTTGTCCCAGTGGCAGGTCATGACCAACGAGATCAGCAAAGGCCATACCATCGCCAGCGATGGCTTCGTATATTTAGTTGACGATACAGAAAACAACCGAGTCCTGGTATTTGAAAAAAAAGAAGGCGTATTTTACCATACCCAGACATTTACAGAGATTGGCAATCGACCGCATTATATTATCTACGATGACAATACACAGACTTTCTATGCCTTGAGTTCCATGAGCGGCGAGATGTATCTCTTCCGGCATGATCCGGACAACAGCCGTATGCATCTCACTAAAATCTACCAGATAGAACAACTTGCAGGCACCTATGTACGCTCCTTTACAATTAAAGGAAACGATATCTATTTCGTATCCGGCATCCTTGGGAGCCCCGCGATCCTACAGGCAGACCTCGATACCTTCACTGTTCAAAAAACATATCCCGTTCCTGACACCATGGCTGGCATGATCCAGCTTACCATAGCCGAAAACGGCTATTACATTACAATATCAACTGATATTAATGGTAATCAGGACTATGCAACCATAATCCACACAGACGATTTATCAAATCTAGAAGAGGGAAAATTCGATGATGTGTATGAGTGCTTTATTGGCGGCGGCACGCCATATTACGTAACCTTTATAGATAACACTTATTATTTAACAGAGCACCGAATCCCCGGTCATTCCATCTGGAAATTCAAAATAACAGACGGTTCTATATCTGATGTGGAGACCATCTACTAGTTTTCCATTTTCAGGGAATTTTAATATTAAATCTTGTTTTAATCCGTTGTTTTGTCTGAATTTTTGGGCTTTACCTCTCCAGGAAGGCCGCTTTCTTCCAGAAATTTACGCATTCTTGCAATTTCCTCATCCGTATACTGCTCATAATACTTATAACAGAAAATCTTAAAATTGCATTTTCTGTTACAGCAATCTTTAATTTTAAAGCATTTAATCTTGTAATAAAGCCATGCCAAATTATAAACTATAATCATAGCAAAAAACAAAATCAAAAAAATAACTACAAGCCAATGCCGAATCGTAATTAATATATCCATTATACTCATATTCCCATCCGCCTTTTACATTTGTTATGTTAAGAATAACACATTCCGCATTTACTCACAAGATTAGTTTGAAGGATTTCTCAAGAAATTTTCAAAAAAATACCACTTTTTGCATAGTATTTTTATTTTTACTGCAAAAAGTGGTATTTTATTTATATATTCCTATTACATATCAAGGTATTCAACCTCACCGCTGCCGATATGATAGAAAGCGCCGCAGACTTTAACGCCATCTTTCTCCTCCTTCATATCCAGCTTATCCCTGATGAGTTCTACCGCCCGCTTCACATTCAGACAACATGCGCGATATTCGTCCTTCTCGTCACCGATCGCCCTGTGTATCTCATCTGTTATGTACTGAATGAATCCGCCCGGATTGCCCTCTAGCGCTGCTCCTACTGCACCGCAGTGTTCATGTCCGAGTACAACAACCAATTTGCAGCCCAAATGATCTGCTGCATACTCCACGCTTCCCAACTGATGATTGTCCATCACATTTCCTGCCACACGGATAACGAACACCTCTCCAATCCCAGCGGAGAAAATACTCTCCGGTATCACCCTAGAGTCTGAGCAGGCCACTACGATCGCATAAGGCTTTTGTCCCTCATCACAAGTCTTCTGCCTAATCTGCGGCGAGACGTCTCCCGGATTGGTGGCAGCCTGCAGGTAACGCGCGTTTCCGTCCTTTAACTTCTGCAGCGCCTCTGCTGCCGATAAATTTTCACTGTGCATAACGTACCCTCCGTTCTTTATGAATTGATAAGTTGATTATACCATATTCTTTGACATGTCTTCCAGTCCTTTTCATCATTCCAGCCACAAACTTCGGTCGTAATCCCAGCGCCGATACAGCGGCCTATAATCCGCATCGAAAACAGCATAGTCGGTCTGATACTTACCTACCTGCAGCCATTGTATCTCCAACGGCTGCAGCGAATATCTGGTAATCCGACTTCCCTCCGGCGTCAATGCAACGGTAAAAGATGCCAGTCCGCCCCGGACGCAATTTCTTTGCGACTGCGCACTGATAAAATTGCCAATAGAATAAAAGAGCAGCATCTCATGCCCACTGTCATCCCGCAGCATCGTACAAGGCTGCAGGGCATGTGGGTGGGTGCCGACTACCGCATCCGCTTTACCTTCCAGGAAAATCTGCGCCCATTTCCTCTGAAAGTCGTCCGGTTCTTCTGTTCCCTCCGTCCCCCAATGAACAAAGACAACGATCATATCCGCCGTTTCCCTTGCCTTCCCCATCTCCCGTCTTACCTGCTCTTCCTCTTCTAACAGATACACCTTATTGGAATTACCTCCCGATGATTCCACGCCATTAATGCCATATGTATAATTGAACAAGGCAAAGCGAACTCCGTTTCTAGTAAGGATCTCATATGGCCTTTCCTCAATCTCTCCCTGAGGACGTATCCCCAGGCACAGGATATCCTGCTCTTTAAAAAACTCTTTTGTGGCATCCGCCCCCGCCACTCCCTGATCCAGAGCATGATTGGTGGCACAGGTCACCACATCGAAACCTGCATCTACGATTGCCTGGCCTGCCGCAAGCGGCGTTCCAAATCTTGGATACCCGCTGTACCGGGCCGGATCATCCGTAAGAGGCGTCTCTTGATTGATCACGGCCACATCGCTTCCTGCAATGACATCCGCAAAATTTTCAAATAAGAATCCAAAATCTCCATCATGTGCAAGACCATAGTTGTAGATAGGCTCGTGTATGAGATTATCCCCAAACACTGTGAATGTAACCTCGGTGTCCTCTTTTACAAACCCCCAGGAATCCCATATCCAGCAGCTTTCTCCTCCGTCCGGTTCCGTCAGCCAAAGACGACTCCTGCCACTTTCTGCCGCCTGTACGCGCATCCTGCTGACATCCTGTCCGATATAGGAGGACATCCACTTCGGCCGAATTTCCCCTGCCTCATATGTATATACAAACAAATGCTGTGACCACTTTTTCTCGTCCTTTTCTATCCAAAAAGGCATATAACGGCCATAGCGCCCCCGCTTCCAGCACAACAATATCAATTCTTCCCGGCCGTCACCATCAATATCCAGCAACTCCGCCGCCTGCACTTTCACATCCGCAGGAGAGGACCACACCACCGCCTCATCCCGTTGAACGTTGACCGCCCTGCACGCCAAAGACACCACATACTGCCCATCGCTGGCAGAAAAACTGCGTTCCTCCCAGAGAATCCAATGGGGCAGGAAAGCACCGCCATTCCACAGAATATACAGGATCGCGCCAGTACACAAGACCGCCGCGATCCCCGTTTTGATGATAAATTTCTTAGTCCCACTCATATTGATATCTGTAACTCTCCGTCCAGGCCGGCTGCAATATCTCCAGATCGTAATGATACTCTCCCGTTTCGTCCGGCTCAATTCCCAGCATCTGATACCACCTGTTATCGGTCAGCCTGTCGTCCATCGGCCACGGGAACTGATAGAATGTATAGACGCTTCCCGCTGCGATCTTCACCTTGCCATCCACCTTAACGACTGCATAAATCCTGGATGGATTGCCCGTTGCTATCTCCAAAACTTCTCCATTGGGATCCGTGGCGATATCCACCACCAGCGCTGCCGGGGCCGGCACGGCGCCGCCCTCATCGGCGGTATCCTTAATCGTCTCATACCAGAAATGCTCCAGGTTGCCACCATAAACTCTGATAAACTCGTACTCCTCCTCTGTCAGCGTTTCATCCCGCAGTTCTTTTTGGGATATGGTCAGGAACTGATCGGCCATCTGGGACAGGCGCGACAAGTTCTCCTCATCCGCAGCATCCAACATCCCATAGCGCTTCAATCCCTGTGCCGTCTGATCTGCCAGCACGGCAAACCTTGCATACACAAGCGGTTCCGGCTCCACATAGCCCCTGTCGTCAATCTCTTCGTCATAACCGCCGCCCATCTCCGCCATTACCTGTTTACTGTAGAGCACTGTATCATGTTTTAATTCCGTAAAGCTGCCCGCGAAACATTCCAGATCTTTCTTGGCCCACGCCTCGCCCTGCATAAACACAGGATAGCCTTCTCCCTTTTCCTGCAGCAGCGGTCTTAATGTGTTCAGCCAGCATGCATACAGGCTGGCCGACCATAGGGCGGTATTTTCCCCGGCAAGCTGAGTCTTCAGCATCTCCATATTCTCCATATAGCCGGCATACTCTGTCTCTCCTGCCTCCTGCAAGATCTCCAGGGCCGTCTCACTGCCCAAAGCCGCCGGGATATCCAGCACGTCCGGAAGCATACGTATTCCGCCTGTGCTATTTTCCCGCACCTGACTGTAGAGGAGTTTCTGCATCACAGAAGCATCTATGCTAAAACGCTGGCCCATAAACCGAAAGCCGCGGATAACATTATCTTCCCCATCAAAGATCGGAATAGAATTGATCTGCGGCGCCGGAAGTGTCGCGGTAAGTTCATGGAACTGCGCAAAAGAATCTTTCTCGGCAATCAGCTTATCCAACGCCAGATTCTCACCATACGCTTCATGGGCCGCCTCCGCATACTCGCACACCCCCAGGTCATCGCTGGCGCCCGCAAAGAAGGATGTCACTGTATAGATGGATTCCCATAGCGCATATGCCTGAGCGTCCTCTGTCAACGCCATTGTCATCAGCAGTGCGCTCCTGTCCATCTCCTCCTCTTCCTGCTTGAAATGTATCCTGCCATACCACATCATAGCCTTAAAATACTGTTCCAGTGCAGAATCTCCCTTATAATAACCACGGGGCGCATATTGCGTATAGTCTTCCTCATCCCCGGTGATGGCAGAGTAGGTAATCCCGTCGCACTGCTCAATCTTCGCAAGTTCTTCCCGTACCATATCCGCCGCATAATCGGCAGGAACCACTGTATCATCCAGAAGACTGGCCCCCACTGTAAAGAAAGCCACATTCCTCTTGGCCGCACTCTCCCACTCGCTGCCCTTTAGCTGCTCATACTGTTCCATACTGTCAGCCAGCATCCTCTCACTCAATTGCCCCAGCTTATCCGACAGCTGTTCCTTCTCTAGCCCTTTTAATAAATAGGCAAAGTAAAGATGATAGGTATGCATCAACGAATCTACGGTCACAAAGTTCGGAATCTGACTATATCTGTTGTTCTCATAAGCCTCATAGAATTCCCAGCCGGCAGATCCAAACACCACAAAACCATTCTCCGCCAGTTTCTCTTTCATCTGATCCTCAAAGTAAAACTGCTCCAAATTCCCCACGTTACTCAAATCCGCCGCGATCTCATAAGGAGCAACGCTGGGCGTCACCGTCACATCTGTCACTGTGCTCCCATCGATCAGCAGCGGCCTTTGTCCTTCACGAAGTTCAAAAGATATCTCCGGTTCCTGCCCGGAACTCTCAGCCTCCTGCCGGTTGTCCGCCTCTGCAGACGGCTCCTCACTCTCTTCCTCGGTCTCTTCTGAACCCGCTGATTCTTTCTCCTGCGGTTGTTTTTCCGTAGATACATCCGCCGCGCAAGCGCCCAGAAGACTGACAGACAAAAGAAGCGCTATGACTGCATGGATCTTTCTTTTCATATGAATCCCCCTTTTTCTTAAGAACAGAGTTTCATTTCCTATTTAAGTATATAAAAAAATCTGCACTTTCACAATGCAGATTTTTTTATATGTACTTCCCGCACACCTGCGCGGCATTCTGTTATACGGTCTTAAACTTCTCAATATAAACCGGGAATGTGTCCGTACCTTTCATCTCCTTACCCGCCGTAATTGTGACATTCTTGTCAGTAATGAGATATTCCACATTCGCGCCGGATTCCACTACGGTGTCCTGCATCAGAATACAATTCTTAATCTTGGCACCTTTGCCAACCCTAACGCCACGGAAGATCACGCTATTCTCCACTTCCCCTTCGATCACACAGCCGTCCGCCATCATCACATTCTGAACCTTTGCGCCGTCCTTGTAGTGAGTCGGGTTATCGCCGCGGATCTTCGTATAGATCGGTGCCGCCGAGAACAATCCATCCAGATTATAATCATCCAGCAGTTTCATATTCTCTTCGAAGTAACTCTTCATACCGCTGATGCGCGCCACATAGCCCGTGTACTTATACGCCTGTACGTTCAACTTGTTCAGCTGGGGCATGATCACATCCCGCATGAAGAAGGATTTTCCCTGCATGTATGCGGTGCTGACGAGTTCGATCAGCAGTTCGCGCCCGATAACGAAGATATTCATGGAAGTATTCTGAACGCCCTCTGTCTTCGGATTGATGCTCACCTTACGAATCCGTCCCTGCTCCACATCAAATGTATAATAGAAGATTCTGTCACTGGTCTGATAGTCCAGCAGCTCCTTGGGCAGTTCCTGCTCATTGTATGCGATTGTGATGTCTGCGCCGCTGTCCATATGTTCCTGAAGCATTGCGTTAAAATCAAAGTTGACCACCACATTGGTGTCTGACATCACCACATATTCTTCTTTCTGGGATTTCAGGAAATCCAGAAGATTTGCCAATGCGCCGGCACGTCCCACATAAGGACCGCTTACCTCTTTCTCCGCAAAAGGCGGGAAAATATGCAGGCCGCCGTTCTTGCGGACCAGATCCCACTCACGGCCGGATCCCAAATGATCCATCAGGGAATGATAGTTCTTATTCACTACCACGGAAATATTGTCAATGCCGGAATGTGTCATACTGGACAGGACAAAATCAATGATACGATAACGGCTGGCAAAGGGAATAGAAGCCATCAAACGCACACTGACCAGTTCCGGAACCAGAGCGTCATAACTGTTAGGGAAAATAATACCGATTACATTTGTGCTCGACTTTATCATTCTACTTCACCACCTTCTACATTATTTTTCACCATGGCATTGGGACCGATCACAACATTCTCACCGATGATAACGTCCGAACCGATGGTTGCCACGCCATTCTCCTCCTCAGTGGGCATGGCGCCTACCACCGCATTTTCACAGATGGTCACGTTTTCCGCCACGATACAATGCCTTACTACCGCGCCAGACTTGATCGTTGTACCGCCCATAACGACAGCATCTTCCACAACCGCACCGGCCTCTACCTTGACACCGCCAAAAAGAACGGAGTGTTTCACCGTACCTTTGATCCGGCATCCATCTGTGATCAGGGCATTCTCCACCACTGCGCCCGCATTGATCTTATGACCTGTCATACCTGTATTACGGCTATAAATCTTCCAATCTTCATCAAAAAGATTGATTCCGCTATGTTCCGGATCCAATACTTCCATATTGGCTTCCCAGAGAGAAGAAATGGTTCCCACATCCTTCCAGTATCCATTAAAATGATAAGCATACATCTGCCTCTGGTCGCGCAGCAGATTGGGTATGATGTTATTACCGAAGTCATTCTCAGAATTGGGATCGGCCTCATCCTCCTCCAGATATTTTTTCAGGATATCCCAGTTAAAGATATAGATACCCATGGAAGCCAGATTCGATTTGGGATTCTTCGGTTTCTCCTGGAATTCCGTAATCTTGTCATTCTCATCGGCCACCATCAGGCCAAACCTGGGCGCCTCCTCCCACGGAACCTCCATAACGGCAACGCTGAATTCCGCATTCTTCTCTTTGTGGAATTCAAGGAAATCACTGTAATCCTGTTTACAGATCTGATCACCGGAAAGAATGATTACATACTTTGGATCATAACGCTCAATAAAGGATATATTCTGATAGATTGCATTTGCCGTACCCTTATACCAGTCTGATCCATGCGCCTTCTGATAAGGCGGCAGTACATGTACACCGCCGTAAAGGCGGTCCAGATCCCAAGGCTGACCGTTCCCAATATATTCATTGAGTTCCAGTGGCTGATACTGAGTCAGGATACCTACAGTATCAATACCGGAATTGACGCAGTTGGAAAGCGGAAAATCGATGATACGATATTTGCCGCCAAAAGGAACTGCTGGTTTTGCAAGCTTCTCTGTCAGAGCATACAGACGCGAGCCTTGTCCGCCGGCAAGAAGCATTGCAATCATTTCTTTTGCCATAATACGATTCCTCCTATTTTTCTTGATAAACAAATTATATAACATATAAAATAATATTCCTAGTTGTATTGTAAAATTTATGCAAAAAAGCCATAATTACCACAAAAATATGTGTATATTATACAAAAGCCGACAGACCTTTTCTTTTTATTGGTCTGTCGGTTTTTCACAGGATACTTATATTCAAATTTTTCTACTCTCCGGACACCTGTGTCCCATCGGCCTTCATATGATATTTATCTTTATAGATCAGCTGGGAAATGGGCACCAGCTCATATCCTTTATCCTGCAGCCCGGTGATGACAGCTTCTAGCGCATCAGCTGTGTACTTGGCTCCGTTATGCATCAAAATTATTGCTCCGTTATTCAGTTTATCTGACTCCACCACTCTGGCTAATATATCGTTAACTCCATAGTCCTTCCAGTCCAAAGAATCAATCGACCATTGAATCGGATAATATCCACATTCCTGGGCATTGGTTATGACATGATTGTCATAATCTCCGTAAGGCGGCCGGAACAGGAACATTTCATATCCGGTCAGTTCCTGCACCTTGGTATGTACTTTCATCAGTTCTTCCTGACACTGTTCATCAGAGAGCTGTGACATATTTTTATGGTTCTCACTGTGATTGCCCAGGTCGTGGCCTGCTGCCAGTATCGCCTTCACATCATCCGGGTAGGATTCCACCCAGCCGCCTGTCATGAAAAAGGTCACTTTGACATTATGCTTCTTTAAAATATCCAGGATCCGCCCTGTATCTTCATTCCCCCAGGGGAATGCACTGTTGATGGACTACGCCCCTTTTATTCATGACGGCGGTACGTCTTTCAGTCTCCGCTAGGTTTCCTGTCTCGTAATGCTTCCAGTTCCTCTGAAAAGTTATAGACGATCTTAATGGTATTGTCTTCGTAAACGTAAATCATAGATAGCATCTCAACCACGATATCCCGGTCAAGATGGTCCAATTCCTGGTGTGACAGCAGCCTTTCCATCCATGGATTGTTATCGGGCATCTGGGCCTTAAGGAGGTTTACCTTTGCTATCTTTGCGCTGGCCGCATCCATCTGCCGTTCGTACTTATCTCTGTACTGCCTGTACTCGTCCTTAGTAATAAGACCATCGGCATAATCTTCATAAACGTGCTCCTTTCTCTTCTTAAGACGGTCAATTTCTGCCTGATATTTGGATATATCTCCTAAGGGATCGAAGCGTTCTTTATTCTGCCTTTGGTTTTCCTCCCTAACTATCCTCTCGATATCCTGTAACGACCTGATGATCAAATTCAAATCATCCAGAATAATCTCTTCCAGTTCATCCTCCGTAATGCTGTGAATCGTGCAGAACTCCTTTCCATAGCGGTTATAGCTGCCACAGTTAAAAAGTATTTTGCCTTTACGCTTGATTTTAACCATAGCGCGCCCACAATCACCGCATTTTAAATAGCCGGCAAACAGATGGACATTGTTCGTAAGACCGGTCTGCCTCGTATTTCTCTTGAGGAGGTTCTGCACTTTATCCCAGGTCTCCCGATCAATAACAGGTGTATGGGTATTCTCCACAACAATCCACTTTTCCTTTGGCAGACTGATCGCATTTTTCTTGCACATATGTCTGAAACTTTTATTCTGCACCATGCTGCCAGTATATATTTCATTCCTTAATATATTTCTGATCGTTGAATATGTCCAATAAGAAGTGCCATCCAGCCGGTTGCTGTTATGATAGTTCAGTCCGCATTGCTTTTTATATTCCGAAGGGCACGGCACCCCTTCTTCATTCAGGATTTTAGCGATCGTATTCTGCCCAATCCCGCTGCTATACATAGCAAAAATCCTCCTTACGACAGCCGCCGCACAGGAATCGATTTCCAGCTTATTATGATTGTCCGCCGACTTCACATAGCCATAACTGGCAAAGGCGCCAATAAACTGGCCGTTATTTTGTTTGCTGCGGAAAGTAGCACGTACCTTCTTGGATATGTCCTTCGGATAAAACCCGTTGAACATATTTTTGAAATCAATGAGCATATCCTCATCCGGATTCATATCCAGATAATTCTTGTCTATCGAATCATTTATCGCAATAAACCTCACTCTTTTATAAGGAAAATACTCCCCCGTGTACTTTGATACTTCCGGCATGTTTCTGCCAAGCCTTGACAGATCTTTTACAAGGACACACTGTATGTTTCCGGCCTCAATGTCTTCCATCATCCGGCGAAAAGCAGGACGGTTAAAGTCAGTCCCTGTATATCCATCGTCTATATAGGTATCATAGGGGTACAGATCGGCATGACTGTTGACGAATTCCAACAGCTGCATTCGCTGATTGGCCACACTCAAGCTCTCCGCTTTGTCGCCGTCTTCCCTGGAAAGGCGTATGTAGAGTGCTGTTTTTAACTGTTTCTCAATTTCTGGCATATGGGTTTTGTCCTATTTGCGTTTCATTATTTATTGTATGCTCTTCCCATTCCGCTTTTGCATCATAAAAAGGCGACTCCTTTACATGGCAGCGTATTATCCGCCTGACAAGTTCTTCCGGTGTATACTGCCCCTTATATTCTCTGATGATCTGATACGAACACTTTTCCTGCATTGACAAAAGCTTCCTTATCTCCCATAGGACTGGTTCAATTATGTTATGTATATGCCGCCTTATCATCAGGCTATTACACTTACCCGGTATCGAATCCCGGGCACGCCTTTTCTGCTTTATCAACCAGTAAATCTGCTTTCTATCTTTTCTTTTTATACCAAATATGTTAAAATCTTGAAGAAAAAACGTATTCTTTAGGAAGAAAGAGGATATTGCAGATGAGTGAGACGAAAGAAACCCAACCGATTGATCAAAATCCAAAGAAAAAGGGAATCGGCGTCACAGCAAAACTGGTGTTTGCCGTTGTCGTAAGCGCGATGATTGCTGTTTCGGTACTGTTAGGCGTAGTATATAACAGAATGTCCCAAACACTTTTGGAAAAAAGCGAAGAACTTTTGCACACTACTTCAGACAAGACACTCCAGGAAACCAAAGCGTGGATGAACCGGACGCTTACGATGCTGGAAACCCAGAGGGATACGATTGAATATGAGGATATGGATATCCCTGAAATGACAGAGTACATCAAGCACACGGCAGGTCAAAATGACGCATACCCTGCCGGCCTGTATGTGGCGTTGACCGATGGCTCGTTATATCATGCGTCCTTCGTTCCAGGACCGGATTTTAATGCTTTGGTAAAAAGCTGGTATATAAACGGTTTAGAATCCGAGGATTTTATCCTGGGGGATGTTTATTTTGACGAAGACAGTCAGTCTTACGTTGTAGGGGCATCCGGTGTGCTCAAGGATGCTGAAGGCACAGTGCGCGGTGTTGCGGCAGCGGATGTGTACTTGGATTCGATTTCCGATATTGTCAGCAACATTAAGATTGAGGATACCGGCGGTATCTTTTTGGTCGATACACGCACGGATACAATCATCGGACATAGAGACACGGCCATAGTCGGCAAACTACTGAGCGAGTTAGACGGTATGTATGCATATGCCAACGAGCAGATACAGACCGGAGCCATGGGACTAAGCATATACGAAGATATGTATATTGAAACTACTGCGGTTCCGGACAGCAACTGGGTTGCTATCGCTTACGTATCAAGAACAGAAGTCTTATCGGAGCTTTATGAATTGACAAATATTATGACAAAGGTGTCAATTGTTGCCATACTGCTCTTGACACTTTTGGTTGTGATTCAGGTCCAGCGTATTGTAGGCAGACCGGTAAAAGAGTTGAGTCAGGTAGCTACCAACATTGCGGAGGGCGATTTAAATCAGTCAATCCGTTACCAATCAAGAGATGAACTGGGAATCCTCGCGTACAATTTCAACCGCGTCACAATACGGCTGCGGGATTACATAACCTACATTGACGAGGTGTCGGATACACTGTTAGAGATTGCAAAGGGTAATTTGGCATTTGAGCTAAAGAATGAGTATACCGGTGAATTTGCCAAAATAAAAGAATCCTTGAATGAGATCGCGATCGAACTGAATCATACCTTAGGACAGATGAATGCAGCTTCACGAGATGTGGCCGATGGGGCGGCGCAGATTTCCGATGGAGCGGTAATGCTGTCGCAGGGTTCTGCGGAGCAGGCAGCAGAGGTGGCGGCGTTTGCAGAACACATTGAAAAATCATCCCAGGGTGTGCATAATATTGCCCAAAGTGCGCAGAAGGCCGGCAGTATTTCACGCGAAGTCAGGGAAGGGCTTTTGGACAGCAACACAAAGATGCAGAATATGACACAGATCATTCAAAAAATTGGGGACCGCTCCAATGCCATTAATACCATTGTCAAAACAATTGACGATATTGCCTTTCAGACCAATATTCTTGCATTGAATGCGGCAGTCGAGGCTGCACGTGCAGGAGAGGCAGGAAAAGGCTTCGCGGTAGTGGCAGCGGAAGTGCGGACTTTGGCTGGCAAATCCGCCAATGCAGCGAAAGAAACAACGGAACTTCTCGGTGAGACAATCAGTTCTATGGACGAAGGAATCCGCGCCGCGGACGATACGGCGCAATCTATGCTGGCAGCCGCAGGACTGGCAGAGGAAATGCATACGCTGATAAACGATATTGTCGATGATACAAATCAGCAGGCTGTCATTGCCGAAGAAATCAACCGCGGAATCGATCAAATTTCGGTCGTTGTTCAGCAAAATGTTGGCACGGCAGAATCCAGTGCGGCGGCAGGTGAGGAATTGTCGGCCCAGGCGACACTATTGAAGGAGTTGGTATCCAAATTCCAACTGAGATAACCTATTGCTACTTGGTAAAAATTGTTTTGCGTTCCATCATAAAACCATTCCCCCAGGCCGCATCAAAACTTAAGGCCACCTGCTTTTTATCTGTCTCCACGCAGTAAATGGGGAGTTCCCTGCCGCCTACAGAACTGTTGACGGTAATGGAATCTGGCAGCGCCCTGATCACTCCTTGGATCAGGGCCAGTGTTGCCAACAAAAACGCTGCTGATTTGGCAGTCTGCATCAGCGCATTCTTCATAAAATCTTCCCGTCTCCGTTCCGCCTTGGTCTGCGTCTTCTCCGTGGCACAGACAGAGCCGCAATATTGTCCATACCCCCGCATCCGCTTTCTTTCGGCATTCCACTCTTCCACCTTTTCCCGTTCGGGCCAGGTGCCTGTCTTTCTTCCCTTCTCGCGTTCCCGCTGTATTTTATTCTCCAATTCTCCTATGGCAAGTCTGAGTTTATCATTCCAGCTTCTTTTTTTCGGCATCATAGTCCTCCATATCAGGGCATTCGCTGCGATGACAACGCGTTCTGATCTCCTGCGCACTGTTTTTAGTTAAGTATATGCATCATATCCCACTGTTTTGTTATTTTTTCCAAAAAAGGACAACTTTCACGCCGATGGAATCTGCACATAAAAAGAACGGCCTCCTCCACCAAAGACCGTTCTTTTCTCATCCCTTAGTTTTATGAAAATCAAAGATTTACTTTAGACAATGCCGCCTCATCGGCAACGATCGTCACATCATTGTGAAGCTGCAGCACAGAAGCCGGTACCTTCGGTGTGATAGCTCCATAGAAAGCCTCTTTCACGATGGACGCCTTATCTTCTCCGCTAACCACAAGCAGTATCTTCCTCGCCCGCATGATGGTCTTAATCCCCATGGTATATGCTTGTCTCGGCACTTCTTCCTCGGAGGCAAAGAAGCGTCTGTTGGCTGTAATAGTAGATTCCGTCAGGTCAACACAATGTGTCTCCGCCTCAAAAATCTCCGCCGGCTCATTAAACCCGATATGGCCGTTATGACCAAGCCCTAAAAGCTGCAGATCCACTCCGCCGGTAGCGGCAATGATCCGATCATAATCCTCGCAGGCCTTTTTTGCATCAGGCTCCATGCCGTCTGGCAGGAAAGTCCTCTTCAAATCAACATTCACTTTCCCGAACAGATTGTCATGCATAAAATAATAATAGCTCTGCTCATTCTCCCGGTTGAGTCCTTTGTATTCATCCAAGTTGACTGTTGTCACATTGGAAAAATCCAAATCACCCTTCTGATACCTCTTCACCAGCTTTGCATACGTCCCAATCGGCGTAGAACCGGTTGCCAGACCGAGCACACAGTCCGGTTTCATGATAATCTGTGCAGAAATAATGTTAGCTGCCTTTCTGCTCATATCATCATAGTCTTTTGCCTTAATAACCCTCATCATCGTCCTCCTTTTTACAAATATTGTAATTACTGTAACGATACCATATTATCACGGATAAAGCAACTTTCTCACGGACATATCAAGCATATCTTTGTCAATCGGCACATTGTCCAGTTGAATCCTTTTCAGTTTCTTTAGATTGCTCAGATCTGGCAAGGTTTTTATATGTTTCAAATCCTGAAGCTTCAAGATCTCAAGATTGCTCAATGAGGAAATGAAATCCAAGTTCTCCAACTTCATGATCCTCCAGAGTTCAAGTTCTCTCAGGCTCTGCAGCACGCTCAACCCGGACAGATCGGAATTGCCACACCACAACAGTCGGAAAGTATCCAGGGAAAGTTCCTTTAAAAAGTCAAAATCCGCCACTTTAATGCCTCGCAGGGACAACTCTTTAATCTTTGGCAGCTGAGTAATGCTCTCCAGATTCTTTTGGGCTTTCTTGCCAAGATACAGAGTACGCAAATTCTCATATTGCAGGAGCCACTTGCAGTCAAAACGTATGCCGCCGCCCATGGTATCCGCATAGAGAATCAATTCTTCCAGATTGCTGGAAAGATGATTGACAAACTGATAATCCCGACAGTCAAACAGGTTAAGATGCAGTCCTTTTAAGTTGGGAAGTTCACACAGATATTCGGGGTTAACCGCCTCCTTTTGATAGCGAAGATACGCTTCCAGCCAGACTTTTGTCAGATGCGGCATCTGTCCCAGGACAGACAGATCAAAGGTCTCACAGGTAGTGCCGACACTGAAAATCCTGAGATACAGATCCGGCCTTCTTTCCAGGATACGGTCTATCACCCCGTAGGCCTTTTTCGGAAGCCTGCTGCTGATCTGGATCATCTTGATGCGGTCATCCTGCCCGATCTCTTCCAACAGCTTCGGTGTGATATCTTTATATCCAATTTCCTTTATCAGGCCATTGTCAAAGGATTTCTCTGCGATATGAATATGATTGGTAAAACAGATCCTTGCACCCATACATACCTCCCCGTGCAAAACTTCTTCCGTTATCCACTATTCCGAAGCCAAGGCCGTAAGCAGCGAGGAGTACCTTTTTGACTCTTCCCTGATATCTTCCTTAGTAACTCCATAATAAAGATGCAGCCTGCGGCTTATCTGCCTTAATTTCTTCATAGCCGCTTTTCTCCCGCTATAAGACATCCCCAGAACATCCCACCGGTAATCAATCTCTATCTCCATTCTTCCGCCCTCTATGCAGATTTCATAGACATGAAAGTCCATCGTAAACTGATCGTCCGGTATCCTGGCGGCAGCCTCTCTCCTTTGCTCTATCTGACGGAACATTTCTTCCATGGCTTCTTTCGTATATTCCTTCGGCCTTGCAACTTCCGCCAACCCTTCCAGCAGTTCCGGCCGATTCTGCACGATCAGCGCTTCCCGCAGACTGTCCTTCATCTCCTGATATTGCCGGCTTTCTTTGGACATCTCCCTTGCATCATACTCCCTTTTCATAAAGGCTGTGACCTGCTTCAGGGAGTGTGGATTGGGGCGAATACATCTGGCAATCCTCTTGCGTCTCTGCCCGTACAGCCAATTCTTAAGCCGCACTTTAAGCGGCCTTTTGCCTGTGCCTGTTCTGCCTGCTATGAAAATGCTGGTAGGGCCGTCCGCCCCGCCAATGATGCTGACACCTTTGACACTCTTGTCACTTTTATTCATAAAAACTTTCACCCCGTTTTCCCATGCCGTGATATAATAGACGCAAGCCCAGCGGCTTGCGTCACAAGAATTACTTACGTAATTCTTGCTGGCATTGCCACAGATTACAGCTTCTGTGAATTGAATATCATAGACGCAAGCCCAGCGGCTTGCGTCACAAGAATTACTTGTCAACAACCCACCAAAGGAGAACCTGCCATGGCCAAAAGAGAATCCCTGCCTCAAATCAAACTCTCAGATGCTCAAAAAGAAAAGTTAAACGCCGAAATCAAAGCATTTTATCTAGATGAGCGCGGCGAAGAAATCGGATTGATCGAACAAATGCAGTTATATGAATTATTTGAACGCAAAATGGCGCCCATCATTTACAATCGGGCACTGGATGATGCCAAGAGATGGTTCGCTCAAATGATGGATAACATGGATTCTGATTTCTACGCTCTGTATAAAGAGGAGGATATCTGATCTCCGGCGACAGTTTTTGTTAGTCCCGCTCTCCTGTCTTTAAGGCAAAGGAAAGCAGGCTCGCAACGCCATCTCCACGGTAGGTAAGATAGATTGCCTGTATGCCGTCAGGAATATGCACCGGCGCCGTATATTCTTCCCAGACATTGGAATATCTGATGGGAATCTCCGCCAGAATCTCGCCGTCCCAGGCCGTGCGCACCTCAAAACAGCCGCCCGCATATCCCCGCGTCTTGATTGAAATTTCCGTCACATTTTTACAGGCAAAGTATTTGAATCCTGCCGTAGCGGAATCTTTCATATTGCCGATGTACCCCGGTTCCTCATCTCCGTCTCTGCCATCCTGCATGATCTTGGGGAATCTATCGTCACCCACATAGACCGACTCTGTGTCCGTAAAGAGATTGCAGGCCAGATACGCCCCATATTCTCCCTCACCCCGAAGCGGCGCTCCGTTTAGGCCACAGGAAGTCATCTCTGCCTGTAGAATACTGCCGTCCTCTGCTATTTCAATCTTCTCCGCACAGCCCTGTCTGCTGTACCAGGTGCCGTTGGTATGACGATGGTAAAAAATATACCAGTCCTCCCCAATCTGCACAATGCTTCCATGATTATTGGCCCCATAGGCCATGGGCTTGTCAGCCGGTTTATAAGTATCTATATGCAGATCACAATTACTGACGATCACACCGCCGTAGACAAAATCCTTGTCCGGCTTTTTGCTCACCGCATAACACAGTTCATGCATTGCGATGGAAGAATAAATAAAGTAATAGTCCGTCCCCACTTTGCGGATGGAAGCCGCCTCAAAATATTCATGTCCCTCAAAACTGGAGCCTTCACTGTGCTCGCATCCCGGCGCCACAATCCTGGGCGCCTCCTCTATAGTCAGCATATCCGGCCCTAAGACAGTCACCATCGCCCCAATCCTGGATGCATCGCCCCTGGGGCAGAATCCCGTATAGAGATAGGTCCTGCCGTCTTCCGTCAGCACGCCTGGATCAAACTGTGGCTGATCGCCCTCTCTTTCTCCCAGACGAACACCGTCCGGATAATGCACATAACCATAAAATGTAAACTCACCTGCCGGGGTATCGCAGACTGCCACCGAGACCACGGACACATGGTCCAGCACATAGTACAGATAATATCTGCCGTCCGGCCCCACTGTCACATCTGGCGCATACAGACACATTTTCCCGTCCCTGTTGAGAGGATCGGAGGTCTTCGGGTAGATAACGCCCTCATAACGCCAATTCCCCAAGTCATCTACAGGCGCAGACCAACACACATAATCTCCCAGACAAAATACATGCCCATTATAATAATCATGGGAACCATAAACATAGACTCTGTCACCAAACACATAGGGTTCTCCGTCTGGGATATATTCCCAGGAGGGCAGATAAGGATTATAAGCCTGCTTCGGGAATAAGGCCTGTAAAAACCGCACCACACATCGCCTCCAAAAGTTCCAGTCATGCCTGCCCGGAGCAAAATAATCCATAATCGGCACGCCTCGTCCCTGTATCTCCTTCACATTGGCAACGGTCTTCTCATAGAAGTGATCCTGCACGCCGCAGCCCACAAACAGCAGATCCAATTCCTCCCGGAACCGGTCCGCATGATACAAAAGTTCCCGATAGTCTTCCTCCTCATCCGCAATCACGAACCCACCGCTGAAAATACCCAGGGAAGCAAACAAATCCGTATGATGCAGGGCAATCTTCTGGGACTGCATCCCGCCCATGGAGAGCCCTGCCATGGCTCTGTGCCTTTTATCCGCCTGGGTGGCATACCGCCCGTCAATGTAAGGAATGCAGTCCTGCACCAGTTCCTCCTCAAAGGAACCCACCGCATAATGGCTCGTTCCATCCACCCGGAAAGCATAGCCCGTATTCATCACGATAAGCATTTCCGTCATCCGCCCGGCCGCGATCAGGTTGTCCGCTATGTTGGCAATCTTACCCTGACGAAACCAACCAATCTCATTTTCACCCCCGCCATGCTGCAGGTAAAGCACCGGATATCTCCTGCCGTCGCAGGCATCATACCCCGGCGGTGTATAGACATAACACAGCTTCGCCCGGCCTGTCTGGGAAGAGGTATAATAGTCCATATGCACCTGACCATGGAGGACGTTGTGCAGTTCATGATATGTAAATTCCGAATCTGGCACATCCAGATAGTTGATGGCCTGGAAACATCCATATCCCACCGGTGCCTGCACATTCAACACCCTTGTGCCGTTCACATTGAACGTGACATAATGGAATCCCGGCTCCACATCCTCCATAACACCGCACCAATACCCCTGGCGCTGAGAATCCTGCTGCAGACACATGCGGCCGCAGTCAAATATATCCACTTCCGCCTGCTTCGCGCCGGGCGCATACAGGGAAATCTTCACATTTCCATCCCCCATACAGGTAAATCCCGGCTGTTCCTCTATATAACGGCCGGCAGGTCTGCCCTGCTCGTCCGTCTCAAAACAGACTTGTTTATATACAGGATCAAAAAATAACATCTGTTCTTCACGACTCTGTCTGTGGAGTTGCTGTGTAAAAACTCCTTCCTCATCCACCCCTAGACAATCCCTGTCAAAAGCACACCTTTTTCCTGTACCCTCTTTCCTCTGCCCCTTCGCATCCCGCAGGGCATCTTCTCCTCTTTTTATATCTTTCTCAGTCTCCCATCTGAAAAGGGCCGGCGCAAAGTCCGCCAGGCTTTTTCTCCAGACCATCCATTCATGATAACCCTCATAGGTCCTGTTCATCACCGGCACTGCTGCCTGCTCCAACTGCACCGTATAATGCTCTTTACTTTCAAGAATCTCCTTCTCCTCGCTTCCGCAGGAAAGAAAGACCAAATGCGGCTTATCCTTCGCAGAGATGACGGATCCCAACGGCTCCATAAACACACCGGAAAAGACACCCAAGGCGCCGAACAAATCCGGATGCTTCATCACCGAGAGGGCGGACTGGGCAGAACCCAAGGAAAGCCCGGCAACGGCGCGGTTATCCCGCCCAACCTTGATCCGGAACTGCCTTTCCATATAAGGAATGACATCTTCTATCAGCTCCTTATCAAAATCTCCCGGCAAGAAAATCATATCTTCCTCCGGCAAAAAAGCATAACCGCAGACCATAACCACGATCATCTCTTCACACAGTCCGTCTGCGATCAGGTTATCCATGATAAAATTTAGTTTTCCCTGCCAGATCCAACCGGTCTCGCTCTCTCCGACACCGTGCAGAAGATAAAGTGCAGGATACTTTCTCCCAGCATTTTCCCGCTCCTCATAGCCGGGCGGCGTATACACATAACTCTCCTTGAGATGACCGTTCACCCCTGACACATATTTGCAGATGCTGACTGTCCCGTGGGGAACCGGCCTGATATAAAAGAAATCGTCCTCTTTCTCCGGCACCTCAAAGGTATTGATCACACGGAAACAACCGTAAGACACACCCGCCTTGGGATTGCAGACCTGCACGTCATCCACATACCAATGATAATAATGCATCCCATAATGGAATTTCTTGGTGCCCCTAAAACCGCCCTTCCCATCCGGTTCTAAAGCAAACCGCCCGGTTCCGGCAAATCCGCCAAGGCATCCAATCTCCACCTTCTCGGCATTGGGTGCATACAGATAAAACTCTACATTCCCTTCTTCTCCCACCCTGACATTGGGTATCTCGTCATAATAGGACACCCTCACGAACTCAGGATCCCCCGGCTCCATGACCAATTCGGCATTCCTGTGGATGGGATCAAAAAAATCCGGATGCAGCGTCAGCGCCTGATTACCCTCTTCATACATAACAATCACCGTTCTTTCTTAATCCGTTCTAATTCTTCTTCAATTTCCAGCACTTTTCTATCAGTCTCTTCGATCCGGGGATCCTCCCTGCGTTCCTCGCTTTCGGGAATCCATCTCCCTGCAAAAAGAATCCTCGCCACCAGCCCCGCTCCACCAAAAATCAACACCAGAATCAAGGCCCACTCATAAAGTGTCACATGCATCAGACGGATATCGGTGGTTATAATCACCGCCAGAATGATAATCAATATACTGGCAGCCGTAAACAACTTGGAGCCCACACTCCCTTCTGTCACAAACATCCACACGATTCCTATGATAAAAGGCACCATGATCAGTCCATTACCCATATGGAAGCCGCCAATTGAAAATCCCTGGCCAAAAAATCCGGACGACACCATAACTTTTTGTGAAAAAATAAACAATCCGGCAATCAGCATCGCCAGCCCCGCCAAAAACTGCAATAATTCATTTCCTGCTCTCTTCATCTTCTCTCTCCCCTCATTTGTCTATCCAGCATCTATAGCTTCGTTATTATATACATCATTTTACCGTATTCTCCCGCCTTGTGCAATCTATTCCTTCCGGACATCCTCTTTACCTCCCCTAACAATCCGCTGAAATAATGCGTAACAAATAATTCAATTTTTCATTCACCATCTATTCTCCGGCCAGTAATATCTACAATTACTTTTTACACCTATGCCAAGATACAGTGTGAAAAATAACTATCCACACAATCCAATCTGCAATATCCACACGATATAACTTGACAAAATCTCATAAACTACTACAATATGACTGGATGTCCTAAAATGTGAGAAAGGAACCTCTTAACATCATGAAAGAATTTTTAAAACGTAAAAACATTAGTTTTTCTCTGAAACGCTACGGTGTGGACTGTCTGAGCGCTATGGCACAGGGACTCTTCTGCTCCCTTCTGATTGGCACCATTATCAAAACGCTGGGACAGCAGACCGGTATTGAATATCTGGTGACCATCGGCGGTTACGCGGCTGCCATGGCAGGACCGGCTATGGCCATCTCCATCGGTTTTGCCCTGCAGGCCCCGCCACTCGTACTCTTCTCCCTGGCGGCCGTAGGCGGAGCAGCCAATGAACTGGGCGGCGCCGGCGGTCCCCTGGCGGTGCTGATCATCGCTATCCTGGCGGCAGAGTGCGGCAAACTGGTCTCCAAAGAGACAAAGGTTGATATTCTGGTAACCCCCTTTGTGACCATCTTTGTGGGGGTAGCGCTCTCCACCCTGTTGGCTCCCGGCATCGGTGCTGCGGCCAGCAGCATCGGCCAGCTGATCATGTGGTCTACCGAACTACAGCCCTTCCTGATGGGCATTATCGTTTCCGTCCTTGTCGGTATTGCACTTACACTGCCTATCTCTTCCGCAGCAATCTGTGCAGCCCTGTCACTCACAGGACTGGCCGGCGGCGCGGCGGTGGCCGGATGCTGTGCCAATATGGTGGGATTCGCCGTCATGAGCTTTAAGGAAAATAAATGGGGCGGACTGGTTTCCCAGGGCATTGGCACCTCCATGCTGCAGATGGGCAACATTTTAAAAAATCCCCGCATTTGGATTCCGCCCATCATCGCTTCCGCCATCACCGGCCCTCTTGCCACCTGTGTGTTCCATTTGCAAATGAACGGCACACCGGTGTCTTCCGGCATGGGCACCTGCGGTCTGGTGGGACAGATTGGGGTATACTCCGGTTGGATCAATGACATTGCCGCCGGCACCAAGACTGCCATCACCGCTTTCGACTGGATCGGCCTGATTCTGATCAGTTTCATCCTGCCCGCTGTGATCTCCCTGCTTGTCGGCAATTTCTTAAGAAAGATTGGCTGGATCAAAGAAGGCGACCTGAAATTAGACTGATATTTTTACTGACATTTTCATAGTACATAATAGAGTTGATTTATTTGATGCCATATGTCATCAAATCTAAAAAAAATGTCGTGAAAATTTTGAAAAAATACGTTTTACCCCTTTACAAATCCGTATAAAAACCGAGATAATATATATAAGAATGTACTTTATTTACCATTTCTTACACAATAACAAATCGGGCAAAATTCTATCACAAGGATTGCTTTGCGGTCCCGGATAACACAACAGACACGGAAGTCGAACAATATTACATGGAGGGATGCAAAATGGGAATTAGTTTAAACGGATTAAGTTCAGGATTAGCAGATACTTACTCCACCCTATTGAGTGGAGCAGGTTCCAGTAGTTCCGGCGGTTTTGACGGTTCTTCACTGCTTACGGACTATGCCGCAATCAAAAACGGCAGCTACGGCAAGATGATGAAAAGCTACTATGCTAAAATGAAGGCTGAAGAAGGCGAAGAAAGTGAGAAATCTTCCTCTTCCAAAGCAAAGAAGGTAAAAGACGCTTCCTCGGCATCGGCTGCAAGCGCACTTCACAAATCTGCAAGCGCACTGGGCAATTTAAATTACGATGACCGCAGCGAAGAAAATATCCAGAAGATTACGGATGCGGTATCCGCTTTTATCAAAGACTACAACAGCCTGATGAAGAGCGGCTCAAAGAGTGAGAATGCCACTGTCCAGAAACAGACGGACGCGCTGTATGACTCTTATTACAGCAACTACAAGCTTTTTGCCAAAATTGGTATTACCATGAATTCAGATAGGACACTGTCCCTCGATGAGGATTCCTTCAAGAAGGGATTCACCGATGACAGCGGCCGTGCCGGCACCGTCAAGACATTATTCGGCGGCATCGGTTCCTTTGCAGACAAAGCAGTTGACAGAGCGAGCAGAATCTACCGCGCCGCAGGCGATGGTGAGGCTGTGACCTCCTCCAAGGCCAAGTACGCAAGCGGTTCCGGAAGCGCTTCTTCCAGCAGTTCCAAGACAAACAGTTCTTCTTCCAAGAAGGAGATTTCTAAGACTGCAGAAGATCCCGCATCGGCAACATCTGCCAGCACACTGTATAAATCTTTGGAAAAACTGTCCACCATGGATATCAACAACGACAACAAAGACAAAGTATACGATGCGTTCTCTGCTTTTGTAAAAGACTATAACAACCTGATCAAGAACACCAATGACAGTAACAACTCCAACGTCATCAATCAGGCCAATTACTTAAAGAGCCTTGTAAACGGCAACAAGAGCGCGTTCTCCAGGATGGGCGTCACGGTAAATTCCGATAAGACACTCTCCATAGACGAGACCAAATTCAAGGAATCAGATATGGGCAATGTCAAGAATTTGTTTACCGGCGTATACTCTTTCGGGGAAAAGATGACCGACAGGATCAATAGCATCTATCGTTATGCGAGCCAAGGCGAATCCCTGAACAGCAAAACCTATAACAACCAGGGCAGCTACAGCAATGTCAATGCCGGATCCACTTTGGATACAACACTCTAATTTGCGAGATCTGCTTCACCAACTCAAATTTCATTTATTTTACATTTACATGATAAGAGACGGAACCGATTGGCTCCGCCTCTTTTGTTATATCTTTGAAATTCTTATATCAATTCCTATCTCTTATCTGAAAATCTCTTATCTGAAAATCTCTTATCTGAAAATCTCTTATCTGAAAATCTCTCATGCGAAAGTCTCTTGAAAGGCTCTTACGCAAAGGGATTCTCTGTCGGATAAGGCAGGCTCTTGGGCTGATTATAACCAATCTCGCTCACATCCACGCCGATGTACTTAAACACTTCATACAAAGCCTTACCAAAATGACCGAATGCTACCGCGCCATGATGAGGATAATTCTTCTCAATCAGTACATGACGATAGAATCTGCCCATCTCAGGGATAGCGAATACACCGATACCACCGAAGGACTTGGTCGCTACAGGCAGTACCTCACCCTCTGCCACATAAGCACGAAGAATGTTATCAGCGGTGCTCTGCAGACGATAGAAGGTGATGTCACCAGGAACGATGTCGCCTTCCAGCGTACCCTGTGTCACTTCCTCAGGAAGGGATCTTGCCATGATCATCTGGTACTCCATGCTGCACTTGGACAGCTTCTTGGAACAGGTATTACCACAGTGGAAGCCCATGAATGTATCCGTATACTTATAATCAAACTTGCCTTCGATGGACTCTTTATACATATCCTTCGGTACGGAGTTATTGATGTCGAGCAGGGTTACGATGTCATCGCTGACTGCCTGGCCGATGAACTCGCTTAAAGTACCATAGATATCTACTTCACAAGATACCGGAATGCCTCTGCCTGCAAGACGGCTGTTTACGAAGCAGGGAACGAAACCAAACTGTGTCTGGAATGCAGGCCAGCATTTGCTGGTAAGTGTCACATACTCACGATACCCTCTGTGCTCCTCTACCCAGTCAAGCAGTGTCAACTCATACTGAGCAAGTTTCGGAAGAATGCTGGGTTTGTTGTTGCCATCGCCAAGTTCTGCTTCCATATCCTTAACCACGTCCGGAATACGAGGATCGTCTGCATGCTTATTGAACGCTTCAAACAGGTCGAGTTCGGAGTTCTCCTCAATCTCTACGCCCAGATTGTAAAGCTGTTTGATCGGTGCATTACAAGCCAGGAAATTGAGCGGTCTCGGACCAAAGGAAATGATCTTTAAGTTAGCGAGCGCTGCCACTGCGCGAGCGATCGGCACAAACTCATGGATCATATCAGCACAGTCTTCTGCATCGCCTACCGGATACTCCGGAATATACGCCTTGATGTTGCGCAGTTTTAAGTTGTAGCTTGCGTTGAGCATACCGCAGTAAGCATCGCCACGTCCCTGGATCAGGTCATTCTGGGACTCCTCTGCTGCTGCCACGAACATCTTCGGGCCATCGAAATGTTTTGCAAGCAAAGTCTCTGAAATCTCAGGACCAAAGTTGCCCAGGTAAACGCAAAGCGCGTTACATCCCTGCTCCTTGATATCCTTCAGAGCATTTACCATGTCAATCTCACTCTCGATGATGCAGACAGGACACTCATAAATATCCTCTGCATCATATTTTGCCTTGTAAGCTTCCACCAAGGCTTTTCTTCTGTTCACAGCAAGAGATGCCGGGAAACAGTCGCGGCTTACCGCTACGATACCAATTTTTACTTTCGGTAAATTGTTCATATTGTTTATCCTCCTTTAACCGGTGCTGCCGGTTGTTTATATGTTTTATACTTCCGCTTATACCGAGTTTGCGAAGCAAATCTCGCAAAGTTAAGTCCGAAGGACTTTACTACCTTCCGCTTATTCCGAGTCCGCGAAGCGGATCTCGCAAAGTTAAGTCCGAAGGACTTTACTTTTATTCACGGATATCCAAATTCTTGCCCACAAGTCCGATATGCGCGCCGGCATCGAGTCCGCCTTCCGCATGGCCGATCAGCCATTTGTTCTGCGCGGTGATCAGGGAATCCTCCCAACCCTCATGGCTCTCCTGCAACGGATAGTTGGTGCCTGCGGGAAGTACGATGCCTACCTTGAAACCATTCTCATCCGCACTGCAGGGCGCATAGTGAAGGGTAGTCGCATAAAGTTCCACCGCCGTGCCTGCTTCCACCAAAAACGCTTCCATCTTAGCGGTCTCATAAGTAAAGTCGTCCGTGATGTCCTGCTGCATGCCTACGATCAACACTGCGTCCGTAGCCGCCACATTGATTTCTGAACTTCTGTGATACTCTATGGCATTGAGTTTATAATTATGCCCGTTGCAGTAGCCCACCTCGATCGGCAGTTCCCCGTAGGTTCTCCTCTGTAAATCCTTCGCTGCCTGTGTCGCCTCCAACGCCTGGATGGACGGCTCATAAGCTACCCCCTCTGGCAAGGGTGTCTCCTTCTTGATCGCCTCCACCAAATCAGTGAAGTCAATCCCTTCCACGATCCGGCCATACTTACGAAATGACGGATCTGTCACTTTTTTAATCTCCATTCGTGTTGTCTCCTTTCTGGTTATTATCCTAAATCTCCGTTACCACTCTTTTCTACTAAGACATCTCAGACAATCTGTTCAAATCCTGATAAGATGAATCTTCTTATATCATTGTAAACAATTCCTTACAAGTCGGATAAATCTTCTTAAATTTCTGGTAACGCGCCTCATACTTGGCCACCAGGTCCGCCTCCGGCTCCACAGTATCCACAACCTTCACAATCTTAGCGGCCGCTTCTTCTACATCTTTATACTCGCCGCAGGCCACAGCCGCCAGCATAGCGCCGCCCATGGCAGGCCCTTCCTCGCTCTCGATCACATCCACTTTCAGATTCATGATATTGGCAATCATACGTTTCCACAGGGGACTTTTTGCGCCGCCGCCGCAGATCTTGGTCCTCTCAATATGAATCCCCAAAGACCTTGCCACTTCCAAGGAATCCCTGAGCGCAAAGGCCACACCCTCCAATACCGCCTGGGTCATATCCGCCCTAGTGGTATCCATGGTCATACCGATAAAGGTTCCTCTGGCATTGGGATCATTGTGCGGAGAACGCTCACCCATCAGGTAAGGCAGAAAATACACGTGATTCTCGCCCAGTTTATCATCGGTGATCGCCTTCTGCTCGTCCGCATAAGCCTCCGTGCCAATGATATCATCCATCCACCATTTATTACAGGATGCGGCGCTGAGCATACACCCCATCAGATGATAATGTCCATCCGCATGGGCAAAGGCATGCAGGGCGTTGAATTTATCCACGCCAAACTTATTGGAAGAAATAAAGATGGTGCCGCTGGTGCCCAGAGAGATATTACACATCCCATCTCCCACCGTACCGGTACCCACAGCCGCTGCCGCGTTGTCGCCGCCGCCTGCCGCTACCTTAACGTTCTCAGGAATCCCCAGTTCCTTCGCGATCTCCGGAAGTACGGTACCCACCGTCTCATAACTCTCGTAAATCTTCGCAAGCTGCTCTTCTTTCACGCCGCAGATCTCGCACATTTCCTTAGACCAACAGCGATTCTTCACATCAAACAAAAGCATACCGGAAGCGTCGGACACATCCGTACAATGTACGCCGGTCAGCTTAT
This sequence comes from uncultured Lachnospiraceae bacterium, assembly GCA_946554445.1. Lineage (GTDB taxonomy): Bacteria > Bacillota > Clostridia > Lachnospirales > Lachnospiraceae > UBA3282. The sequence continues at coordinate 66,469 of CAMNSD010000006.1, read as the reverse complement.
ATGCGATATAGTCCTTCGGCAGCATGATTTTCCGAATTTTGGCAAAATTCTCCGGCTCCTTATTTTTTACCCAGAGAACCTTGGGCGCCGTAAATCCGGTAAAGGAAATATTCGCCGTATACTGGGAAAGTTTATCCTTGCCGATCACATTGTTCAGATAGTCGCACTCCTCTGTTGTCCTCCCATCATTCCAGAGAATTGCCGGCCGAATCACTTCATCCTTCTCATCGAGAATCACCAGTCCGTGCATCTGTCCGCCGAAACTGATGCCCGCGATCTGACTCTTATCCACATCCGCGATCAGCTCCTTAATCCCTGCGATACTCTGCTCGTACCAATCTTCCGGTTTCTGTTCCGACCAGCCTGGATGCGGGAAATATAAAGGATACTCCTTGGACACGATATTGACAATCCTGCCGTTTCCCTCCATCAAAAGAAGTTTCACGGCACTGGTTCCTAAATCTACGCCTATGTACAGCATGCTAACCCTCCCAATCTTTTTATTTTGTACTACAGTTCGTTGTGCGTGCCGCTCATCGCCGTGCACGTGCACGTTAATTTCATGATAAGCCGTACAAAGTAGAAAATCAACCCCGTAAATTATTTTCGTAACATTGAACAAAATACGAGACTTCATATTGTCTATTTCCACTTTTACGGATTCTTTCACCGCAATTGACTTGCGGCGCGCAATATGCTAATGTGTAAGTCATACCTTAGATAACGACATTACAGAGAAGGAAACCTATTATGGCAACCATCAAAGAAATCGCCACACTCGCAGGCGTATCAAGAGGAACGGTAGACCGTGTCCTCAACCACCGTGGTGAAGTAAATCCCCAGACCGAAGCAAAGATCCTGGAAATCGTCCAGGCGCTGGACTACAAACCCAACAAAGCCGGTATCGTTCTGGCTGCCCAGAAGAAGAACCTTAAGCTGGGTGTCGTTCTTCTCGGCATCGGCAATCCCTTTTATGACGACGTCCTCGCCGGCGTCCGCGACAAGGCCACCGAACTGGAAGGCTACAACTGCAGCGTCCTCATCAGACAGACCGAATACAGTCTGGAACAGCAGCTGTCCGCCATTGAAGAACTCGTTGGGGAAGGCATTAACGGCTTGGCCATTTCTCCCTATAACGACAACGCCGTCCGCGAAAAGATCAACCTGCTCTGCGACCAGGGGATTCCCGTGGTGACCTTAAATACGGATATCGAAAATTCCAGACGCATCGCCTATGTGGGAAGCCATTATTACCGTTCCGGAGAAACTGCCGCCGGACTTATGCATCTTATGACAAAGGGAGATGTGTTTGTGGGCATTGTCTCCGGCTCCCAAAACATACTCTGCCATACGGAGCGCATCGCCGGCTTTCGTCATGTGACATCTTCTTACAATAACATTCGTATTGTGGATATCGTGAACAACAACGATGATGAATCAGAAAGCTATGAATTGACCATCGGCCTGTTGAACAGACATCCCGGAATCAATGCGTTTTATTTTACCGCCGGCGGCGTATACGGCGGCTGCCGCGCTATCATGGCCTCAGGCCGTCACCAGAATATGACCGTCATCGCCAATGATATGGTACCCACCACCAGGGCATTTATGGAAAAAGGACTGATTGCAGCTACCATCTGCCAACAGCCCTTTCTACAGGGATACAATCCCCTCGCTATCCTGTTTACCTATCTGACTACAGGGGAAGCGCCCGCCAGCGAAAACAACTATGTGGACGTTGACATCCGGATTAAGGAGAATCTTTAGTCCTCAGGAACTGTTCTTCAAACTGCTCGGCCGGCGTCGGTTTGCCGAAATAATATCCCTGGATCATATCTGGTTTGGTCTGCATCATTTTGTTAAGTTCCTCTTGTTCCTCAATGCCTTCCATGCACACGGAAGATCCCAGGCTGTGCACCATGTCTATGATATGACTGATAATATTGTAGTCATAGTCATTCTGCAGGGCCTGCACCACAAAACTTCTGTCAATCTTGACTGTTTTGGCCTCTATCTCTTTCAGATAACGCATATTAGAATACCCCGTGCCGAAATCGTCAAGCGCCAGGTCTATTTTCTTTTCCTTCAATTCCTTGAAAAATTCTTTGATCCGCCCGTTGGTCTCGATATAGCCGCTCTCTGTCAATTCCAGCACCAGACTATCGGAATCAATCCCCACTTCCTTAATACACTTGTCCACGTCCTTCAACAGGTCACTCCGATAAAGCTGCACATAGGACAGATTTACATTGACATGGAAACTTGGAATGTATTCCTTCCACTTCTTACAAGTATTGGCCGCCTCCCACAGGACATATTTGCCCACCGGGATGATCAGACCGCTCTCTTCCAAAATCGGAATAAACACTGCCGGAGACACATTCCCATATTTTTCACTACGCCATCGAAGCAGCGCCTCCGCTCCCACCAGTTGATACCCTGGCGTGGATACAATAGGCTGATAATATACTTCAAATCCCTCAAACTGATGATTGATCGCCTTTCTGAGCGCTTTGCGCATATCAAGCCTCTTAAGATAATCGTCATAAGACGCCTGGTCATATACCGCCATCTGATTTCTGCCGTTGCGCTTGGCCTCATTCAAGGCAAATTCCGTAAGCCGTAAAAGTTCTTCCGCAGTCCTGCCCGTAAAGTTCTCTTCTATCACGCCGGCGGACACTGTGTAAAAACGACTGTATTCCTTCTTTTTGACCATGCCTGCTATCTTCTTCTGGAGCTGGTTATAGACTGTCCGCGGTTTTTTATAAACCGTATCCGTGGCATCTACGACCAAAAACTCATCCGCCATGAGACGATAGACATCCACTTTCTCATCCACCGTCTTCAGGATACATTCCGCCAATTCCTGCAGGACTTCATCGCCGGCCTCCACGCCCTCTTTTTCATTAATCTCTTTAAAATTATCAATACCGACACGCATCACATAGCGGATAGACTCTGGCCGATCCCGCAAAAGCGCTTCCGCATTAAGCCGGAATCTAGCCTCCCTGCGAAGTCCTGTGATATTATCTGCCTTCGCTTTCTTGCCCAATTCACTCACTCTGCCCACAAGCAGCCTGTGACCATCGGTGCCCGTCACCACTGTACCCTTACAGCTGATCCAGACCACTCTGCCTTTTCGGTCAAGCCAGCGGTACTCCAATGCATGCGTATCCTGTTCCCCCGAGGCGCACTTTTCAATATCCGCCTTCAGCATTGCATAATCTGACGGATAAATCACATCCTTAAGCACCGCCGTACAATTCTCCATGATTGTGTTATCAAACGGAAAACGCTTCGTTGCCTTCTCTGAAACCATATAGACATCTGTATTCAGATCGAGAATAAACAGATAAGAATCCGAACACTGCTGAAAGACATCTGTGACTGCTTTGATCTGTTCCAGGGACATTCCCTGTAAAATATCCAGATTACTCATTCCGGCGCCAGTGTTTATGTACGGCGACACCGGCTCCCCCCTTCCTTACACCTAAAATCCCTTTTTACTACCCCTGCTGCATAACAGCAGCTTTCCCCATCATGATAATAATCGCTTAAAATCAAAAAAGCCCGCCGCTGTGAAATAAACGTACGGAAAATAAGGGAATAACCTACTTATTATCTGCCGTTATGCAGATTCTTTTTATGTATTTCATTATACCTTCTCTGACAATTACTGTCAAACTATTTTTGTGTATTTTAACTATTATTGCAACAATATTATCTGGTAATCTTAGATAATTAGCACAATAAATTTACATAACACCTTATAGTACATCAATAACTATCTCAGAAAGCATTTTTAGGAAAATAACTCCTATACAAAAAGGACTGCTTTTGCTATACTGAAAATGATTATTTTCATAGAAAACTATTGGAATTTGATGATTACCGGCCGCATACGGCCCGTGCTTGGAGGTTAGATCATGAATAAGAAAAAAGCTGTCGTCTCACTGGGACATGAGGCGCTTGGATATACCACACTAGAACAGTGGGACGCGGTAAAAGTCACTGCTAAGGCTCTGGCCGATTTGGTGGAAGCCGACTATCAACTCACCATTACCCACAGCAACGGCCCCCAGGTCAGCATGATCCACAAGGCGATGACAGAGCTGCGCCGGGTATATATCGACTACACCCCGGCTCCCATGTGCGTCTGTTCCGCCATGAGCCAAGGTTATGTGGGCTACGATATCCAGAATTCCCTGCGCGCCGAACTGTTAAGCCGCGGCATCTCCAAGACCGTCAGCACCATTCTGACGCAGGTAACCGTGGATCCATACGATGAAGCTTTCTACGCCCCCACCAAGGTGATCGGGCGCTATATGTCCGCCGAGGACGCGGAGATAGAACTCAAGAAGGGGAACTATGTACAGGAAGAACCTGGCAAAGGATTCCGCCGTGTAGTAGCCGCCCCCCATCCCATTGATATCGTAGAGATTGATGCCATCCGCGCCCTGGCACAGGACGACCAGGTCGTTATCGCCTGCGGCGGCGGCGGGATTCCCGTCATCGAACAGAAACATGCCTTGAAAGGCGCTTCCGCCGTGATTGAAAAGGATTCTATCGCCGGCAAACTGGCCGCAGACCTGATGGCGGACGAATTGATCATCCTCACCAGCGTGCCCTGTGTCTATCAGGATTATAAACAGCCAGAGCAGAAATCCCTCGACCAACTCACTGTTGTACAGGCTAAGGAATTGATCGCTCAGGGACAGTTTGAGGAAGGCACCATGCTGCCGAAGATTGAGGCCGCCATCTTCTATCTGGAACAGAACCCTGCCGGTAAAGTGCTGATCACTTCACTCGCTTCTGTTTCCGATGCGGTGAAGGGAAAAGCCGGTACTGTTATCATCGCTTAAAAAGCATGAAATAAAGGGATGGCGGAAACTCCTCTGGCCATCCCTTTTTATCTTTTTATGCGTTCCCAATCTTCTCTAGCTAATCATCCCTAGGTCGTCTGCCCCAACGTCATCATCAGCGCCCCAATCATGATACAGAAATCCGAAATATTAAATACAATATTGGAAATCTTCTTATTCTTCACCGGAAAACTCACATAATCCACCACATACCTGCGCGCCAGACGGTCGTAAGTATTACTGTAGGCACCGCCCAGAAGAAGGGCCAGGCCAGTCTTTAACAGCTTCCTGCCCCGAAAACTAAAGGTGGTGAGAAATACCACCGTCATAAAAAGCGTCAGCAATAGTGACACAAGTGTCATAAGTTTCTGCTTCCTCTCGCCCAGATTCAAGAACGCACCTTTGTTATGGTATTTGCGCACCACGATCAGACCGCCGCAGGCGGGAGCAGACTCACCCTCTGTCTTGTGCTTTTCAATATAATTTTTTATCAGCAGGTCCAGCGTGAACACTGTTACCGCCAAAAGCGCATATCCTATGATTGCCATCTGCACTCCTCCATTACTGTCTGTCTGTATAAGCATATACTTTTTTGCCCAAAGTATCAACTATTTCCCGCCCTAAAAAAATACAAAAACCACGAAAAGAGCCGGCACAATCTCCGACTCTTTTCAAATAACTCTCACATTCTTAACCGCAAACCGTCTATTTCAGAAGCACAGTCACAACCTCATAGGGTTTCAATACAACAGCAACGCTGTTACCAGACACATCCGCCTCACTCTCAATCTCCTCCAACAGATTGCAGATATACGCTTTCTCAAACGCTGTATTAACCGTCAGTTTTGTCTTCGTATAAGAATTCTCCGACTCGTACATGCGGATCACAACGCCCTCGCCATCCTCAGCCTGTTTGATGGTCTCGATGACAACATTGTCATGTGCCACAGAAGCATAAGAGAAGTTCCTGCCGCCCTGAGTCCCCGTCAAAGCCGTCAACGGTTGGTTCAACTTATAGGCCTCATCCACCGTGCCCGCTGCCCGCCAGCCCTCCGCATGGGGATAGATCGCATAGGTAAAATCATGTTCCTCCTGATCTGCCACCGGGTTCGGCTCCGTGCCGGACTTGATCAGTGTCAGCGCCATATTGGAATCCTTGACGGAATGTCCATACTTACAGTCATTTAATAAAGAAACCCCGTAATGCCCTTCCGACAAATCCATCCACTTCTGCCCGCAGCTCTCGAAACGCGCCACATCCCAGCTGGTATTCTGATGGGTTTTCCTGGTCAGGCTGCCAAACTGGATATCGAAGGCCGCTTCATCCGTATGCACCGCCACCGGAAAATGCACCTTCAATAACGTCTGATGCTCTTTCCAGTCCACATGGGTGACAAAGTCGATCCTACGGCTCTTCGCATAGAAGATGATCTTCTGACTGAATGTGGAATTGGAAGCCTCCCTGTCAATCTCCAACACCGCACGCACCGGTCCCATCTCCGTCCATTCCATACGCGTGATCTGATCTACGTCCCAGAATTTCTCGGTATAATAAATATCAATATCCCAGTTATCGAAGTAAATCGGCTTATCCTCGTACATTCGCAGCAGATTGGCCTGTTCGCCGGGCTGTATCACTTCCCTGTCATTTTCCTTATCATAGAGGCTCGTAAACATCCCGCCCTCGTTAAACCTTACGATATAAAAAGGCGTTTCCAGTTCCCTGTCTCCGTTTAATCCAAAGGGCTTTTCTTCCTGCCCGGCATCAAACGCCGTAAACGACTGATAGCCTTTAGACGGCAGATTCTTTACATACGCGATACTGCCTTCTTTGGTCTTCTGTACCGGATATACATTGCCTTCCCCGTCCGTAAGGGCATTTCCCGCAAAGCCGCCCAGTTCCACCACATCCTCCCGCACCCGGCCGATAGGGTTAAAGATTGTGACCGCTTCCCCTGTTCCGGCAAGGACGTGTCTGCGCTCATCGCTCATCCCGGCAAGCTGTTCGGCAAGTTTCGCATATTCTTTCTTCGTCACCTCATACACTTCGTGAATGGCAGAGCCCGGTAATGTATCATGGAACTGATTTAACAATACCAGCTTCCACATGGCATCCAGTTCTTCCGCCGGATATCCCATCTCCTGCATTGTCAGGACACTGAGAAGTTCCAATTCCATCAGCCCCAGTTCCGATTTGCGGTTGGAACGTTTATTTCTGGCCATGGAAGTGAGCGTTCCTCTGTGATATTCGAAATAGAACTCTCCTTCCCAGACCGGAAGTCTCTTATTGTCTTTAACCCGCTCTTTCAGTTCATCAAAGTACGTGCGGGCAAATTCCTGCCGTACTTTGGGAATCCCCTTGACGCCCTTTTCCATACGGATGGATGTCTCCAGCATCTCCCTGGTGGGACCGCCGCCCCCGTCTCCATAGCCATAGGACACCAGGATATCGTTGTTGATATCCTTATTCTGGTAACGCATCCAGCCGCCCATAATGGAATCCGGATGGAGCATCCCGTTGTAAGTCGTAAAGAAATCCTTGATTGGCTGGCTGACGCCCAAGGTGGTGATCAGATGTGTCAACACCTCGGAGCCGTCAATGCCACGCCACATCATGGTATCATAAGGAATCTTGTTAAACTGGTTCCACGCCAGTTTAGTTGTCATGAAATATTCAATGCCGCACTTTTTCATGATCTGTGGCAATGCCCCGGAATAGCCGAACACATCCGGCAGCCACAGGATTTTATTATCCACCCCGAACTCTTCTTGAAAGAAGCGTTTACCATGCATGAACTGTCTCACCAGAGATTCCCCGGAAGTCAGGTTGCAATCGGCTTCCAGCCACATACCGCCCTCTGCTTCCCAGCGGCCTTCCCGAATCCTCTCCTTCGCCTTCTCATAGAGTTCCGGATAGCGTGCTTTCAGGAACGCATACAGCTGGGGCTGGCTGGACATAAATTTATAATTGGGATATTCCTCCATCAGTTTCAGCACGGTGGCAAAACTGCGTCCCACCTTCTCCCTGGTCTGTTCCACCGTCCACCACCACGCCACATCGATATGGGTATGACCGATACAGGTGGCGATCACATCCGTATACCCCGCCATGTCGGAATACAGCGCCTGGTCGATATAGGCGGAAGCCTCCTCTAACGTCCTGTAAAATTCCTCCGAATAAGGCGTGCGAAGATCCAGGAAATTGATTGTGGTATTCAAGATTTCTTGAATGTCCTTGCGGTTCTTGTCGTCCTCCTCCATTCGGGAAAAGGCCATCAACGGCACCCACAAGTCATAGTAAAGTTTCTCAATGTGGTGATCAACTTCCCGCATCTGAGTGATCAGGTTAAACTCCGTATGCAAAGTGCCGCTGTATGCCTGCAGTTCCAGCGTCATCTCTTCTCCCGCCCTGGCGGACGGACATAAGAATACGTCGCGGTGATTCATATCAATACCCTGCACCGCTTCCCCGTTTACAAACAGAAGGAACTGCGGGTTCTTGGCATCGTCCCACTCATCAATCTGAGTCCCCACATGGAGCCACATTCTCTTACCGTCCAGTTCCTCCGGCACCCGATAGACAGTCTTAAACCAATAGTGACGATCCTTCCCGTACCAATGCATATTCCGGCAGTCAAACGTCTGCCACGGTGCGCTGTCCGCCTCTGCATCCGCCGGATGAAAGAAGTTCCCTTCTTTATAATCCCACTGATCGATGGCAAACTTCTGCTTTACCTTTAACTTCTTCAATTCCTCACAGATGACATTCACTCTCTTGTCTAAAAAATACATTTCTGCCTCCTTAACTGGTTTTAAAAAATACCGCCGCGTGCGCCGCCAAAATACTTCTGCCATCCTGCGTGTATGCGGGCAGATACTGATGTATCTGCGTTTCATATTGCTCTGGGAGCACATAGGGCGTGGAACGATGGTTCACAATAATCATCCCGTTCTCAAATACCCCCGTCTCGATCCCCCGCTCCCTAATACCGCTCGCAGGTTGTATGTACCGTTCCAGAATATCCCGGATCAGTGTCGTTCCCGACTGGATCAGCGGATACATCTCCCGGTTGCCCTGCTCATAGGGCACATGGGGTATATTTCTGGCCGCATAGGACGCCCCAATCTGTACCCCCATGGAATATACCGCACCCCGGACATCCTCCGTGTATGCTGTAAAAATAGCTGACAGGTCGCCGCCCTCATACACGGCCACACAACAACTGCCATCTACATAATCCGCCAAAGAACTGCCGCCCCGATACCGGCAGAACGATTCTCCTTGGGAAATCACAGTCGTACCGTAACGATAGGGCATCTTTTTACAGGGTTCTCCTGCAATGCCAAAACAGGACCTCGCCAGGCCGTCATTCGGACCATGTATGAGAATACCTCCTTCTCTCACCCAACTCCTGACAGCATTCTCGCTCTTATGATGCTCCACTGCCCCATAACAATCATTTGCCGGCACGATCAACACCCGGTAGGCCGATAGGGCGCCCGCTTCTATCTGATGGCCGCTGATCACATCCACCTGATATCCCAGATCACAGCAAAGCTTATACCATCCCAACAGATCCAACCTCCGAATCTTATTGTTTCCCACCTCATAGGGCTCAAAATGCGCCATTTCAGAAGGGAACAACAGAGCAATCTCTTTCTTGCGCTCCCCTTTCCTGAGCGACAGTACCTCTCCAAGCCACGCATTTCCCAGCGTCAGAGATTCCAGGAAATCCTCTCCCATCCGGTTCAGCACCCCGCCGTCATCTAGACCATTCATCCCATAACAGGTATAACCGTCCGCACCGCATGCCGCCATGGTTCCAATCATCTCCGCCGGTGTCAGGAAGGCATAAATATCATTGTAGATATACCTGCCGAAATAGATGCCTCCCACCATAGGTTTTCCCTCATTCATAACCCGCATCATACTGTGTTGACAGGACACCACATAGGCATCCGGGTTCCCGTCCGGCGTCACAGGAACAGTAATAAAATGACAAGAATCCACATAAGGCGCCAGTGCGTAGATATCTATGCCCCTGACTGCCGTATCCCACAGAGTGCTGTAATCATTGTCATGATCCGCCTGCTGCCGCCCGTAAACATTCAGGAAATACCCCCACTGCGTCATATCTGGGCAAAGGAACAACTGCGGATTCTTTTCCTTCAATACTTTCTGCATTTCCTGAAAATAAAGCACCAGTTCCCGCATCCGCCAAAGAGCATTGTCCCGGTAAACCAAAAACCGCGGACTGCGCTCCCTCACATCCTCTTCTGTATAGAAGGTATCTTCCCCATAGCGCAGCCCATGCCAATATTCTCCCGGCAGAACGCCCGCAAAACTGTCCGCCATAATTCCATAATTCCTGTTCAGCCACGCAATATCACCCTGATAAAGTTCCTCCAGGAAATCCGTATAACGCTTGATACCTTCCCCATCGAAACTGGGCGCCACCACAGGATCCCACATACTGCACACAGGGATTACCTCTTTTGTTTCTCCCGCCTGCATAGCCAAACATCTCTCACAGCCATCCCCGTAACGTTCCATCACCCGTTCCACATGTTCTTTCATGGAAAGCTGTGCCTTCTTCGACCAATATTTATACCACTTACCGGGACTGCCGTCCGCATACACCGTTTCCTCCCCATAAATGGGCGGGCTGAAACGGATATGCGGATACAGATTATCCCCGTTTAAATATAGCAGCAGGAAATTATAGGCAAGTCCGTGTGTCAGGGCGGAGCGCCCCATGTATTCCTGCATCCTGACATACTGGCTGAGCGCTCCCGTCTCATATCGTTCCCTGAAATCTTCCCATGCCTTGGTATCAAACATTACACTGTTAAAACCAAGCTCCTTAATCAGTCCTATCGTCTCGTCAACAAAGGCTTCATCCTCATAGGCGGGACAATAGAAATTGCCGAATATTACATTCATGTATGGTCTGTTATCTGTCTTGCTGATCAATCTCATAACAATTCCCTTTTATGATAAAATGCATCCTTGGGCTGCCTTATCATGCCGCACCGTAACCCTCAATCCATGGAATCAATCAGTCTGTCTACCGTGGTAAAGGCCAACCCGGTCACCGTATCAGCACATCCATAATAAATGGCAATCCTTCCCGTGGCCGCATCCGTCAGCGCCGCACAGGGAAATACCACGTTGGGCACATCGCCCACACACTCATACAGTTCATGGGGCCCTAAAATATAGTTTTTAGTTCTCTTTTTTACTTTCCACGGCTCCTCCAAGTCAAGCAGGGCGCAGCCCATTCGATAGACAAAACCGTTGCAGGTATTGATCACCCCATGATAAATCAGAATCCATCCCTGGTCCGTCTCAATCGGTACGCTTCCCGCCCCGATCTTGGTAGACTGCCATGCAGATTCATCGCCTTTGATCGTACCCATCACCAACCGGTGACGTCCCCAATAAGTAAGGTCTGGGCTCTCGCTGATAAAAATATCCCCAAAGGGCGTATGCCCGTTATCGCTCGGCCGGCTCAACATATAGTACTTCCCCTGTATCTTACGTGGAAACAGCACCCCGTTACGGTTAAATGGCAGGAAAGCATTTTCCAATTGATAAAAAGTCTTAAAATCAAAAGTATATGCTAATCCGATAGTGGGATAACCGCTGTAACCGTTGCACCAGGTTACATAGTATCTGTCCTCGATGAAGCACACCCTGGGATCATAACGAAACTCCCGTTTCGCCACCTCCGGGCAGGCCCCCTGCAAAGCAATGGGTTCATCGGCGATCTCCCACCGAATCCCATCCTTACTGAATCCCGGAAAGATGTCCATGCTGATGGACCTGCTGTCACAGCGGAACACCCCCGCAAAGCCGTCCCCATAAGGAACCACCGCACTGTTAAAAATACTGTTGGAATTTTTAGTCGCAAATCTCTCAATAATAGGATTTTGCTGATAACGCCACATCGGCAGCTTCTCCGTGCCATCCGGCTCCTGCCAGGGAATGTTCGGAAGATCTTTTCCGATTATTTTAGCCATATCATCACCGCCTGTCTCTTATTTGCCCATGAACTCGTCAACCTGTCTCTGTGCCTCTTCCATGACATCCTGCCATCCGGCTTTCATCAGTTCCTCTTTGATCTCAGGAATCGTATCTTTGGGATCCCGCACGCCGGTCATCACCTCACTGCGGTAACGAAGCCATATTTCGCGACAGTTTGCAAGCTTATCCGATACTTCCGTGGAATCAAACGTGAATCCCAGCATCACGGAAGAGACCGCCGCTTCATTCAAAGCCCTGACCTCATCCCACTGATTGGATTCATTCGTATCCTCCAATGATACCGTAAAGAAGGTTCCCTGTGTATAGCCGGCCATCGCCCACTCGTTGTTGATCTTGTGTACTTTACCATCCTCCGTATAGTTGAAGTTCACGCCCTCTTCCCCATAGAAGAACATATCCCGGAGCTTGGTATCCTTATTGACCATATCCAGGAACTGCAGACATTTCTCTGGATACTTTGAGTTAACGGAGATCATGTTAATGGATCCACGCACTGTCTCATTGGACAGGATCGTATCGCCCACCTTCTGTACCGCCACTTCCTTGCCCATCTGCGGTCCCCAGGATGTTACGCCTGCCGATTCCCAGCCCTGGGCCACTCTCCACATATTATAGACACGCGCTTCGGATAAAGTGGAAGCATCCGGATTGATAATCCCTTTCTGATACCAATCGTGCAGTGTCTCCAATGCAGAATAAATCTCCGGTTCCTCCAGCGTAAAGCATACCCTGGCATCCGCATCGTCATACCTCACGCCGAGAATCTGCGTACCTGCGCCAATCTGGTCATAGACGTCAAAAATATAATAGACACCGTCGTTTTTTACATAAACCGGATAGTCGTTCTTATCCGCCTTCAAAGTCTCAAACGTCTCTGTCAGGGATTCGATCTCCGTGAGGGATGCCAGGTCCAGATTGTACTCATCCACCAGTTCCTTATCCCACACTGCATAGTTAGAAATAGAACTGTCCTTATAAGTAGGAACGCCGTATATCCTGTCTTTCACCTTCACGCCATCCCAATATTTATCCGGCATCAACTCTTTTAAGCCCGGCATATTGGCATCGATCATATCAGTAATATCATAACACGCCCCCAGATTGATATCTGCAATATAATTATTACCGGTTCCAAAAATAATGTCAAAGGGTTCATTCGTGCTGACAATAATGTTGCGCCGCTTATCCCAGTCGCCCCAGGGAATGACTTCCATCTCCAGATTCACCCCAATCTCAGGCTCGATATACTCGTTGACCTTGGCAATCCAGCTGTCATAGTTTGTGGGCATTCCATTGCCGATGGTCACCCACTTTATATGAGCAATCCCGTCCTCGTCTGCGGATGATGAACCGCCGCAGCCCACAAGCGTCCCCGCCGCCATCAAAATCGCTGTCGCCAGCACCATAATCTTCTTAAATTTCATAATTACCCTCCTTTATTCATTCAAATATTTCCACGCGGAGAATGCCGCTCTCCAGGCATTCTCTGGTACGAGACTAGAACTTCTTAGCGAAGCAGCCTCTGCTGCTGAGTTCTAGAAGTTCTTCTCGTACTATTCTTTGACCGAACCAATCGTCAACCCAGAGATAAAATACTTCTGGAAAAACGGATAAGTACACGCAATCGGTACGATGATAACGATTGCAATCGCCATACGCACGCTCTCTGTCGGCATGTTCAGTTTATACTCCTGCATGGACAATCCACCATAAGGATTATTGGCGATATACTCAATATTCTTCTGCATCTGATTTAACAAAGACTGCAGTGTCTGCAGCTTCGGATCCTGAATATATAGGGAAGCCTGGAACCAGTCGTTCCAATAACCAAATGCCGCAAACATACCAATGGTCGCCATCACCGGTTTAGAAATCGGCAGTACGATCTGCGACCAGATCCTGAACTGTCCGGCGCCGTCTATCTTTGCAGATTCTATGATGGAATCCGGTACCGTTGTCCTAAAGAATGTCCGGCAGATGGTCACGCTGAATGCTGAGCAGGCTAAGGGCAGTATCAAAGCCCATATGCTGTTATTCAGCCCCAAAATGTTATTTACCACCACGTAGCTTGCCAGCATACCGCCGTTGAACACCATCGGTATAAAGAGCAGCCACGTATACAATTGTTTCAGTTTAAAGGTTCTTCTTGAAACCACATATCCCATGGAAGTGTTCAGCGCTATGGAGATAATTGTACCGATCACCGTCACTGCCACAGACATGAAGGCCGCCCTTAAGATCGTCATCCGCTCATTCCACAAAAACTCATATGCCGAAGCAGACAGAACCTGTGGGAACAGCTGATATCCATTGGTCCGAAGCACCTCTTCATCTGTGATGGATATCGAAAAAACAAACAACAGCGGAATGACGCACATGATCGCCAAGATCAGAAACACCAAATTAAATACGATATTGGTTGATGTCTTGATCTGATTCAACGACTGACCGCTTTTATCCTTTTTACTCACCTTTCCCACCTCCTGTTATATAATCCTGTTCTCGTTATCAATTTTGCTGACAATCCAGTTAGCCAAAAGAATCGTCGCACAACTGCATATTGCCTGGAAGAACGACGCCGCAGCTGTCTGTCCAATGGGCGCCGAGGACTGGATTGCATTATAAATGTATGTGTCAAAAGTGGATGCCGTTGTATATAACGATGCCGGCAGCTGTCCTGTTACCTAATAAAACAAACCGAAATCAGAATTGAAAATCTTACCGCAATCCAAAATCAACATCATGATAAAAACCGGTTTGATCGCTGGGAGCGTAATATGTCTGGCCTGCTGTGACTTCGTGGCGCCATCCATCACCGCCGCTTCATACAAGGATGGATCAATGCCGGTAATACTGGCCAGATAGAGCACCATACCATATCCCATACCCTTCCAGGTATTTAAGAATACCAGAATGAAAGGCCAGTACTTACTCTCCTGATACCACATGATCCGCTCTCCGCCCATCGCGGTTATGATACCATTGATATATCCTCTCTCTGGTGTCAATAATGCGTAGACAAAATAACTGATGACTACCCATGACATGAAATAAGGCAGGAACATCATCGTCTGATACACTTTAGAACCTCTCTTGTTACGCATACTGCTCAACATCAGCGCACCGCCCACCGCGACGCTGGCGCTGATAATGATAAAGGCAATATTGTAGAGGATCGTGTTCCTCAGAAGCATCGAAAAAGAGTTGGACGTGAAGAAATATTTAAAGTTTCCGATTCCCGCCCAGTCACTGTGCAGCAGATTGTAAATAAAACCATGTCCGCCGGGAGACAGCTTATATACCTTAAATGCAATGATCACACCGAACATCGGCAGATAGGAAAATATCAGAAACCATAGCAATGTCGGCAGCGACAGCAGAAACAGTTCTGTGTCATCTTTAGACCAGCGCTTTTTCCGAGGCTTCTTGACGCGCTTTTTTTCTTCGTCAATTACCTTTTTCATCTCCATTCTCTTTACCTCCTTTGTTTATATTTTCTTTATTTTTGTTAACATTAGATTAACATTCATTTTAATATATGTCAACATGCATAAGTAATTTTGTTAACATTTTACGTATATATAGCCTATAATTTGTGCATTTTCCCACAAAACAGAAATCTTTTGTTGTTATATATACATTTTTATATTTACAAATGTTAATTTATGTATAGTTCAATCCCAAATTCTTATGATTTTATTGTTTTTCACTCTGATACTGATAGTTCTTGGTTGTATTTCACTGCGTTCTTCCTATATTATAAAATTGTATTATATATTAACATTTGTAAACAAATTTGTTGTTTTTTCTTATTTATTATGCTACACTAAAAGTAATTTCCTATGGAATTTTGCTTCCTATGGAAATAACTTTTCGGGGCCTGCTTCGCAGTCTCGGTACGATTAAAGAAATCAATAAGGGGAGTTATGATGGAAAAAGTTACGATGAAAGATATTGCAGATGCCCTGAACATTTCCAGGGTTACTGTCAGTAAGGCATTCAACAATCAAGCCGGAGTATCCGACTCACTCCGGGAGATGATCTTCGATAAGGCGAAAGAGTTAGGGTACGCGAAACTTCCATTCCAAGCAGTCAGCACACCGACTTATACCGAACACACCGTAGCCCTGATCGTGTCAAGGCCCGATTCCGCATCCTTCTGGACGGGGATTATTCACCGCATGGCCCAGGAACTTTCCGAATATAATATAAATCTGATGTATATCTACGTTCCTTCCAGTTATACCAAAGATTTTTCCCTGCCTTCCATCCTCTCCAAAGACAGTGTAGAGGGAATTGCCGTGGTAAATGTATACGATCCTGTCATCCTTGGCATGGTGAACGAATTGCCCGGCCCGAAAGTTTTTCTGGATACGATTCCCACTCTGACAGACCGAAAACTGGACGGAGATTTGATTCTGATCGAAGGCTACCGCACCGAAGCAGAAATCACGGAACTGCTTATCTTAGACGGGCACAAAGACATTGGTTTTATCGGCGACATCAATTACGCTCAAACCAACAAAGAACGATATCTTGGCTACCGTGACAGCATGGATCGGTACAAACTTGCCATCCGCCCGGAATACTGTCTGATCAAGAGCATTGACGTTTTTTCTTACGCAAGAGAAATTAACCTATTTCTGGATTCCCTATCCGAGTGGCCGACTGCTTTTGTATGCGCCAGCGACTATGTGGCCAGTTTTGTCCAAAAGTACATGGATGAAAACCCGCAAAGACTGCCGCATCCCGTCACTCTGACAGGGTTTGATGACACCGATGAATATACGAATGTCCACGGACGCATCATCACAGCCAACGTATCCACCGGTCTTTTGGGAAAGCGGATGGCACTGCAGCTTTTATTCCGCACCAATCATCCGGACGCGCCTCAGGAATTGACTTTTATTAAGCCTTATATTATTAGGGCGAGGGAGAATTGACTTTCTTTTTCATGTGAAAAAACATAAAACAGAATTAACAATTTAGTTTTACATAGCAAATTGTTGTCGCAATTTTTTCACTTTTCCTCAATCAAATTTATTTGTTCCGCCGTATTAAGAACATTCAACTGATACTCTGCAATCTCTTTTAAAATTTGAAATCTTTCTGTCTTATTTCTACCCTCACGAATCATTTGTGCATTATGTGTTTCCAAATTGGATAAAACCGTAAGTTCGTTAATTGTGGCAAAATCTCTCACATTATTCTTTTTCGCCAGTTCAGGATTTTTATCCCGCCATGCTTTTGCTGTAAATCCGAATAACGCAACATTCAAAACATCCGCTTCCTCTGCATATGCCAGCCACTCCAGATTTTCTTTATAATTTTCTGATGGAATTAAGTAATTTTTAACCGCATCTGTTTGAATAAAATAATTATTTTTAGACAAAAATCTTTTTGCGTCCCACTCGATTTTCTTTGCATCATTCTCAGCTTCTTTCAGTCTCTGAAATTCTTTAATCAAGTAAAGCTTAAAAACAGGACTAATCGCTGAAGCAAACTCGAATGCAATATCTTTATGTGCATACGTGCCTCCATATTTCCCACGTTTCACAAATAAACCTATCGCTTCGGTCTTTTCAATCCATTCTGAGACACTCAGCACAAAGGTATGTAAACCTGCTTCGCATTTAAAGTGGTCGAATTCGACCACTTTAAATGCAGGATTATAGATTTGCTCCCATGTACCCAAAAATTCCAATGTCGCTCTGTTTCGCATCCAGTTTTTAATAACATCTGCTCCTCTGGACTCGCCAACTTTAACTTTTGCAATATCAGTGATACAAATATAATCGTCAAAATTTCCCTCTGAAACAGTAACATTAATATTTTGCACCACAATTACTTTATTTTTACCCACCCTTTTCCTCCCGTGTAGCACCAATCAAATTTTTAATAATTATTTAATATAATATCATATTCTTTCTATTTTTTCAATCATTTTTCGAACGCACGTTCTTTTCACCATCCACTGTCTTCCAAGCCACAAAATACCAAAAGCAGGCGTTTTACCGCCTGCTTCATACCACATAATATATTTGTGACACGGATATAAAATAATCAATAAATATCCTATAGTCTTGCCAAAGTCTCAAACGTACCGTTGATATTGATCCTTCCATACCCCCATCTAGTATCCGGATATATAATATCTCCGGAGCGGTCCGCACCCTGAATCAGGTAGCTTTTGGTCCCCCTGCTGTCCACCGCCGGCGCACTGCTATTTACGATGGCCCATTCCATGAACTGGGCTGCGCATCCCGCCGCCAGCGCCGCTGCCATACAAGAACCACTCTCTTCTCCCAGAATCCCCGGCACCCTCACACCTGGCGCTGCCAGGTCCGGTTTGATAATGCCGTTTCTAGTATATCCCCTGCCTGAGACAGGATACCAACTGTCTGTGTGGCTGTCATAGGCCGATATGGTAATAACCTGTGACGCGTTGGAAGGCTCTGTCAGTGTCACCTCAGGACTAGGTGCGAGGAATGTGACGCTTTTCTCCAAGAACTGCTCAATGGGAAGCCACATATGATAAAGCCCCGTACCACGCATCTGTCTCTCTGAAGACCTCACCGACACCGTCCAGATTCCCGGCGTTGGATTGTCAAAACGCATAAATATCAAAGGATCCCCTGAATCCTTCTCCACCAAAACCACCGCCAGCGTTACCCTGGTCCTGTCAAAGATAAAATAAGTACTTTTATCAATCCCATTGCGAAAATCAAGAATCGGAGATACTTCTCCGCCCGGAGAACGTATGGAAACAGCATAATCGTCAGGCAGGCTTCCCCACAATTCCATACAAAAACCTTTCATACGCTCCGATACCCGAATCTCTACATTACTGGGCATAGAATGCTCATAATGATGCTCCTTATCTCCCTCATTGCCCCCGCAGACCACTACCGAACGGCTCCGGCGGCTGGCCACAATGTTCAGATAGGCAGCCAGGGGTGAAGTCCCGTCATGACTTCCCATATTCGTGCCGATTCCCAGCACGATCACCACCGGCTTACTAAAGGGAACCGCCATCTGCTGCAGATATTTGACAGCCTCCATGATATCGTTTTCCTGGTAGGCCACCGCTTTATCATCAATCAGGTAATAATCCCGCAGATACTGTTTGGCTCCTTTTAACTTAACCACCGCGATATCCGCCCTAGGCGCCGCACCACGGTAGGTCAGTCCCTGATTTAACAGGCTTCCGGCAGCCGCAGAAGCCATCTGTGTGCCATGTCCGATCTCATCCGTGGTAGGAACAACAGACAACGGATCGTCAAAAGAGAGCGCCCGGTCTATATCTGCCCGGCGGTACTCCGTTCCATATGCAAAACCTTCCGGCGGCGCGCCCGTCTGTATGGTCTGATCCCAGATGGAAACAATGCGGCTGCTGCCGTCCTCCCTCCTGAACACATCCAGTTCATAGCGGATTCCTGTATCAATAAAGCCGATGATCACGCCGCTTCCCTGTAAAGCCAACGGTGGATTCTGCACCTGGATATTTCCCATGGCATTGAGACATTCGGGATTAAATATCGCTCCCTCCACCTGCATCAGCCCATACAGATTTGGTATCGCAGAATAACCATAATATCCTATGGACATAGGAGGCGTCTCACTGCGTTTTACATTGGTAACACCGTATCCCTCATCTATCCCGTGATGGCAAAAATCCGCCCCCATCGCCTCAAAAAACTGTTCCGCTCCCTCATAGTCCGTGATAAGATCAACATAATCATTCGATAAGATTTTTTCTTTACAGGTCAATTTTCTGTCAACAGATTTCATAACGTCGGTTATGAAACCTGTCCTTTCAACCAATCCCTCTCTTATCTTTATTCTATGTCTACACTTCCTCTTCTATCACATTCAACCGATCCGGATGTTCCAGACTGTTGCTGCGGATGTCAATTACCGGCCCTCCTGTTCCTTCAATATATTCCCGCGTAATGGTCACTCTGCCGATATTGTCATCTTTGGGCACCTCATACATGATATCCAGCATAAACTCCTCAATGATGGCACGCAGCGCCCTGGCGCCCGTCTCTTTCTCCATAGCCTTTTCCGCGATTGCCTCCAGGGCTCCCTGATCAAAATTAAGCTGCACCTCGTCCAGTTCCAGCAGTTTCTGATACTGTTTTAAAATGGCGTTTCTTGGTTCGCTCAAGATCTTGACCATCATCTCCTTGGTTAGGCCCTCCAGGGTAAAGATAACCGGCAGACGGCCGATAAACTCCGGTATCATTCCGAATTTCTTGATATCCTCCACCGTCACCCGCTTTAAGATATTCTTTTCCTTGTCATACTTATCCTTCAACTCTGCACTGTAACCGATAGAAGTCTTCTTGTTCAATCTCTGCTTGATAATCTCCTCCAAGTCCGGGAAAGCGCCGCCGCAGATAAACAGAATGTTCTTGGTGTTGACCGTGGCAAGCGGCACCATGGCGTTCTTGGAGTTAGCACCCACAGGCACCTCCACTTCCGCGCCTTCTAAAAGCTTCAGCATCCCCTGCTGCACCGATTCCCCGCTCACATCTCTGGAATTGGTGTTCTTTTTCTTGGCAATCTTATCAATTTCATCAATAAAAATAATCCCCTGCTCTGCGCGCTCCACGTCATTATCCGCCGCTGCCAAAAGTTTCGATACCACACTCTCGATATCGTCACCGATATAGCCCGCTTCCGTGAGAGAGGTCGCGTCCGTGATCGCCAGCGGCACATCTAACAGCCTGGCCAACGTCTTGACCAGATAGGTCTTACCGCAGCCCGTGGGCCCGATCATCAGCATATTGGATTTCTCAATCTCTATCTCATCCATGGTGCCGGTAGCCACTCTCTTATAATGATTATAGACCGCCACCGACATGACTTTCTTGGCATGTTCCTGCCCCACCACATACTCGTCCAGCTTGGCTTTGATCTTATGGGGCGGCATGATATTGCGGATGTCAATCTCCGCCTTGGCATCCTTTTTCTTCTTTTTCTTCAGTTTCTGCTTGTTGGGAATCCCGCCGTCTCCCTGCAGATCCGCCAGATTGACGAAACTGATATTGGGAAAGCCCCGGCCATTAAAATCATCCATATCATCATGGTTCAAAAGCCCCTGATAATCGAACTGGCTGACCGTATCCATAGTTTTATGCATACAGTCATCGCAGACGCAGATGTGATTGGGAAGGCGGAACATCCTGCCAGCCTTGCTCTCCGGCCTGCGGCAGATAAAGCAGACATCCTCATAACCGTCGTCATGGTCATCCTTCTCGGCATCCGCTTTCACAACTTCTTTTGACACCTCCGCCGGTTCTTCTTTCTCACCTCGGACTTGTTCCTCATCCTGCGGCTTATCCTTCGATTCCTGTGAAACATCCTCTGATTCCCGGCTCCCGTCCATTGTCGCGGCAGCTGTCTCCTGTACAGCTGTCTCTTCTCCTGCCATGCCTTCTCTCCTCAGCCTGCGGAGTTCTTCCCTCTGCTCCTCAGCGTCCTCCACTTCCCGAAAATCCCAAGTCTTACCCTCTTCTTTCTTCTCTATATCCTCATACTTATCGTCATACATAGCCTCAGTTTCTCCCTATTCTCCATTTATGACATACATGTCATATATTTCGTCTTATATGCGGTGATTCTTCCAATTCTCGTACTTTCTCTTCCGCCTTTTTTTATCATAATATAAAATACCCGTTCCCACAAGTAAACATTTTCTAAAGCCTTCGCCTGCCAATACACAGCAGGGATAGGATTACTGTCTTAAGGAGCCCCTTGAACAGCACCAGTGCTTAACGAGGTTTTTCACGAGTTTAGCATCTGCTGTGCTGTGAACGGAGTGCAAACGCGGCGACGTAGACAGTAATCCTATCCCTGCGGCACATTGAACCCCCCTATCCCTGCGGCACATTGAACCCCCTATCCCTGCTCCACACTAAAAAATCTGCAATTTTATCCCGCTAAAGATTATGAGAGCAAAAGAAGAAAGGCGGCCAAACACAACCGCCTTTCAACCTAATCCCAATATTTACTGCACCTTATTCCCAAGCGTCAACTCCACCGTGGCTTCCTCATACCCATTCACGGTCATCGTCATGACCTTCACATCTACGGTATCGCCTTTCGCATAAAACTCCAGTTCTCTTTGCAATTCTTCCATAGAGGTAATCGAGTCACCGTTAAACTCCATGATAATATCGCCCTGCTTAAGTCCCGCCCTGGCCGCCGCGGTATTTTCATATACCTGCGCGATATAGACGCCCTCCGGCATACCGTAAGCCTGTGATACATCTTTCGTGACACTGATACCGGAAATACCCAGATATCCTCTCTCTTCCTCGGCCACCTTGCTCTTGGTCTCCTTCAGCATCAAGTCCGCAATGATGGGGCTTGCCGCAGAAATCGGAATCGCATAGCCCATGCCTTCCACAGCGCTGCCGCCGATCTTGTTGGAATTGATACCGATCACTTCACCCTTGATATTTAAGAGCGCGCCGCCGGAATTGCCCGGATTGATGGCCGCATCCGTCTGGATGAAAGTACCGTCCGCACTGCCGGAAATCTCGATGCTTCTGTCCAGGGCACTGATCACACCTGTGGTGACTGACTGTCCATAACCTAGGGAATTACCAATCGCGATGGCAGGCTCGCCCACCACCAGGGAATCGGAATCACCCAGGGTAGCCACCTTAATCTCCTGCAAGGTCTTAGATTCTATCTCCTCGATCGGCACCGCGATCACCGCCAGATCCATGTTGGGATCCATACCCTTGATCAAAGCCTCGGCTTCACTGCCTTCCACAAACTGCACGGTCAGCTTATCCGTATCCTCTATCACATGATAATTGGTCGCAATCAGGAGTTCTGTGTCATTCTGTCCTACAATAATGCCGGAACCGCTGGCATCCGCCTCACTGCTCATGGACTGCCCGAAATAAGACATGGTCTCCGTATAATGATTATTCACTGCAACGATAGAAGGCATTACTTCCGTCACTACCTCTGACACATCGGAAACCACTGTCGTTACCGTGTCTGTTTTCTTGACACCGGCCGTTGTCTGTGCATTTGCTTCCTCAAGTACTTCCTCGCCCTCCACGGCTTCCAGCGGTAACTGCCCTACTTCGGTCTGTTCAATTGTGACGGACTTGTCTGCCTTAGCCGACATACCGGAAACAGCATCCACAATATAAAGTCCCAATCCTGCAAAGATACCAAAGAACAATCCCAGGGACACTGCCGCCAACGCCTTCTTAAAATAACCGCCTCCGGCATGGGGTTTCTTTTCCCGGGTTTTCTTGTCCTTCTTATGGTCCATCCTCGCATAGTCATTGGGGTACGTACTGCCATACTGGTAGCTTCCGCCGTTCGTCTGGTAAGTGCCGCCCTGATGATAGGGATTACCCGTGCCCTGACCGGTGGTATTCTGCTGCGCGCCTCCCTGACCTGCCTGATTCTGCTGGTAAGCCTGATATCCGCCCTGATAACCATTCTGATAGTTCCGGTATTCTATCCCCGCAGGCTGCTGTTTATTTTCATTTTGGTTTGTGTATTCGTTCGGATACTGATTATCGTACATGATCCTCTCTCCTTTCCATAACTCCTGTCTGCACCGGCTTGCGCCGATCGCCTTCTTAACATAAGGATGTCTGGCAAAGCCTGACATCTGTTGTTTGATCATGTAGCCAGTATATTCTCTAATTGTGAATAAATTGTGATGACTCTTTATAAAAATTGTGTTTTCTTTTTGTTTTTTATGTGTTTTTTTTGGGGGGTGTGTTTATTCCACGGTCACTGATTTTGCCAGATTTCTCGGCTTATCCACATCACAGCCTTTGCCCACAGCCACATAATACCCGAACAGCTGCAAGGGAATGATCGCCAGGGAATTGGCAAAATATGGGTTGGTTTCCGGAATATAGATCACATAATCCGCCGCCTTTTCAATCGCCTTATTCTCCTCACAGGTCACTGCCAACAGGAAAGCGCCTCTGGCCTTGACTTCCACCATATTGCTGATGGTCTTCGCATAGAGTTCTGGCTGGGTGGAGACCGCCGCCACCAGTGTTCCTTCCTCGATCAAAGAGATGGTGCCATGCTTTAATTCTCCCGCCGCATAGGCCTCGGAGTGGATATAGGATATCTCCTTTAGCTTAAGCGATCCTTCCAGGGAAATCGCATAATCAATCCCTCTGCCGATAAAGAACACGTCTTTCGCACCTATGTAACGGTTGGCAAACCGCTGTATCTTATTCTTATTATTCAATAAAAGTTCAATCTGATCCGGCAGGCATCTCAAATCGGCAATAATGCCGGCATACGCCTTATTGTCAATCTTTCCCCGCACCCTGCCCAGTTTGATTGCCAACAGATAGAGTGCGATCAGCTGGGCGCTGTAAGCCTTGGTAGTGGCCACTGCAATCTCCGGCCCTGCCCAGGTATACATGACATTGTCCGCTTCCCTGGCGATGGAACTGCCCACCACATTGACAATGCCGAGCACCTTGAATCCTCTGGCCTTCGCCTCCCGAAGCGCCGCCAGGGTATCCGCCGTCTCACCGGACTGGCTGATAACGATCACCATGGCTCCCTCCTCCAAAATGGGATTACGATAGCGGAACTCTGACGCCAGATCCACCTCCACCGGCACTCTGGCAAAACCCTCTATCACATATTTGCCCGTCACACCCGCGTGGTAGGCGGAACCGCAGGCCACAATATGAATCTTATTGATGGCCCGCAATTCGTCATCGGTCATATTCAATTCCTCAATCACGATATCATTATCTTTCAGACGGGGCATCAGGGTATCCGTCACAGTCTTAGGCTGTTCATACATCTCTTTTAGCATGAAATGTTCATAGCCGCCCTTTTCCGCAGCGCTGGCATCCCACTCGATGGTGACGGGCTCCTTCTGTGTCTCCTCCTCATCCACCGTATAAAAATGCATGTGATCCGCACGCAGGCGCACCACTTCCTGATTATCCACATAATACACTTTTCTGGTATATTTAAGAATAGCGGGCACATCCGAGGCGATAAAGCAGCCGTCCTTATTCTGCCCCACGATCAGGGGAGAGTCTTTTCTGGCTGCGAAGATCTGATCCGGGCAGTCTGCAAAAAGGATGCCCAGGGCATAGGAGCCTTCCACACGATGAAGCACTTTGGTGATCGCTTCTAAAGGATTGCCCTTATAGTAATAATCCAGCAGGTGCGCCAGCACTTCCGTATCCGTCTCTGATATGAACTTATAACCCTTATCCGTCAACATTTTGCGAAGTTGTATATAATTTTCAATAATACCATTATGTACCACAGTAATGGTCTCATCCGCATTAAAATGAGGATGGGCATTGGTATTGCTGGGTATGCCATGGGTTGCCCAACGGGTATGTCCAATACCGCACAATCCCGGCATTGTCTCTCCGCCATGTGTCATATTCTCCAGCACTTTCAGACGTCCTACCGACTTTGTAATGTTAATCTTGCCATCATCATAGATTGCCATCCCCGCCGAATCATATCCGCGGTACTCTAACTTAGACAATCCGTCCAGTATAATGGGGGCCGCCTGTTTGGTTCCAATATAACCTACGATTCCACACATGTTTCCATCCTCCTGCTTTCTATCCTTCTGTATTCGGTCACACCTATCCTGTATCCGTCACACGCAACTCAATGCATCCAGTACTCCTTATTGGAGGACATGTCTACCACAAGACGCCTGGGCAGTCTTTGGTATTTTTTGCCCAGAAGATACCCCGCATACTTACATGCACACTGGCACAGCACATGGGGAATCCTTCTTTTTAGCTTCTTTTCCTTTAAATGCGCCATAAGTCCCTTTACCATGCGCATCCCTTCCGCCTCCGAAGGGTATCTTTCAAACACTTCCGGATGATCTGCCTGCGACACGCCCAGATCAAAATTACGGTGAAACTGCTGCGCATTGGTATAATCATGGGAATGATAAACCTGCGCCTCGGCAGCGTAGGCAACGATATATCCCGCCTCCACCGCCTTAGCCGCATAAATCATATCCTCATTAAATATGGTGTGCTTTACAAAGCCGCCCAGACTGTCAAAAACCTTTCTGTCATATGCGGCGCAGACATTGGAACAGAAAAAAGTCTTAATACCCAATTCAGGCAATTGGCTCTTATCTTTCATTTTGGATTCAGGCGGATAGTTAAAACTTCTCGTATACCGCTCCTCCTCACTGCTGTTCTTATCCGCCAGCTGCCGGGCATAGGACACCGCCACCTTCTCCTGGTGTAATTTCTCAAGCAGCCGCTCCACCACATAGTCATCAGCCGGCACCGCATCCTGCGTCATCATCACAAAATAATCGGCGTCCGAATGCTTCACCCCCTGATTTCTGGTACGGCCATGATCATATTCTCTTTTAGATAAATGTCTCACTACTATATTATGATGTTCTTTCGAAAAAGAAGTACCATAGACCAGTCTGTCAAAATATTTCTGCTCTGTATTCATGACGATGATCCGATTGATTGGTACGCTCTGATGTTCCAGTTTATCGATCAATGCCAGAAACTTTTGGTCAGGCTTATAGGTGGGAATAATAATGTCTACCCGATCCACGCGTTCTCCCTCCATCCGCTTCTTATTACGGGAAAAAGGGGCTTGCAAGACAAGCCCCTCTGCTCTTATTCTTTCTTCAAATATCCGTTTGTATCATCGTAAATCTTCTGACTGCATTTCTTCACAGTCTCTGATGGCTCATAATCATCGGCGTCAAACAGGAACTTGTGCAGCCATCTGACATTGTCCTCCAAACTGAGTGGAATGACACAGGATCCTTTGGATCCAATCGTTCCTGTGGTACGATTCTCTTCCCGAGGGAATCCTGCCTGATCGGAAATGTAGTAAGTACCTACATCACCCAGCATATCTACAATCTCCGACAGATCCAAGGATGTATATACTTCACTGAACACCGCATCCGCCGTACTTGTCAGCTGCGGTAACGACGCTTTCTTGGCCTGATCCGCCACTGCCATGAGCACCTCTCTCTGCCTCTCGGCACGTTTAAAGTCATCGCCCGCCGTATATCGGATACGACAATATCCTGTGGCCTGCAAACCGTCTAACAGCTGCTTTCCTGTCTGCTCTACCGGCGTGTAAGATCTCTTTAAGTCCTCTGCAATACAGAGCTGATAGTTGTTCAGGTGGCTGATCTCCGAGCTATCTACATCGATGTATACACCGCCCAATGCATCAATGGTATCCGTCAGCCCCGCAAAACCTACGGTGACGAAATCCGTAATATTCATATCCAGGTTCATGTTGAGCATATTGATCGCCTGCTCGGGACCACCTTTTGCGTAAGCCGCATTACATTTATTATAAGAATCGTTGCTCAGATTCAGATACGTATCACGGTATACGGAAACCAGCTTACACTCTCCTGTATCCTGATTGATCGAAGCGATCATGATCGTATCGCTTCGTGTATTCTTCGTCAACGCGCCCGTGGTGGAATCCACGCCGAAGAGGGCAATGTTCCGATACCCCTTCATGGTCGTCTCCTGGGCCTGTTCCACAGTATCGTTGATGATAATCTTCTCATCGTTGAGTTCCACTTTACCGCTTCCAGTTCCCTTCATAACGCCATAGAGAACTACTACCGCCACTACCAGGATAATGATCTCAATGATAAAGATAATGATTCGTCTGCGCTGTTTCTTTGCCTGCTGTTTTTTACTCTTTGTCGATGACTTCCTGCCGGATGACTTCTTCCCCGATCCGGAGGATTTCCTGCCGGATGACTTAGAACCGCCTTTGGAAGAAGACTTTTTCTTAGGCCTGTAATCTTCATCATCATACTCATCTTCATATTGTCTAGCCATATTCCGTACTCCCTTAAATTCCAAAATTTACAATAAATTCCGTCTCTTATTTTGTCACATTCTGGCCAAAAAGGCAAGCTTTTGTGTCTATTCTTATAAGATTATACTACATCTTGGTATAATTGCAATATAATTATGCTACTTTAGCAATTCTTCCGAATTTCTTAAGAATTATATTTTGTCGATTTATTCATTCACTTATTATTTCCTCAATAAGCGTTTTTATTGATGAATCCTTTGAAAATCGTGAGGAGCATAATCTTAATGTCAAAAGACATGGTCCAGTTTTCAATATAGAAAATATCGTATTCAATCCTTCGTTTTATAGATGTATCCCCCCGATAGCCGTTAATCTGCGCCCATCCTGTCAATCCAGGTCTTACCTGGTGTTTTACCATATAGCGTGGGATTTCTTCCTTAAACTGCTCCACAAACTGCGGCCGTTCCGGTCTTGGTCCCACCACACTCATATCCCCTTTGATAATGTTGAAAAGCTGCGGCAGTTCGTCGATGCTTGTCCGCCTCAAGAACTTACCAACTTTCGTAACCCTAGGATCGTCCTTTGTCGTCCACCCCTTCTTTTCCTGGGATGGTTTCTGCACCTCCATAGTACGGAATTTATACATCCTGAAAGGCTTATTGTGCAGACCAATACGCTCCTGCTTAAATATCACAGGTCCTCTGGAGGTACATTTGATCGCTATGGCGGCTATCAACATAATCGGCAGGGATACCACCAGCCCCACCAGTGACACCAGAATATCCATCACCCGCTTAGCACACCAGTTCAGCGTATTCGTAAGCGGCACATAGCGGATATTGATCACCGGAAGTCCCATCAGGTCCTCTGTATATGGCCTGCTGGGGAAAAGGCTGTTATAATCCGGGATGAATTTTGTATGCACACCGGACTTTTCACACAAATCCACGATATGTTCCAGATTATCATAATCTTTCAAGGAAAGGGTGATCGCAATCTCGTCCAGCTTATTCTGAGGCAGGATATAGAGCAGGTTCTCAATGCGTCCCAATACCTTAACCCCTTTATATAACGTACCGCTGGGTACCATATCATCCAAGATTCCCCGCACCACATAACCCCACTGTGGATTGGCGTTAATACGTTTGATATACTCTTCCGCAGCGCGGGAATATCCCACCAGCAGAATATATTTTAAGTTGTAGCCTTTTTCGCGGAAATACTGCAGAAGCATGCGAATCAGAGAACGTCCCAGCGTAGTCAGGACAATATTGATCCCATAGAACATTGCCATCATGGTACGTGAAAAGTGAATCTGGGCAATCATATACCAGCCCGCCATCAGCAGAACCATTCCTACGGTGTTGGCCTGGAAAATATTGATAATTTCATATTTATGAACCGTTGCCCGCTTGGGCGTGTACAGATTAAAAGAATAATACAGAATCAGATAACCAGGCACGATCACGTACAACATCTCAAAATAAGTAGCCACGTCAAGGGCACCGACGCTGGGATCGGTGTCTGAAAAAGGACTGGCAAATTTCAAATACCAGGCTAACATATAAGATGCCGCTACGATCACAGCATCCAGCACAACGTGCAGTCTGTTAAAATATTTCTGGTTATCTTTAATCATATGCAAGCCTCTCACGGAGGTATGGTAAGCAATTTTCCTTTTATTTTACAATATATACGCCAAAAACACAACCGAAGATTATAGAAGCATTTCATCTATACTTCTTCAAAGCCTCATCAAAGACACACTCTATAGCATATGTTGCGCCACAACTCCCATTGTATCCTGACATAAGATGGCAAATTTTCAGCTTTAAAACGCACTTTACAGGCCTTTCCTTCTGCGGACATACATAATCGGAATCCTTTCACCAGACCTTTTAGATATACGCCGCCCAATCCCTTGCGGACAAAAAAGAGCGTTTTAATAAAATATCCAATAAACAGCAAAGGCAGGTTCAGCAATATCTGTAAAAAAGGCATATTTTTATAAATCATATAAATACTGTTCCTGGCTGAAAGATCTACCTTAAACGCGTTATGCCGCGAACCGGAAGAGGCGCTTCCCGCATGATAGACCTGGGCCTCCGGGATATAAAGATTCCGGTATCCCGCTATCCTGGCCCGGTATCCTATGTCAATATCTTCCAAATAAGCAAAATGGTTCTCATCCAAAAGCCCTATCTGTGATAATACCTCCCGGCGATAAATACAGGCGCCCCCGCAGGCTGCAAAAATATCCCTTTCCCGCTGATACCCATCCCTGTCCTTATCCTTCCCCGCCGCAAAGGCCCAGCCAAGCGCACAGTAATAATCTCCCGCATCGTCAATCAGGTGCGGCTTTTTCAAATTGATCATCTGTGCCGCCCCTGAAAAAATCTTTTCCTTCCGCTGCAGGGGTTCTTCTAGTGCACGTACAAACCCTCGTCTGGCCACCGTATCGTTGTTTAATAAAATAACATATGTTGTTCTACTTTCCGTAATCCCAATATTGATTGCTTTACAAAAGCCTTTGTTATCATCCAGCGCAATCACTTGCACAGCAGGAAATTTTTCTTCCACCAATTCCCTGCTGCCATCCGTGGAACCGTTGTCCACCACGAGCACCTTGGCTGGTTCCGCCTCCAGGGATTTCAGACAATTCTCAATGTACTTTATTCCATTATAATTAGGAATAATAATCGTGGAACGAATTACACCGTCGTCTTCCTGCCCGTCCCTGTCATGATATGGTTTCGTTCCCGCCTTTTTGGACTGTCTCAGTTTCATATGCGCTCCCCGTTTTGAATATCTCATCTTCATCTCTTATAAGCTGACCGTAATCTCAGGATCCCACACAGCCAGATACCCCTCATTTCGCACAGCCTGTCCAAAGGCCAGACTCAACTTCTGATAACCGGCTTCGTCACAGTTAAGCCCTGCCACATTGGCAATGATCATATCTTTTTTCCCACGTCTCGTCTTAACACGCACCACTCTCTCCCTGTAAGGAATCCCCAGGATCTGTGTAAAGACCGGCTGCAATTCCTCCCGCACCCGCATACAGCGGACATCCACCGCCTCGCAATCCTGTTTTAAAACCGCCCGGTGTGTACTGCCGCCGCTGTAATGACAGTTTAATCCCTTGAACAGACATCTGCCTTCTTCATCATAACCGCCGGCATAGATACGACCGCGGGCATCCAAGATCCTGCCGCCGACAACGCCTACATCCTTCCTCACAGTCAGGATATCCGGCACATAACAGATGTCATAGAATCCCAGGTGCAGACTATGCTCCACCTGTGCCGCAAATCCCTGCGCCCGGCAAAAATCCGCCAGCGCCAGCCTGCCGGCCTCATAAGCATAAGTCTTACTCTGGGTATTCAAAGCCGTAGACTGCGCATGGGAACGCCAGTGATAAAGCACTCTTGGAATATGAACAATCACACTGTCCATTCTGCTTGAAAACCCTCTTTTTAATAAGTTATCCACAATACGTAACACCAGGTCGTAATCCTGTGCACCATCATATTCTCCGCGCAAATTCAACATTTTCAGGGTTTTTGCTTCCACAGCCATAAAATGACACACGTAATTATTGGATAGTACTAAATCTAGATTAAATTTTTTCTTTATATGTGGGGAGATACATATTTTAGACGTTTCATCGTATTTATCCTCATCCGAATAAAGCAGGATGGGGGTACAATTCTGCACTCTGCTTTCCTGTACGGCAACAGCCATGCAATATAAAGCATCAGGCGTTATGAAATCATCATGATCCAGAAACGCAATATATTCACCCGCCGCCAAGGCAATGCCCGCATTAGTGTTACCGGAAATCCCCAGATTCTGAGCAAGACGTCGGTATTTAATGCGTATATCCCTCGTCTCTTCCATCACCTGCCGCACGGTCCGCTCCACCCGGTCGCTCTCCGATGCATCCACAATGATCAGTTCCCACTTGCGATAACTCTGGGCTCGCACAGACGCAATCATCTCCCGCAAATGCGTCTCTTCCGTCTCATAAGCCGGCGTTACAATGCTGAACAGACAGGGATTATTCTCCGTCTCCCGGCGCTGTCTCATCAGTTTTTCTTCCGTGGGGGGAAGGTAGCAGTAATCTGTCGTCCTCTCCTCCTCCACCCGTTCCTTCGCGGCATAATATGCATGACTGACGCCATTCTTCTTAAGGTAATTTATGGTCTTTCTCACGTTATCCATCTTAAAGATCCGATTGCCCACTGCCATGCCTCCTGTCTACAAGATGTAATGAAATCGCCCTGCTCACCGCAGGGCGATTGTCACGCTTTTCTTACAAATTTTTCTTAAGATCTTCCGTCAGCTGATCCAGTTTTGCCTGCGCGTCATCAAGGCTCGTTCCCTTCACGCCCATATAGAATTTGATCTTCGGCTCCGTGCCGGAAGGTCTTGCACAACACCAGGAATCATTGGTCAGGTCAAAATACAGCACGTTGGACTGCGGCAGTCCTGTCTCACCCTCCGCTCCAGTCTCTAAGTTCAGTGTCTTTCCGGTATCGTAATCCCGGAACTCCTTGACCTTCAACTCGCCAAAGTTCTTCGGCGGATCCTTGCGCAGCTTGTTCATCAGTTCCTCAATCTCTTTCGCCCCATCGATACCCTTCATGGTGATGGAATACTGGCTCTCTTTGAAGTAACCGTATTTCTCATAGAGTGTGATCATCTGATCCCACACAGTCTTGCCCTGCTTCTTGCACCAAGCCGCCATCTCGCACAGGCACATGACTGCCACGATGGCGTCCTTATCCCTCGCATGGGTGCCCGCCAGACAGCCGTAACTCTCCTCTAAACCGAACACATAATTATTGGAGCCGCTCTGCTCAAACAATTTAATCTGTTCACCAATATACTTAAAGCCTGTCAGGACTTCAATGAATTTTACCTTATAATCCTCAGAGATTGCCCGAGCCATGTTGGTGGTAACGATGGTAGTTACCAAGGCGGGATTCTCAGGCATCCTGCCTGTCGCCGTCCGCTCTCTTAAGATATACTCTGCGATTAGCATACCGGACATATTGCCCGTGAAAGGTACATACTCGCCGCTCTTGGTATCCAGCGCATAGATACCCAGTCTGTCCGCATCAGGATCTGTGGCAAGCACGATATCCGCGTTCTTTTCCTTCGCCAGTTTAAGCGCCAGCGTAAAGGCCTTGGGATCTTCCGGATTCGGATAATCCAAGGTGGTAAAATTGGGATCCGGCATCTCCTGCTCTGGCACCACATACACATTCTTAAAGCCCAGTTCCGCAAGAATCCTTCTCACCGGCACATTGCCCGTCCCATTGAAAGGCGAATAGACAATCTTCATATCCTCCGCCATCTCCTGGATCACTTCCGGATGAATGATCTGCTTCTTCAGTTCCACCATGTACTTGTCGTCAATCTCTTTGCCGATGACTTCATAGAGGCCGGCTTTCTTAGCCTCCTCTTTGTCCATGGTCTTTACCGTATGATAATCGGTCACATTGTTGACCTCTGTAATAATCTCCTTATCCCTGGGAGCCGCCACCTGTGCGCCATCTTCCCAGTAACATTTGTAGCCGTTATACTCCGGCGGGTTGTGGCTTGCAGTGATCACAATACCGGAAATGCAGCCCAGTTCCCTGAGGGCAAAAGACAATTCCGGGGTAGGGCGAAGGGCATCAAACACATATGCCTTAATCCCATTTGCTGCCAGACACAGCGCCGCCTCATCCGCAAACTCCGGGGACATTCTCCTGGAATCATAGGCAATCGCCACGCCTTTCTCCTCGCCGCCCTGTTTCTTTATGTAATTAGCCAGTCCCTGGGTGGCCTTGCGCACCGTATAGATGTTCATACGATTCGTGCCGGCGCCGATCACGCCGCGCAGACCGCCTGTACCAAACGCCAGATCCTTATAAAATCTGTCCTCGATCTCCTTCTCGTCGTTCCTGATCGCCAGAAGTTCCTGCTTGGTCGCATCGTCAAAGTAGGAATCCTCCAGCCAAAATTCAAATTGCTCCTGATATCCCATTGCGTAACCTCCTTGTTTAAATGATATTGTTTCCCACCGATTCCGTAAGAACCAAAACCCAATTCATTAATCTTTTATATTTTACCACAACCTGGAACTGCTAGCAAATATATTTGTGACGATTCCTATGGATTTGCATGAACCATATATTCATATATAACTATTCACATATATGCATAAGTGACGCCTGAATGGATGAATAATTTCCCGTCAGCCCGCTCTCGCTCCTTTCATAGCATAACAGACACTAAGCTCGTGAAAAACCTCGCTAAGTGCTGATGCTATTCTAGGGCTTCCTTGAAAATTATTCATCCATTCAGGCTGTTTATTTGCATAGGTGTGAAATGTGATATTATAGAGCAGTATATTTTAAGTAGCGATAAGTAAATACTGATATCTATGTTATTTAAAATGTAACATAACCAGCGCAGAGGGGCGTAAATATCTTAAGGAACCCCTAGAACAACGCCAGCGCTTAACGAGGTTTTTCACGAGTTTAGCGTCTGCTGCGTTGTGAAAGGAGCGAAAGCGCGGTGACGAAGATATTTACGCCCTTCTGCGCGTCCGCCTGTCTATATATCTATTATTCATACTTTTCTGCATCCATACAATGCTCTTTCCTACACCATCATCGCCACATTAATCCACCGTACAATCCTGAGCCCCGAAATCACATCCCTAGACACTGCCCCAATCCGATATTCTCCGGGCGGCAGGGGCGCTATGATATCCACCTCAAAACCGCACAGCGCAATATTCTTCTGATCCGGCATATTCTGGGCAATATCATTACGACACTGCGGCGTATATTCCAGTTGATACAAGTCTCCCTTTTCTTTATCCTGAAACAGCAGCTTCGTCTCAAAGCAGGCATTATCGCTCCCCAAAACTACTGCATATCCCTGTACCCTGCGGGCCGTAGCCAGTTCCACGATCAAGCGCAGGCACTCGTCCTCCCTGACGCCTTCAATATCCTCCGCCAGTTCGCACACCCGCCTGTCCGGTATCGTGCGGCCCTCCTCAAATGCAGGCCGTATGGTAGTGTCCAAACGCTTTCTGTTAAGTCTCGGATGATAATAGGGATCCTTTCTCTCTAACTTTGAATGCCTGCCGTAAAGAATATCCCGTTCCTGCATCAATCTCTTCTGATCTTCCTCGCTCTCATCATGACCGCGGCTCAAAGACTCATGATGCACCAGATGGAAGGTATTTACCACCACATTATGATAGCCCAGTTCATACAGCGTAAAGCACAAATCCACGTCATTGAAAGCCACCTGCAGCTGTTCATCAAAGCCGCCCGCCTCTTCAAACACTTCCCGACGAATCATCAGGCAGGCGCCCGTCACGGCCAGGTAATCCCATACCCCCTGGTTCCTGCCATCATAATAACACTTGTTATCTTCTTGAAACTGCAGTTTATGCACAGGTCCCAGAACAATATTGACTACGCCCGTATGTTGTATCCTGTCGGAGTCCGGATAGAGCAGTTTGATGCCCACAGCGCCAACCCACTCCCTGCGGGCCTTATCCGCCAGTTCCTCCAGCCAGCCGGTGGATACGGCTTCAATATCATCATTCAAAAATAAGAGCAGATTTCCCTTCGCCTCCTGCGCGCCAAGATTGCACATATGGGAAAAATTAAAGGGCATGGGCCGATAGAGATAGCGGATTTCCCGCAGGCTGTTTTTCATCTCCGATGCCTTCTGTGGTCCGTCTGCTTCCTGCGGCACTTCTCCTGATTTCTGCGCGATATTGGCATATGTCTGCATGATGCCTTCTATCTTCTGCGTGATCTTCTCACGGTTCCCCTCATTGCTGCCATTATCCACGATCACAATCTCATAGGGCTGCTGCCGCACTGTCTGCGTAACCGTTTCCAGACATCTGCCCAGAATCTCCGGGTTGTCTTTGGAGGGAATGATAATAGAAACCAATTCCTCTTTTTGCGGCGCACTCTCTTGTGACGCGTCTGCAAGCCGTCTTCCTGGTCTACCCTCTCCTGCCGGCATCCAAGCCTCTTTTCTATGAAAAAGGATTTCCCGCAGATGTCCGATCTGCTGACAGCCCCTCTCGTAACCACCCGCTAATTCCACCAGCGCATCATGGCAGCCGCCTTCCTCCTGCTTCTGTGCCTCGGTAAGCCGTCCGTAAAGTTCTCTTCTCACCGCCAGCAGACTCCCCAGATAATCCCTGCAAAGATAGCTGTCCGGAGACCAGTCCTGTTTCAGCCAGGGCGAATGATACCCGCCTTTCCCATCCAGGATATCTTCGTCTCCATAGAGAAACTGCACCTGCGGATACTTGGCAAAAAAGGCGGCGATCCGTTCCCTGGCGTCGGACGCCTCCTCCCCTTCTCCAAACACCAGAACCTCAAAATCGGCAGGAACGCCTTCTGTCTCCAAATCAGCGTTCTCCTCCTCATCCTCCAATCTGGTATCATAATTCATCTCATATAGCTTCAAACTCTTTTCATAACGTTTGTCCAGCCGCCTCTCCAACAGCCGCCGGAGCATTTTTTTTAAGCGCAAATCCCAGCCTCCTTTACATCCATCTCTTCATGGATGCCGTCACATCTTCCGCCACTGCCGGCGGCAATATCACCACTTTCATCCTCGCACTAAGAACGTTCAGCGGTTTTCGCTCAAGCCCCGCCACATTGACGCTCAGATTCGGATCCGAGGTAGCAAAAATCACACCTGACGAAGATTTCAGTAGTTTTCCATTGGTGGTAAAGACCGCCTTTGACTGAATCGGCACATCTTTCCCGTTAAACGTCATTTCCTCTATGCTGACTATGCAGGCTTCCATGGCCGGATCGATCCGCAGCATCTGCACATTGCCGTCCACCGTAAGCTGCAATTCTACATCTTCGTCATTCAAGTAAGCCTCCGGCACGAAATAAGACTTCTCTTCCGAAAATCCGCCGCCACAATCCTCATAAATCTGTACCTTCCTGGGCACCAGTTTCTGTTTCTCCCGTTCCAGACAATCCCAGGGATTGATGGTTGGCGCGCCCATCCAGGCATATAACTCCGACATGGACTTGCTCCGTCCCGTCACCTGCCTCTGGAACTTTCTCTCCTGCACTCTGCAGTCATCCATATCCGCTTCACTCATCCCCAACGAGTTCAATATTAAATCTACATTTAATTTATTCCGTTTTTCATCCTCCAATAAATAACAGTAGATTGCGCGAAAAGCCAGTTCTTTGGGATCTATGGCTTTATCATAGGTCCACTCATAATCAATGACGGTCCAGGTATCGTCCTGCACCATAATATTCGAAAAAATCATATCAAAGTCCGCCGCCGGGCACTCCGCATGATACCCAATCCGCTCCACATATTCCCGAAAAAGCGCATGAAACCCTTCAATATCATCCCGTTCCAGCCTCTCGTCCAACAATTCTGTAAGCGGCCGCCCCTGCACATACTCAAAAGAATCCCACACACGGTCCTCTTCCTCATGCAGACTGCATTTATTAACCTGTATCTTGCCGCCCTCGTAACGCTCGGCTAACTTCCGATAGGCCGCCTCTATGCCCTTGATATGTTCTACCGCCTCATTACATAACGGTAGTTTTTTAACAATCGTCTCTCCCTGCGCCCCCGCACTTATTTCCGTCTTGATCTGATACTGCGGCGCACGGTCGTTGGAATACCTGGTATATTGGATAGGAAATCCCCTGCCGATGACGACTTCATAAGAATTGGAGAATATCGGAAAAAGATTATCTTCCGCAATGCCGTCAAAGGCATATTTCTCATTAAACAAATCCATCCGCTCTCTGTCATAATTCCGAAAATTGTTGGAAAGTTCCCCTTTCCCCGGAAGGCGTCTGTCCGAATACAGAGTAGTCATGAATTTATAATCCGGATAGGGATAATAGAAACTGTAATCCTCTATCCCGCAGGCCGCAAATATCTTTTCTAACCCCTGCCTGGAAAAAGTGCGCACCCCGCCGCCGTCCGCATAATTCTCAATACCGGAAAACCAGGTGCCAAGATGATCCTCCTTACAGCCCGCAAAATATTTCAGTCCATATTTATTCTCAATGGCAATCACCACACGCCCATTCGGCGCAAGATGTTTCATGATAATCTTTAAAAACTCCTCGAACGGCCTGTCTGTATCCATATAGCTCTGTCCATACTCAAACACGCCGATCAATAGGATAAAGTCAAAATCCACGGGCAGCTGCGGCTCTACATCCTTAAAGTTCCCCACATGGATGGTCACATTATCGCAGTCGCTGTGACGATAGGCGTTGATGAGACTTCTCTTTTTGGACAAATCCACAGCCGCCACCTGCTTTGCCTTGCGGGCCAGCGCGCCCGTGATGGCGCCGCAGCCGCTCCCCACTTCCAATACTTTAGCGCCTTCCATGGGAAT
The DNA here is from genome assembly GCA_946554445.1 of uncultured Lachnospiraceae bacterium. Classification (GTDB taxonomy): domain Bacteria; phylum Bacillota; class Clostridia; order Lachnospirales; family Lachnospiraceae; genus UBA3282. Next base: position 28,287 of record CAMNSD010000006.1, on the reverse strand, counting down.
CCACTCCACAATATTCTCCCGCAGGGGCGAAAGATGATAGAGCACCGGCCAGCTTTTGCGTTCCTCGATAATCCGCGGATATTCCACTGCGGCATAATTCTTCACGATGTCCAGAAGTTCATCCTCCACCGCACCGTCGCAATAATAATCCTCACCCGGATAACACGTCAAATCCAGTTTGATCTTTCCCACTTCCATTATCTTCTCATTCTCACTCATCGTCATGTCCGCCATCTTCTTATCTGTTATTTCCAGACTCAATCCCCGTTATATTGCAACACAAAATCGCTCCGGTCAAGGGAGAAATTCGGATTATAGTAAGGATCTCCCTGGGCGAGAACCTCTTTCCATTTCTCCCGGAAAGCCTCCGACTCCCGGTTGTACCGCTCCGCCTTCTCCCCGGCGTCATCCAGCCCTCTGGAAACTGACTCGTAATGATATAATTCCGCAAAGGGCGTAAACACATTCACATATCCCGCCTTCCAGGCTCTAACACACAAATCCACATCGTTTAAGGATACTGCGAAATTTTCATCCAACCCGCCCAGCTTTAAGAACAAGGATTTGCGCATCATCAGGCAGGCGCCCGTCACGGCCATCACATTCTGGGCATAGCAAAGCCTGCCCATGTAACCTAAGTTCTGATGATTGATGCCATAGTGGCTGTGTCCAGCCGTTCTGTGCGCGCCTAATCCCAATACCACGCCGGCATGCTGAATGGTCCTGTCCTCATAATAAAGTTTCGCACCCACGGCGCCCACATCTTTTCTTTGGGCGTACATTAACAGTTCTTCTATCCAATCCAGGGTAATAACCTGGGTATCGTTATTCAAGAGCAGAACATATTCTCCCGACGCTTTGGACACCGCCAGATTGTTGATCCTGGAATAATTGAACTCTCCCTTATAATTGAGCACCCTGATCAATGGATTCTCCTGAATCTTCTTATAGTAAGCGAAGATTTCTTTGGTGGTGCTGTTATTCTCCACCACCAAAATCTCATAATTATCGTAGGTGCTCTTTTCCAAAATGGAAGAAATGCAGCGCTGCAAATCCTCCAGATGATCTTTGTTTGGAATTATAATGGACACTTTAGGATTGCCCTGAATCTCATATTTGATCCGGAATATGGTCTCAAACGCCTTCGTGGACGTAATCTCAAAGTTCTGGAAACCCTGTGCTTTCAGATGAGAGGCTACCGCCCCTTTGGCCGCCTCGATGGCATAGCTCTTGGCATTGATATCGGAAGCCACGCTGCCCTCATGGGAACGCCAGTAATAGAGGAGTTTCGGCACATGTACCACGCATTTGGCGCGGGATGTCAGACGCAGGATCATGTCATGGTCCTGGCTGCCGTCAAACTCGGAACGGAACAACTGCGTTCCATCCAACAGCTTTCTGGAAAAAGCGCTGAAATGACAGATATAATTGTTCGCCCGCAGATTATCCGGCGCATAATCCGGCTTAAAATGCAGGGTGAGCATATGGTCAATGGTCTTATTTCCCTTAAAAGTGGTCTCATCACAGTAGATATAATCCGCGCCCTTATCGCAGATTGCCTTCATATATTCATACAGAACGCTGGGATGCAGCACATCGTCATGGTCAAAGAGGGCGATATAATCACCGGACGCCAGAGAGAGACATTCGTTGGTGTTGCCCGAAATTCCCTCATTCTTCTGCAGCTTCCTATAAACGATCCGGCAATAGAGGCTGCTGCTGGAACGCAGATATTTCTTATCCAATTCCATGTACTCCCTGCAGATTTTCTCCACATTGCCGTGCTCTTCATCGGATCCGTCCGCCAGGCACAGTTCCCAATTCTCATACGTCTGCGCCGTCACGGATTCAATGGCCTGCCGCAAATAGTTCTCCGGCGTATTGTATAAAGGCATTAAAATACTGAATTTGATCGCTTTATCAAATCTGGTGGCACGTTGTCTCGCTGCCTCCTCTGCATCCGGGAAACTGGCTGTCCCGTGCTGGGCACGCGCCTTCTTCTCGATCATCTTGGCATTCAATTTGCGCAAAAACCCTTTGACACTGCCACAGTAACCAATCCGCTCCTTTGTCCGCTGCAGCCAATGTACCAGCGAACGCAGCGGTTTGGACATCCGCCAGAAAATACTGCCTTTGATCTGTTTAAGCCTTATCCCCAACAGACCACTGCTATGCTCCGCCTCCTCCAGTTTTCCCGTAAGCACCTGTCCTTTTTTTCGTTCCCGTCCATAAGCTTCCCGATAGAAACGCAAAGCTTCCTCCTGCGTCATCCTATCCTGCTCCCGCTGCAGGGAACCCGTATAAAAGGCTTCCAGTCCCGCTTCGCTCTCAGAAGATGCATGGCGGCGCAGCGCCACATCGCCCCGTATTACATTATAATAACCGTCCTCTTCCAGTCTGCGGCAAAATGCGCTGCTGTCAGGACCGCCTGTCCCGTCTTTGTCAAAACCGCCCGCCTTCTCATATTTCTCGCGGGATACCATCAAACATGCCAAAGGCACCACCGGCACATCATGAATCACGTCCGCCCGCAGGTTCTTTTCTGTATCCGCCGTCCACAGATCCGCTCCCACAGCACCCACGTGGGACTGCAGCGCCTGCCCCGCCATATGGCCAAGCCAGCTTTTCTCTATAATCTCCATGTCATCGCCCAGAAAGAGTAAAAGATCCCCGCCGGCACGTTCTACGCCCAGGCGGTACAACGCATGCCTATCCTCAGTCTTCGTCCCATCCAGCCAGGTAAATCCATATTCTTTCTGCAACTGTTCCATCCTGCTTCTATTCTCGTCATGGCTCCCGGCATCCACCACAATCCACTCATAATACCGATAAGCCGTCCTGCTCTTAAAGGAGCGCAGACATCTCTCCAAGGAAGCCGGAGAACCCTCTGTGATGATGACTACAGACACCACACGATGGGGAGCAATCGCACCGCCGGCACTTCCTGCACGGGCACAGCGTTCCCTGCCGGACACCGATGTATCATACACCAGATGATACAGATTCGGATCCGCCCCATACTGTAAGTCCGCCCGAATCCCTCTTCTGCGAAGAGCATCTTCCCGCACACTGACAAAGGCTTTTCCTGCTCCTGTAAAAGTCTGTCCATACCCGCTGTCGGACATCTCCTCGTTCCGCTCTTTCTTCCAGGCCGCCGAAACCTTTCTATGATAAAGCACCGCGTCCACACGCCGTACCGCCTCGCGCATCTTCCCATAGTCCATATCGTTTCGTCTCAGCGCCGCCTCTTCCAACCGCAGACACAGATCATAAAATCCCGCCGCCAGCTGCTCTTCATCACTGCACTGGGCAAGTCCACCGTAAGCTATCTCCGAGAGAAGATCCCGCCTGACCGCCGCCAAATGTCCCCAACAATTATAAGATAACAGGGTATCCGGAGCATAATCGGATTTGTGCCAGGGAGATTCCCCGTGCGCCGGATCCTCCTCATAGAAATCCTCATCAACATAAGCCGCCACACACAGTTTGTTTTCGTTAAAATAGGATTTAATTTTTTCAAAAATCCCCTGTTCAAGCGCTCCACAGCCATATGTCAGTAGGACAACATCGGAGTCCGGAACCTCGATCTCATTCCACCCATCCAATACAAAGAACTCCTGCGCGTTTGTTTTTTCGTTTTCAGAACACTCGTTATTATCGATTTCTTGTTCTTCCTTCGGTGCGTCTGCAACAGAATCCACCGATTCAATAACAGCTGCATCCTTATAGAACAATCCGTGGATTGGCGCAACCATCTTCCAGAAAGGACTGGCGTATATCCGCTCCAGATTATCCTGATAGTCTTCCTGTTTTCGTTCTAAATCCGCCACCTGTCCCGCTAACAGGGTATTATGTTTTCTTTCCTTTTCATAAGCTGCCGCATAGTAAGCAGCCCAGTCATAACCATTCTTCAATCCACTCATCCGTCAAATAATCCTCTTGATACACGTTTATCCGGCCACCTTTACTATGGGACCGGATAGCGCCGCCTGCTACTGAACCTCTACCACGGAATTCATATCATAATATCCTACCGTGTCCTTATCTGAAATGACTGTCACATTCAGCACATCATAGAGCCTGTGATAAACTGTGAAATCATCTCCTTCATAGCCCGTCACCCCCAGGGACAGCAGATAATCTCCCCCCTGCAGGTTCATCTCCTGCGTAAAACTGATTTCCTTCACTTCACCGGCTTCCACTGATTCCAGAAAAGCCTTTTCTACCATCGTATTAGTACCTGTAATCTCCGTGCCACGCACATTTTTGATGGTAAATGCAAAGATCGGCGCCGCGATCCGCTGCGACATCTCTACTCTCATATGAATCGTGAAACGGCTGCCCTTTATGACTGCAGAGGTTTTTTCCCCTTTATCATCCGTCACATAGTACTCCGTAATCAGCGCCTTCTTGGAGCCGTATTCCAAAAGATCGGGGTTCTCTGCCACACCCGGCGCTTTGGCGCTCTCTTTCTTCAGCTTGCTGCCATCCACGCCCTTCGCCGCCATCTCCCGCAGCTTCTCATCATCCAGAAGCCGTTCCCCTTCCTCCGACTCCGGAGCCACATACTGACCTACAAGCACCTGCTTATAAGTGTCGATCATCTTTTTAGGGGAACCCTCTCCCAGTTTCACACCCTGATTTAAAAGTACCACTCGATCACAGTATTTGCTGATACTGCTCAAATCGTGGCTGACAAAAACGATGGTCTTGCCCATCTTTTTAAATTCTTCAAACTTATGATAACATTTTGCCTGAAAAAAGACATCTCCAACCGACAGCGCCTCATCTACGATCAAGATCTCCGGATCGATATTGATGGCCACGGCGAAAGCCAAACGCACAAACATGCCGCTGGAATAGGTCTTTGCCGGCTGATATACATAATCCCCGATATCCGCAAAAGAAAGGATTTCCTCCAGTTTCTCGTCAATCTCCTTCTTACTGAAACCGATCATCGTCCCATTTAAATAAATATTTTCAATGCCGTTATATTCCATATTGAATCCGGCGCCAAGCTCTAGGAGCGCAGAAATACGCCCATTGACAATCACCTCGCCGGAAGTGGGAGTGAGAACACCTGTTATTATTTTAAGGATTGTGGATTTACCGGAGCCATTGGTACCGATGATTCCCACACACTCCCCCTGCTGGATCGTCATATCGACTCCCTTTAGGGCGTGGTGTTCCGTATAGTGCTTCTTTCTTCCAAACCCCAGCGCATCCTTGATCCGATCAGAAGGCTTATCGTAGAGTTTATACACTTTTCCCACATCTTTTACTTCAATCGCAACATCTTTCATGCTTTTCTTCTTTTCAATCTTATCCTTTCCCGTTCCATTTTCCATTCCCAGACATTTCACATGGACGCCTACAGCACATCCGCAAAATGTGTCCGCATCCTTCTAAAGACCAGTGTGCCGATGCAGAACATACTGATCGTAAAAATCCAGAAATAGGTGGAGGAATAGAAATGTTCCCAAAACCATTCTTCATCAAAAATAGCGCTTCTGAAACCATTTACAATATATACTAACGGATTCAGTTTAAACAGGGTTTTCACATAATCCGGGAGCATATCAATATTCCACATGATCGGTGTCGCCCACATACCGATCTGCAGCGCAATATTGATGATCTGCTGTAAATCCCTGATAAAAACCACCAGCGCACTGGTCAGATAGCTCAAAGCCAGCACAAACAAAAACAAACAGAAACTGTAATAGACTAGTTGTAACGTATAGATGGTCGGCGTATATCCATAGCATATGCCAACGATCAGCAGAACCCCCACAAAAAACACGTGGATAAAGGTAGCCGCGATCACCTTGATGATAGGCAGGATACTGATATTGAATACCACCTTTTTCACCAGATAGGTGTATTCCACCAATGCCATCGTCCCCTGCGATATGGCTTCTGAAAAATAGAACCAGGGCACCAGTCCAGCCGTCAAATACAGTACATACGGCGGTATCTCTCCTCCCTCGCCAGCCACAAACTGTACGCGGGCATTGAACACTTTATCAAACACGATCCAATACATGAGCACTGTCACCACAGGCTGCGCCATAGCCCACACAATGCCCAGGTAGGATCCTGCGTAACGCTTCTTAAAATCATTTTTTGCCAATTTCCAGATCAACCTTCTACTCTGGAATAATTCCACCGGTATAGTCACGATCCTGTCATAATAAATGGCAAAAATAATGCAGGTAAAGGTGATCAGCACACAACCACTGAACTTCTTCATCTGCTCCGTCACTTGGTCCGCCAGGGGATTATGATGCCTGACTAACACCAATGCAAGAATCAGACCAAGCCCCCAGAATATAGCTATTGCTGCGAACTTTTTAGAAAAACGCTTCTGCTCTGTTTGGTTTTTAATCTTATCCATATTTTTTATAAACATATCATCGACCTTTGCGCGCCAAACTTCCATCAAAGCGCCTGTTTTGCCTTAGCGGTATTTTTCGGTAAAGGCTTTGATGCCTTCCCATTTCGTATCCTTATCGGACATATTCAGTTCCATTCCTTCCGGGATTGGCCATTCAATGCCTATATCGGGATCATTCCAGATAATGCCGCCCTCGTCGCCCGGATGATAGAAATCCGTACATTTATACGCAAACTCCGCATAATCCGAAAGTACAAAAAATCCATGGGCAAAATCTTTGGGTATAAAAAACTGCTTCTTATTCTCCGCAGAAAGCACCACACCCTGCCACTTGCCATAAGTTGCAGAACCCGGCCTTAAATCCACGGCCACGTCAAAGACCTCGCCGCTTAATACCCGCACCAGTTTATCCTGAGGAAAATGAATCTGGAAATGCAGCCCGCGGAGCACGCCTTTGACCGAGGAGGACTGGTTGTCCTGCACAAAAATCTGATCGATTCCCGCCGCCTTATAATCATTATAATTATAGGTCTCCATGAAATAGCCCCTGGCATCGCCAAACACCGTCGGCGTGATAATCTTGAGCCCTTCTATCTCACATGTCTCCACCGTTATTTTACCCATTTGTCCCGCTTCCTTTCCCTGTTTTATTTCCTTAGTCTGTTGTCGGCACGTTGCCGCTGTCACCATTCACCACGCCGGAATACCCAGCCGCACTCTTGGCATGGTTAATGGAAGTGTCTATATTCATATAACACAAGTTCAAGTCCACATTAGTATCAATACCGTTCACCGTACCCTTAGAGGTATACTGCCACATATCATAATATCCATCGTAAGCTGGCACCTCCGCATACTCCGCAAGCCAAGTCTTATATTCTGACAGATCTGTCACATTTATTCTGTCATTCAGCCAATTGCGGGAAGCATAGATGCCTGTCTCATACCCGGCTGCACTGATGGTCTCTAAGAAAGCTTTGTGAGCAGCCGTCCGCTCCTTTGCATCCAAACCATCGGCACGCCCGCTGCCGCCTGCACTCTCGCTGTCTAAGAACACCGGATAATCCACATCGTACTCCTCGATCAGGCGGATCACCATACTGGCTTCCTCCACGGCCTCCACCTCGTCCAAAGCCTGGGTAAAGAAGTATACACCCACCGGAATCCCCGCCTCGATAGCGCCGCGAATATTATCTTCATACATGGGATCTATGACCAGCGCACCACTGGAAGCCCCTCGGTAACCGCAGCGGATGATGGCAAACTCCACCCCTTCTTCCTTCACCGCCTCCCAATCGATCTCCTTATTCCATTTGGAGACGTCAATGCCCAGCTTTGCACTGCCGTTCGCAAACTGCATCTGGGTATTCTCACTGCCGTCCGCGTCCTCCTCGGCGCCGTTTACCGCCTTATCCTCCTTGGCAGGATCGATATCATCTTCCGTCAGCATCAGATACTCGATATTGTCAAGTACCCGATACTCAATCTCCTGCCGCACCTGAATGGTTGTAACTGTGTTAGGCACATGGAATCCTGTCAGTTCCTGCAGGGATACTCCGTATTCTCCGGCCCGCAGTCCCTCAATATAGATGACGCCGTCTTCATCCTCATCCGTATATTCCCCCATACCCTGTATTTCGATGGTAAAGGGTGCACCGGTCACCAGACGTCCCGCGCTGTCCACCACCATGACGCGCAGATCCTTAGCCACGGAACTCATCATTAGGAACACATTCCGGCCCACATAAGTCTCAATGCTCTTAAATCTCGGTTCCTCATCAAAAAAGGTCTCATCGCGCAGAAAAGCAGACAGATCATTTCCTATCTGTCCACCGTCCGTCTCTGCCTCTTCTTCTGTTGCTTCCATCTCCTGTTCCGGTTCCTCTGCAAGCCCCAGCTTGCTCATCACCGCGTCAAGATTCGTGAGCGCGATCACCGCGATAAGCAGAAGAAATATGCCTATCATGGCAAAGAGCGCACGCCTCATTCTCTTAGAGTCCATTTGCAACCTCTACCATGTATTGTCCATAGGCCGTCTTCATCAGCGGCTCCGCCAGTTCTAACAGTTGTTCTCTTGTAATAAAGCCTCTCTTGTAAGCAATCTCCTCGATACAGGAAATATACAGCCCCTGCCTCTTCTGAAACGCCGCCACAAAATCCGCCGCATCCAACAAAGAATCATGATTGCCCGTATCCAGCCAGGCGAAACCCCGTCCCAGCGTCTCCACCCGCAGGGTTCCCCTGCGCAGATACTCATTATTGATACTTGTAATCTCTATCTCACCCCTGGCGGAAGGCTTCACATTGCGGGCAATTTCCACCACATCGTTGTCATAAAAATATAAGCCGGGCACCGCATAATTGCTCTTCGGATGTTCCGGTTTCTCCTCGATGGAGATTGCCATGCCATTCTCATCAAATTCCACCACGCCGTACTCCCTGGGATCCCTCACATAGTACCCAAAGATGGTAGCTCCACTTTCCCGGGCAGCCACTTCGCGAAGCACCTTAGAAAAACTCTGGCCGTAGAAGATATTATCTCCCAAAACCAGCGCAACATTATCATCGCCAATAAAATCGGCGCCGATAATAAAGGCATCTGCTAACCCCCTTGGCTGTTCCTGTACCGCATAGGACATCCGAAGCCCCAGCTGCTGTCCTGTCCCCAAAAGTTCCTCAAACACAGGAAGATCCCTGGGCGTGGATATGATCAGAATATCCTGGATTCCCGCCAGCATCAAAGTGGATAGCGGATAATAAATCATCGGTTTGTCGTATACCGGCATAATCTGTTTGGAGATTGCCTTGGTCAGCGGATAGAGCCTTGTGCCGGCTCCGCCCGCCAGAATAATTCCTTTCATATAAGCTGTCCAGCCTTTCTTTTACGAATACATTTCCTCATAGTATTTTTGATAGTCGCCGCTGGTCACATTTTTCATCCAGTCCTCATGGGCAAAATACCATTCTATCGTGCGGCGGATACCTTCTTTAAACATGGTCTCCGGCTCCCACCCGATCTCTTGCCTAATCTTGTCCGGCGCGATCGCATATCTTCTGTCATGTCCCTTACGGTCTTCCACATAAGTGATCAAATCTTCTGTGATATGGGCGCGTCTCTCATCGCCCTCCGGCAGCATCTCCCGGAGCGTCTGTATGATAATCTTTACAATCTCAATATTTTGCTTCTCATTGTGTCCGCCCACATTGTAGGTCTCAAAAAGCCTGCCTTTCTCCTGTACCATATCAATGGCCTTAGCATGATCCTCCACATAGAGCCAGTCCCGCACATTCTTACCGTCCCCGTACACGGGCAGCTTCTTACCCTGCAGAGCATTGTTGATGATTAACGGAATCAACTTCTCCGGGAACTGATAAGGTCCATAATTGTTGGAACAGTTGGTGATGTTTGCCGGAAAATGATAAGTGTCCATATAAGCCTTTACCAGCATGTCGGAACCTGCCTTGCTGGCCGAATAGGGACTGCGGGGCGCATAGGGCGTGGTCTCATAGAAATAACCGCCGTCCTCCTCCAAGGAACCATACACCTCATCGGTGGACACATGGAGGAACTTCTTGTCCTCCTTAAAAGTCCCGTCGGGCAGCTCCCAGGCAGCCTTCGCACAGTTGAGCATCACCGCCGTACCCATAACGTTAGTCTGCACAAACACTTCCGGGTTCCTGATGCTGCGGTCCACATGACTCTCCGCCGCAAAATGCACCACTCTGTCGATGTCGTTTTCGGTAAAAATCTTCGTGATCGCCTCTTTGTCACAGATATCCGCCCTGACAAAAGTATAATTCTCGCGCGTCTCCAAATCCTTTAAATTCTCAAGATTCCCCGCATACGTCAGTGCATCCACATTGATGATACGGATGGCATCCCCGTATTTGTGAAACATGTAATGAATATAGTTGGAACCGATAAATCCGGCACCGCCCGTTACAAGATAAGTTCTCATTTTCCCTCCATGCCAAAACATTGCTTGTTTTTCCGAAAATTATATTCCCATGCTACATACTACCATTCTATCGCCAGAATGTCCATAGACATCCTGCGTCCGGCTGTTAATTCGTGTGACAGTTCAGCCATGCCATTCATAAGTCACCAGATATACATTCTGGCTAATAATATCACTGATTGACTGAACTGTTAATTCATATAACTGATATTCATGTCCACGTTCCCGCTGATTCCGCTGACCTTGCCCTTGGAAGAGTACTGCCACATATCATAACGGGTAGATGTGTAAGTCGGCGCACTGGCATACTGTGCAAGCCAAATCTTATAGCTGGTCAAATTGCCAGTGTTAATCTTTTCGTTAAACCAGGTCTTATTTGCATAAATTCCCGATGAAATACCGGAATTCTGCACCGTCTGACAGAAAGTCTTACAAACCGCCGTCCTGGTATCCCGGCCGATCGCGTCGCCACGGCCGCCGCTGCCTTCCACATCCAGGAAGAGCGGATAGTCAAGCCCGTATCCTTTGACCAGATCTATGGCCATAGACGCCTCCTCGACAGCCTCCACCTCGTTGACTGCCTGGCTGAAGAAATACGCCCCCACCTTAAGTCCCGCCGCCTTCGCGCCTTTGATATTACTCCGAAACATCGGATCTTCTACCAGTACGCCCGTAGAGTAACCACGGTAACCGCAGCGGATAATGACATAGGATACGCCGGAATTCTTCACTGCATTCCAGTCGATGTTCCCATTGTGCTTAGATACGTCGATACCCATGGAACCGGAACCCTTGGAGAGCCTGCCATCGCTGCCAAAACTGTACTTAGCGCCCAGAATGACCTGATCGCCCGTCACATACTGGTTGTCCTTGCCAAAGAAGTACACGGAACCGTCAATGGTCTGCCAGCCGGTATATTTATACTCGGACGCCACTTTTACCTTTTTATAGAAGGTACTGCGCTCTTTATAATCCTGATAGGTTGCCTCTTTGTATTCCCCGGAGGATTTCTTATAGTAGAGCTGGTTGCCATCCTTATCCTTTAACTTCGTATCCGGATCGATCACAGACTTTTTGACCGTAATCTCTATCGCTTCATATACATCTTTATTTACCTTACAGGTTGCCCTGATCTTGACCTTACCTTCCGCCACACCCGTAACGACGCCTTTACTGTCTACTTTCGCCTTCTTCTCATCGTCACTGCTCCAGACGATCTCGGCGCCTTCCGGAGTCGATTTGGCCGTCAATGTCAATTTCTGTCCAATGCCCACTTCTTTCTTGCCGCTGATGGACACCTTCGTGTAATTCTTGTCGCTGACTGCCACCTTACAAGACAGAGTGGCATTCTTAAAGGTAATCCCGCTGACAGATTTCAACTTCACGCTGACAGTTGCGGTCCCCTCTTTCAATCCTTTGACTTGGCCATCCCTGTGCACCTGCACCACGGATGAATCGCTGCTGGACCATTCTCCCTCATATTTTTCATAAACCTTACCGCTTGTATCCGTAATCTGCAAATTCTTCTTATCATTGATGCCAAGCAGTAATTCCGAAGGATTCAGTTTCAATTCTACATTGCCGTTTTTCTCTTTTACCTTCACGGAACAGGTCAGCTTATTGGATCCTTCGATCTCCGAACCACTGTCAGCTTTCACCTCCGCCGTAATGGTTGCGTCGCCGGCTTTCTTCGCCGTCACTGTACCGCCGTCCGATACGGTCGCCACAGAAGTATTGCTGCTGGACCATTTCACCGTATAGCCGATACCGTTCGTCCCCGACACGCTCAGTGCCTTGGTGTCATCCACGGTCAGTTCTATCTTGGACTCGTTCAGGCTAACAGTCCCTTTTTTCTTAGCCTTCTCCTTGACTTCCACAGAGCAGGTCAATTCCCGGGAACCTTCTATTTCAGAATCGCTGTCAGCATTCACCTTGGCTGTAATCTTTGCGCTACCGGCCTTGTTTGCCGTCAATGTACCGCCGCTGGAAACGCTCACCACAGAAGTATCGCTGCTGGACCAGTCTACCGTATAATTAATACCGTTCGTTCCCGACACGCTTAACGACTTGGTGGCCCCAATTTCCATCGTACAGGAGGTCTCGCTCAGGCTGACTGTCCCTTTTTTCTTGGATGGTTCTTCCTCTTTGACCGTTACAGAGCATGTCAATTCGGATGGCGTGACGGTGACATTGTCACCGTTTGCGCTCACCTTGGCTGTGATCTCTGTGCTGCCGGATCCTTTCGCTGTCACTGTGCCGCCCGACACAGTCGCCACGGAACTATCGCCACTGGACCAATCCACGGAATATTTGCTGCTGTCGCCGCCCGACACACTTAGGTCTGCACTGTCTCCTACCTTTAGTTCCAGGCTTCTTTTGTTCAGGCTAACCTCTATTTCTTCTTTCTGCGGTTTGTCATCGTTGGAACCTTCATCCGGATCCGGCTTCTCGTCTCCACCTTCATCTGGATTCGTACTTTCATCCCCATCAACAGGATCTCCCTGCACCAGTTTCCGATAACCGCTGGCCACCGTCCAGGGATCTACGATTTTATCCTTGGGAACTTCCTCATAACTGTCTTTTTCGCCGCCTACCGCCGTTTTGGTTGATTCTACCCACTCTACGGTATCTTTTAAAGTAGACTCCACCACCGTATTCTGCTGGGCCGCTTCCTCCTTGGCCACATTAATCTCGGATTCTTTCTTGACCTCGTCCGTCACGTCTACCTTTTTATAAGCGATCTTGTCTGTGACTTCAACGGTACTTGCCGACGACTGCAGCTTATATTTCTGATAAGCCTCTCCTTCTAACGGTTTCATTTTGACACTGTAGCTGCCGGCGCTGATTCCCGTCTGATAGATAATGCCGTCTTTATCGTCATCTTTCAGATCATAGGTCTTGCCGCCGCCCGATACCTCTACCACGAAGGGCACGCCGCCGATCAGTCTGCCGGTAGACTTATTGGCAAACTTTATTTTCAGGTCAGATTGGATGGACGTCAGGCGAAGTTCCACCTCGACTTCCTTGCTCTCATCCTCTTCCTCATCATCCTCTCTGCCTTCTCCCCAGTTCAAATCCGACTCGTCAAAATCATTGTCGATCATATGACCGAGTTTGGCAGATTCAGACACGGCTAACAGGCCGCTTTCCCCAATCACGGAAACGCCCTCCATCTGGCCGCCCACCTCCGCGAAGGTCGCCACCTGTTTCTCCATGGATTTCGCATTAAAGTAGAGAGTTCCCGTAATAATGGCACCCGCCATCACCAGAATGCCGAGCATCGCCACAACCATATCCAGCGAACTCATCTCCGACAGGAAATCCTTGAAACGCGCTATGATGCCATCATCATCTTCGTCGTCGTAATCGTCCTCATCCTCGTAGTCGTCGTCTTCGTAATCTTCGTCGTCATAGTCGTCGTCTTCATAATACGCTTCGTCTTCGTAGTCCTCATCCTCGTAATCTTCGTCTTCGTACCGCTCATCCTCGTAGTAGGCCTCGTCCTCGTAGTCCACGCTCTCCTCATCCTCGTAGTAGGCCTCGTCCTCGTAGTCCTCTTCGTACCTCTCATCTTCGTAGTACGTCTCGTCCCTGTAGTCCTCTTCGTCCTCGTAGCGTTCGTCCTCGTAGTACCGCTCATCCTCATAGTACGCTTCCTCTTCATAGTCGTCGTAATCCCTTGCGTACCGAGCACTCTTTGACGTTTTTGTATTGCGGCTCGTTGCAGACGCCCTGGCCGCGTCGCCATGCGTTCTCGACGTCCTCTCTGTACCATGGCTCGTACCGGACGCTTTCGATGTAGAATGACTCGTCCTGGACGTTTTTGCCGTACTGTGACTCGTACTAGATGTTCTTGCCGTACTGCGGCCTGCACTGGACGTCCTGGCTGTGCCATGGCTCTTCTGATAGGACGCAATCGTATCGTCATCCAGACTCAAAAACTGCAGCGTGTCATCTGTCACGCTGTCCGCATCCTCATCATCAAAACGATCGTCTTCCAACAAATCTTCAAACTTGACCGGTCTTTTAGATTTCACGTTTTTAGGTCTATTTCCACCTTGTTTTTTGTTTTGCATCTTATGTAAACCTTTCTTTAAAAATAATCTTGTAAGATTATAGCATAAAAGGTTCATTTTATCAAGTTTTTTTGACACCTATCTTTCTTCTTTCCTAATTTGGCAAGATTTACATAATGCATTTTTACAAGAGTCATCACCTGTCCCCTTTTTTCGCTCAGCACGCGATATTTAACACCGCCAAATATACCATATTATGGTAAAATCCGCTTGACTTTGTCCCCAGCAGCTGACACAATATAAGTGCAACATTACAATTTCAACATTTTAATGAGAAAAGGGGAATTTTTCATGATGTACATGCACTATTGTAAGCGTTGCCATCGGGTCTATATGTTAAATGGTCACAAGCAGGTCTGCCCGAAATGTCGTGAGACAATCACAGAGTTAAAACTGACCTACATGGATTATGTGTCCATGGACGAAGGTTCACGAACTCTGTTCAGCAACAGCTGTGCCGACGACGAGCAGTTAAAGAAACTGAGTACTACATACCGTATGTATAAATACAGTAAATGGTATAAAGAACTGCAAAAGCAAGTGACACCAACAACGATCATCACTTATCCCAAGATAGACCAATCCTCGATGGAAAACGCCCTGTCAATGAGCTGACAAGCTTCCGACACCAAGCAGAAAAAGAGTGTATCTGAGAATCCAAAGATTTCGGTATACACTCTTTTTTTCTGAAAAAATTAAGAAAAATCTAATGAATAAATGAACGGAAGGCATGGATTTTTTAAAAGATTCATAGTAAAATGAGATATACTTGAAGAAACACAGGAAAGGTAAGAAAACAGACTATGAAACAAGACAAAGAGACAAAACAGACACTCCAAACAGATATAGAGGAGGGGCAGGACACTCCCGTAAAAGAAAAACGATTTTCCGTGAATATACACCTCATTCTGTTGGCCGCGATCGTGCTGGCCATTGGTTTTTCGGCTTTTCGGCTTTACCAGTGGAACAAAGGGGAAGAGATTGAATATGATCCCAATCAACAGACCACGGAATTTGATGTGGAGGTCCTCGATTTTATCATGCCCCTGCCGCCCGACAAACTGGAAGGCCGAGAAGACGATGGCGTGACCACAATTCTCTGTCTGGGCAATGATCCTTTTTCCCTGGACCAGGGAGAAAACGGACTGGCGGAGCAAATTGCCAAAAAGACAGGCGCCACAGTTTATAACGGTTCTTTCACAGGCACTACCATGGCGCCGGCATCTGCAACCTTTAAGGAAGGAGATATCATGGATGCCTTTTCCTTCCTCTATGTGGCTACCAGTCTGGCTCACAATGATTTCCAGTTGATGAAGACTGCTGCCACCTACAGCAATGATGAGAATTTCCCGGTCACCACTGAAATGCTTACAAATCTGGATATGGACACCGTGGATATCATCTGTATCATGTATGACGCCAGCGACTATATCAACAAACGGCCCTGTGATGATCCGAATGAGCCTTTCAACCCGGTCACTTACACCGGCGCCCTGCGCACAGGCGTCACGGCAATTCAGGAAGCCTATCCGCACATTCGTATCGTACTGATGTCCCATACCTTCTGCCATACGATCAACGAGGAGGGCAACTTCGAAAACGGCGACCGGGTAGATCTGGGCAACGGCACGATCAGCCACTATCTGCAGAAAGAACGGGATGCCGCCACAGACTGCGGAATCTCCTTTATTGATAATTTCTACGGATCGGTGAATGAGGATAATTATCTGGATTATATGACGGATTACATCCACTTTAACGATGCTGGAAGGGAACTTCTGGCCAGAAGATTTGCGGAGTGTATTTTCCCGGCTAAGGAAGAATAGAAGTTATTTCACCGGCAGCAGATGCGTATATTATCCGTTGCCGGTGAAATTTAAAAAATTATTCTATTCCAAGTTCTTTGTGAAAATACTGTAATGTTGTATATCTGTAATTTAGCTTCTGATATTCATTTAGTGTTTTGCTGGCATATTTGACATATCCCCGAACATAAGTTGTAAAACGTTTTATTATGTTATAATAATTTGCATCCAGTTCTGTATATTCTGCATCATTTACTCTGGCTGCTTCTCCTATGTAGCTGCTATCATTCACAATAACTGCCTTTGAGTAATCCAATCCCGTTATACCATCGGTCTTGCGTGTGGAATTTTGAAATTTATAGCAGTTGTTATGTTTTATATTCGTCCGAAATGGTATTGCAAAAGTATTACAATCAACTTTCACCAACAATACCATATATGGACGATTTTCTTTATTTTCAATTTCTGGATACTTATCTCGACTATATTTTTGATAAAATAAAGGAGATAAATAATTCAATTTATATTCTTTATTATTCTTATTCATAATCCCCCCAACGAATAGAAAGCCCCTGCGCTAAAGCGCAAGGGCATATCTTCCATTGGGACTTCTTTATAAAGGTGTTACCCTCACACCTAATCTTTGGTGGGGACTTCTTTTTAAGAAGGTGCTACCCTCGCACCCCTATCTTCTTTATTATCGTAACATTGCCAATTTAAAATTGTCAATAGTTATCAAATAAAAAAGCGATTTTTGGAAGATACAATAGTATATGCAAATAAAATTATATCATTCCCCTGTTCACCGCCCCTATACTTTACACCCCTTTACCATTCCACCGAAAACAACGCCTCAAAATCAAACCTCTCAATCATCTCCCCGGTCCGCGCAAGCGCCTCTGCCATCTTTGCAGAGTCTGTAATCTCGCAAGCGCCGTCCGCAAAACACTGCGTCATATAATAATTGATGTCCCGGTGATAATGTGTATAATCGGCATAATTATTTAAATCCGTCACAATCTCTTCCCTGTCAGGGAAATAGAACACCCGCACATTATCATAGGCCAGCATCCTGTCTGCAATATACTGATACTCCGCCATGGTCGCCTGCAGATGATTCTCTTTGACCACATCATTCCAATACAGAATGCTGTAAGGCGGGAAAAACACATAGAACACAGTGTCCGGATTCTGCTCGATATAAGGGCAGATATTTTGGGAAAGATTCGCCTCCACACTGGCAAGATATGCGTCCGCCGCCGTCTCCTCCTGTACCTGATCCGGGTTCTCATAATTGTGCATCACCCACTGGATATTGTAGTACTCATCCGTCCACCAGCTCTGGTACACGGTGGATAGATCCGTCTTATCGGGATCCGCCAGGGGACGCAGAATATAATTCAAGAATACGTCCTTATTCCAAAGATAAGCCGCATCGTTCCAGACCATATCGTCATACAGATACTCCGGAATAGGATACTTGGTCTCGTCCACACCACCGGTACAAGTCATCACATCAATACCGAGAAACACCGTCTCTACCCGGTTGTCGCTGTGAAAAATCCGTTCCATGATATTGGCCTGGTCTTTGGGATAAGCACCGCTATAATTTAACTTGATGGTATTAAGGTCCAGCAGTTCCTCAAACCAGTCCGTATTAAAATTTACCGTCATGGAAGAACCTAAGATCACACTGTCATACTCCATATGAACTGCCATCCCAGGATTCTGATTGATCTGATTGTCCACCAGATAGGGAAAATCCTTAAGCGGCGCATGATACTGGAAAAAAGGATCTACGTAGACCACCACCGCCGCCTCCAACAGGAGTGCCGTGACAACCACCAGTACGATAGCCATAAGCCATTTTTTATATTTGTTCATAGTCCAGTTCCCCTAAAAATTAAAATACAAGAAAGTGCTCACCCCGGAAAACGTAAGGATGCTCCACACCATCAACACTGCCAACACAAGCGCCGAACCCGCCCGGTACTTAGCCTGCTCCATCCGCTGCGCCGCGTTGGGCCCTGCCATAGCCAGATAAAGTCCTGCCGTCAGGATCACTCCCATCAGGATATATCTGCTGTAAGCCTTGTTGTCCAGATGCAGGATTTTGATGACATACCAGAACTCGTCCAGCTGAAAGCACTCCGCAAGATCCAGGGATAATTTCTGCATTTTCCCCTGAAATGCTGCCATAAGCAGGCTGTTAGCCTGAGCGATGTCTTGGGCACGAAAATACACCCAGGCAATGCTCACGTAGGCAAAGAGGAGTATTTGTGACACAAATGTCATTATTCTACTTCTCCTATCTTTTATCATACCCCTGCCGCTAATCATTCTCTGCCAAAACCTGGTTACCACATACAGCACGCCGTGCATGGCGCCCCATACAAGATAATTCCATCCCGCGCCATGCCATAGGCCGCTCAACAGAAAGACGATCATCAGGTTCAGATACATCCTGGCCGTCCCCTTCCGGTTGCCGCCTAACGGAATATAGACATACTTGGTAAAAAAACGGTTCAGCGTGATATGCCAGCGTTTCCAGAAATCCACAATGTTAGTCGCCTTGTAAGGAGAATCAAAATTCACCGGAATTTCTATGCCCAGCATCTTCCCGATTCCCCTGGCCATGTCGCAGTAACCGCTGAAATCAAAATACAGCTGCAGGGCATAAAAGACGATCACCAACACCGCATCCATACGCCCCAAAAGCGCAATATTATCATAACCGTAATCCACCCCGGCGCCAAAAGTATCCGCAATCAGCACCTTTTTGGCCATTCCCAGAATAAAAAGGCCGAACCCTTCCGCTGCCCGTTCCCACCTGACACGCTCCTGCCCCGCTTTACGAAACTGCGGCAGCATCTCGCTATGGTTGACGATCGGCCCAGCAATCAACTGCGGAAAAAAGGACACAAACAGCGCATAATCTATCAGATTACAGTTCTGCACTTCTCCCCGATAGGTATCCACCACAAAGGAAATCTGCTGGAAAGTAAAGAAACTGATCCCCAGGGGAAGCAAAATCCCCCGCAGGGCAAAAGAAGACTGAAACACCGTATTGACCGTATCCAGGAAAAAGTCAAAATATTTAAAATAGAATAAGATGCCCAGATCTCCGGCCACCGCCAGGATCATCAGTTTTTTGTCCTGATTCTTAGACAGCAGCAGGTGAAAGATATAGTTAAAAGCAATACTGCCCACCATGATCAGCAGATAGGACAGATTAAAATATCCGTAAAACCAAAATGACATTAATGTCAGAAATATCTTGGCCGCCTGCGGTCTTTTCCCTTGCAGCAGACCGTAATAGCCAAGCAGACATAAAGGAAAAAATATGAAAACAAATATATATGAATTGAACAGCATACTATTCCTCACTTCTGCGCATATTCCGCACATACTACCCTTTTAAAAAGGTATGTCCCTATCATCTACAACGTCATATCCTTGTATATCACATAAATCCCCACCTGTGCGAATACCTCGTATCCGTAATCGGTCAGCGGCTCCTTGACCTGGCGATCCTGATGAAGAATCACATAAGTGCAGGGATACCCTCTGGCAAGTTCCACAAAATAGGGGGTGTCTATCACTTCCGCCTTCTCCATCGCCTCATACATGGCGTCATAATAATCCCATCTTGCAATCATCATTTCCCTGCCGTAGGGCAGTTCAATATCCGTGCTGTACTGCCGCACATACTGCAGCAGTTCGCCCGGCATCAGCACCGTAATACGCCCCTCCTCAGGTTCTATCAGATCCGCGATCTCGACCACTTCCTGAGGGAGATGATAAGCGTTCTGCGCCTTAGAGATATTGATGCTGTCATAGACATAATCCCCGCCCGCCACGATGGCCGCGCACAGGATGGCCAGACCGATCCTGCGATGTCTGCCCATCAGTTTCATAAAACCATAGGCCGTCACAAGGCTCATCTGCAAAAGCCACAACAACCGGTAATAAGTCTCCGAGTCCTCCATGATCCGCACAAATACCTTACGAAACAGCGGGCAGAAAAACGCCGCCAGAAGCAAAGTGGGGGCGTAAACTAAGATTGCCCGCCTGTGCTTATCTTTCTCCGCAAACCACAGATAAAGAAGGGCGAGCAGATACAGCCCCGCCAGAAACTTGTACTGGTGAAATCCCATATAATTCTTAAAGATGACAACACTTTCCAAAAAAATGCCCCACATGCGTCCGCTCCTATCGCCATAAATAACTGTACGCCATCACCACATAGATTCCCATATAAACCAGATTCGGAATGCACGCCGCTCCCAGTTTCAACAATACTTTAAAATCCCGTTCTACGAGCATCAGCACAAAACCTGTCAATGCCAACAAAATGGAAACCAGAAAGACCGCAATTGAACTGCAGATTCCCGCCGTCATATTAACACATATCAAAAGCACCCACAAGCCGACGTCCGCCCGCTTGTCCTTCTTTTTTCCATCATAAAGCAAAAGAAGCAACCAGAAAAAGGCCGGAATCACCAGACTTCCCGCCACCGACTTGCCCTGCCAGGTACGCGTCAGGAAAAAAGTCTCATTGGTATAGATAGACACATTCCCAAAAATCTGGAATAGTCCCATCACAATCATAAACGCCGGTAAATTGACACGCTTGTCAGAAAACAGAATTTTTCCAATCTGAAAATATAACAGATAAGTCAGCGGTATCAGCAAAAGAGGCATCACCAAATGAGAAACAATCGTTGCATGAAGGCCGCTCCCCACCGCCACAAAGGCTATCCACATGGGAAACACCGCCAGCGCGTGCCGCACATCCAGCCCTGTAGAACCGCCCTTGTAGGGCAGAATCCTGTACATCACGCCCGCTTCCTGGGCCAGCAGGGATTCCGTCACATAGTAGGCGTCATCGCCGTCAAAGGATGTGCAAGCTGCCGCCTGATAAAGCTGAAATCCTAAAACAACCAGGAAAAGCAGCCACTCAACGCGCTCCTCCCAAGACATTTTTTTGAGTCGTTCTGCAAAAGTGACATTAGCGTCATTTATATTCCTTTTTCTTCCGCACAGCAGTCCCGGATTGCCCTTTTTATAATTCCGATACCACAAAAGGATTCCGCAGACCGCACACAAAATAGAGACCACCGTAAACCAGGCAGAAGCTTTCTGGAAATTATCATACTGCACCCACAAAACCGCCGGGATCGTGAGCAGCCCATAAATCGCCCACATCATAAAATATCCCGCTAACAAAATGAATCCCGGACTTCTTTTGTCCGGTGATATATAATTCGCCGGTATCAGCCCGATACAAAACGGGACGACGCCCAGCCAAAAAACCAAACCAATGACCGCTGCCATAAAGACTCCTTTTCCATACCAAATTTGTGCCAATCTTGCGTCCAGTATATTATCATCTCAGACGCTGTAATCTTACGCTATTCCAGCAAGAATTGCGCAGCAATTCTTGAGACGCAAGATGCCGATCTTGCGTCTAGTATACCACATTTAAGATATTTTACATAGACAATCCGCATGATCTTTTTAAGGTGCCGCACTGTACATCCTTTCCCAAATATGGTAAACTGTTTATTATCTTTGGATACATGTCGGCACTTTTGGGGCACATTATATCCATATAAACAAGGGGTATTCCATGAAAAAAGTATATGTGATCGGTGCAGGACCTGCGGGACTCACCGCCGCTTACGAATTATTAAAACAGAGCAAGGATTACGAAGTCATTGTTTTAGAGGAATCCGGCGCCATGGGCGGTATCTCCAAGACCGTCAACTACAAGGGCAACCGCATGGATATGGGCGGTCACCGCTTTTTCTCCAAAGTACCGGAAGTAAATGCCTGGTGGGACCAGATGCTGCCGCGGCAAGGGGCTCCCACTTATGACGATATCGTACTACAACGTGAGATGACCTTAAATCCCGGCGGCCCGGATCCGGAGAAAGAAGACCGGGTGATGCTGCGCAGAAACCGGGTTTCCCGCATTTATTTCAAGCGGAAATTTTTTGATTATCCCATCTCCTTAAAACCGGAGACCTTTATTAACATGGGGTTACTCACCACCTTGCAGGTGGGCTTTAGTTACCTGGCGTGTCTGATTCATAAACGGAAGGAAAATTCTTTAGAAGATTTCTATATCAACCGCTTTGGCAAAAAGCTCTACTCCATGTTCTTTGAAAATTACACGGAGAATCTCTGGGGACGCCATCCCAGTGAGATTGCCCCGGACTGGGGCGCGCAGCGCGTGAAGGGATTGTCCATCATCGCTATTATCAAAGACATCTTCGCTAAGATGGTTCCCAGTAAAAAAGAACGGCAGGTAGAGACTTCCCTGATTGAAGAATTCAGCTATCCCAAACTCGGCCCCGGCCAGCTCTGGGATGTGACCGCAGAAGAAATCGAAAAGATGGGCGGCACAATTCTGCGCCACTGCAAGGCCACAAAACTGCATAAGGATGAAAGTAACCATATCACCTCCTTAACCTATGAAACAAACGGACAGGAAGTGACCGTGGAAGGCGATATCTTTATCTCCTCCATGCCCGTCAAGGATCTGGTGGCAGGCATGAACGATGTGCCAGAGGCTGAAGCCGAAATTGCAGCAGGACTTCCCTACCGTGACTATATGACAGTAGGTTTGCTTTTGCCCAAACTGAATCTGCAAAACAAGACCAAGCTAAAGACCATCGGCAACATCGTGCCGGACTGTTGGGTATATGTGCATGACAGGACCGTCCAACTGGGACGTTTCCAGATTTACAACAACTGGTCCCCTTATATGATCAAAGATTTAGAGCATACCGTGTGGATCGGCCTGGAATATTTCTGTTTTGAAGGGGATAAATACTGGAACATGTCCGATGAAGATTTCACGAAGTTTGCAGTGGATGAAATCGTGGGCATGGGCCTGATCGACTCCCCGAAGGATGTGATGGATTCCCATGTGGAACGGGTGAAAAAAGCTTATCCGGCATATTTCGATACCTACAAGGACATGGACAAGCTGGTGGCCTATTTAAAATCCTTCGACAATCTCTACTGTGTGGGACGAAACGGTCAACACCGCTACAACAACATCGACCACTCCATGGTGACTTCTTTCGAGACCGTAAAGAATATCGTAAATGGCGTTGCTTCCAAAGACAATATCTGGAGTGTCAACACGGAGAAAGAGTACCACGAAGAAAAGGCATGACAAACCTTTTTCCTTTTGTCTATAACTTAATATGTTTATAATCAGAGGCTGTCACGCGGGTAATTTCTGTATGGCAGCCTCTGTTTGCATCTGTTTTATTACTACTCTTCATGATTAAACTTTTTATCACAAATATATTTACAATAATACAGTATCTATGTTATAGTGATAAAAAGCATATTTTCTATAACAAAACAATTCACAAATTTCTACGGCAGTTAATTCTGTAATATTGACTGCCCATCTAAGTTTCAGAAAATCCATGCTTTGAACCCATTCACACTTAACAAAGCAGGAGAATCTGGAACAGTTCTCCTGTAACATCGGCATTATCTCCTACGAAAGAATGTGCCAGATTATCAAGGAGGACAACAGATGAATGAAACAAAAACAGATGAAACAAGCCTGAACAAGGCGGCTGTACAGCGCAACTACAAGGACACTGTATTTCGAATGCTCTTTCGGGAAAAAGAAAACCTGCTGAGCCTGTACAATGCCCTAAACGGTACCACCTATGAAAAGACGGACGACCTGGAAATCACCACACTAGAGAACGCAGTCTACATGAACTATAAGAATGATATCTCCTTTGTGTTTGATTTTGAACTGCTGCTCTATGAACATCAGTCTACCTGCAATCCCAACATGCCCTTACGGGACCTGCTCTATGTGACCAGAGTGCTACAGAACAGAATCCGGGACGCCAACTTATATAGCAGGTCACTTGTCCGGATTCCACCGCCCCGCTTTATCGTGTTCTATAATGGAACAGAGTTTCAGCCTGAACAGCAAATTCTGCAGCTGTCAGACGCCTTTGAGAAGAAACAGGAACACCCGGCACTGGAATTGACTGTAGTTGTCTACAATATTAATTTAGGACATAATCAGGAACTTTTAGAAGCATGCCGTCTGCTAAAGGAATATGCGCAGTATGTAGCGCAAGTCAGAGTTTATACGAAAGAAATGGATTTCCCGGAAGCTGTTGAACAGGCGGTGACATACTGTATCAGGAACGGAATCCTTGCAGACTTTTTAGCAAAGAATCGAGCGGAGGTGATCGCGGTGAGCATCTTTGAATATGATGAAGAGAAACATATGAAGAGTGAACGCGAGGAATGGAGGGAGATTGGTCGGGAAGAAGGCGTCAAGACCGGTATCAATAACCTCTCCCATCTGCTCAAATCCCTGCAGGATAACGGAGAAACGGAAAAACTACAGCGTGCCCTCTCCGACAATACATACTTGGAACAGTTATATCAGGAATACTTTTCCAAGGACAAATAAATTTAGAAAGCATCAATGCCAAAAAAGGTGTCACACATCATCAAAAAATGATTGCATGACACCTTTTCCTCGTAATCGAGCTCTGAAATCTATTTCGCTTATCCGAGGCCGCGAAGCGGATCTCGCAAAGTTAATTCCGAAGGAATTTACTTTTTTTAAAGGGTTACTCCCTGTTTAAAGATCGCCATATCATGGAATCCAGCTTCCTCACTGCACACTTTTTTCCCGGAAGCCACCGCCACCACATAATCGAATAATTTCTGTGCGGTCTCTTCCATCTCCTGATCCTCCACCAGCACACCGGCATTAAAATCAATCCAGTTTTTCTTTTTCCCGGCCAGCGCACTATTACTGGAAATCTTGACGGTGGGCACCGGAGAAGCAAACGGTGTCCCGCGCCCTGTGGTGAACAGTACAATCTGGGCACCGCTGGCCGCTAACGCCGTGGAGGCCACAAGATCGTTGCCGGGTGCACTGAGTAGATTGAGCCCTGTCTTTTCCACCCGCTGTCCATAGGAGAGCACCCCCCTTACCGGAGCACTTCCCGACTTCTGGGTACAGCCCAGGGACTTATCCTCCAGGGTGGAAATACCGCCCTTTTTGTTTCCAGGAGAAGGATTCTCATATATGGTCTGGTGATTGTCCATAAAATACTGTTTAAAGTCATTGATCAGCCTCACGGTCTGCTCAAAAACTTCCCGGTTCTCGCAGCGATTCATCAAAAGTGTTTCCGCGCCGAACATCTCCGGCACTTCCGTGAGAATGGCTGTCCCCTTCCTGCTGATCAGCAGGTCAGAAAACTTTCCTACCAAAGGATTGGCAGTGATGCCAGAAAAGCCATCGCTTCCGCCGCATTTGAGTCCGATAATGAGTTTCGATACACTGACAGGTTCCCGTTCATAAGAAGACGCCTGGGCGATCAATTCATCCAAAAGCTGTCCGCCGGCTTCCATCTCATCCTCTGTCTCCTGGCAGACCAAAAACTTCACCCGTTTCTCATCCACTTCGCCGATATAGGGTTTTAGGACATCAATATTGCTGTTCTCACATCCTAAACCAAGCACCAGCACACCGCCCGCATTGGGATGATTAATCAGATCCGCCAGAATCGTCCTGGTATGTTCCTGGTCATCGCCCATCTGAGAACAGCCGTAAGGATGCGGGAAGGCAATCACTTCTTCCACGGTGCCCTGCAGTCTGTTATTCGCTGCCTTCGCCAGTGCCTGGGCCACATTGTTGACACAGCCCACCGTAGGGATGATCCAGATTTCATTTCGCACTCCCACTTTACCGTCAGGACGCATATAGCCCATAAAAGAAGCGTCCGGCAGTTCTTTTTCTTCTGTCTCCACAGGCGCATACTCATAGGTAAGCAGTTCTCCCAGCGCAGTCTTGAGATTATGGGTATGTACCCAGCCCCCTGCCTTAATCTCTTCTTTGGCCTGACCGATACGGCAGCCGTATTTAATGACATCGCCGCCTGCCGAGATATCGCACAGTGCCATCTTATGTCCGGCGGGAATCGTTTCTTTCGCCGTCACCTGTAGATTGCCTGTCTCTATGGTCTCACCCGCCGCGATTTCCTGAATCGCCACCACCACATTGTCTTTTTCATGAATCTGCATATAATTTTTCATCATGCTATCTCCCATAATGCCGCTATATGACATTTTTATTTTATTTGAAAAGTGTCTGCATATAGACATCTCCAAAGCATTTAGATATTCTTAGTCTTCATGCTTCTCGGCTTTAGAATCACTGCATATTCTTTTCAATCGCCCGGCGCATACCGAGTGTACGGATATCCTCCAAATAAGAGACGATTGCATCCTCAACACCTGCCACCGCACTCAGATCCTGTCCCCAGAACTCCGTATTGGAAAGGGTGTTATGCACATATTCCTTTGTCTCCTTACCGCTGTTAGCCGCAAAGAAGTCAAGCACCGCCGCATCATCCAGAATCTTATACTCCTCTTCACCACGGTGGCCAATCAATGCTTTCTCCCGAATCTCCGTGCCGGTATAGAAAGCCATCAGCGCCGCCAAAGAGAAAGTCAGATGCTCCGGCAGAGCATCCTTTTTCTCAATATACTCCAAGAAACTGGGCATACATCTTGCCCGCCACTTAGAAACGGAGTTCAGGGAGATTGACAAGTGGGCATGTTTCACGTAAGGATTGTTAAATCTGGTGAGCACCGCCTGAGCAAACTCTTCCAATTCCTGTTTCGGAAGCGTCAGTGTAGGAATCACCTCCTCAAAAATAGTGGCTTTGATAAAGTCCAGAATCAGTTCGTCCTGCATGGACTGCAGCACGATATCGTTGCCGCACAGATAGGAGGCCAGCACAAAGGAAGTGTGCGCTCCATTTAAGATACGGACTTTTCTCTGTTTGTAAGGTTTCTGGTTGTCCGTAAAGATTACAGGAAGTCCCACTTTCGGCAGGGGCAGCTCTTCGCTGATATCTTTATCGCTCTCAATCACCCAGAGGGCAAAGGGTTCACCCGTCACGATCAGATTGTCCTGATAGCCGAACTCTTTACAAAGTTCTTCCGCCTCGTCCCTGGGATATCCGGTGACAATCCTGTCCACCAACGTGGAAGTGAACACGCAGGCTTCGTTGATCCAGTTGACAAATTCTTCCTCTAGTTTCCACAATGCCGCCAGCTTTAGGACACATTCTTTGAGATGGATGCCGTTGTCATCAATCAATTCCACCGGCAGCATAACAAGGCCCTTATCCTGCGCTCCGTCAAAGTGTTTAAATCTCTCATATAAAAACTTGGTCAGCTTGCCGGGATAAGTCTTCGGCGGCGCAAATTCCAGTCGGTCTGTATCATCATAGACGATACCCGCCTCTGTCGTATTCGACACGATGAAACGCAGGGTATCCAGTTTCGCAAAAGCCGCGTATTTCTCATACTCCTCATAAGCATCCACTGCATCTGACACGCTTGTCACAATCCGGTTAATCCTCTGGGCTTTACCATCCACGATACCCCGCAGCTGTACCGTATACTGGCACTCCTGCTCATGGAAACGTTCCAGTGAACCGAACTCGATGGGCTTTACCAGCACTACGTCCCCATTAAATTCTCCCTTTTCGTTGGCAATGTCGATCATATAATCCACAAAAGCCCGCAGAAAATTTCCTTCCCCAAACTGTAAGACCTTGACCGGTCTCTCCACTTTTCCTGTTTTTTGCCTGTTTAAAAGTTCCATGACAGCAGATCTCCTTTCTTTCTCTTACCTTCATTTTTAAATTTTATATATATCTGCAAATTGTAAGCGGTTTCATATTAATTATAATTTCATACTTTTATGCATAAGTCAATACGCCGCAAGGCTGTTTCAATCGTATTTTATCAGTGTTTCCGTAAGTTTTTGATATTGTTGGAAGATTTTGATATTTTGTCCTGCAAGCACTGTCCCGGCATTGCTTTTTGTCGTGGATTTCGCTATAATAATCTCAATTTTATGTAAGCGTTTTCACTAAAGTAAATTTGCTTCGCAAATTAACTTTGCGAGATCCGCTTCGCGGACTCGGATAAGCGGGTAAGTTGAGAGATTTGCTTCGCAA
>CAMNSD010000005.1 GCA_946554445.1 uncultured Lachnospiraceae bacterium | reverse complement strand
GCATACAGTCCTTGGAGAGGGACTATAAACACTACTACTTTATAATACGAGGATGTAGCCGGATGGAAGGGGAATTGCTGACAGGCAGGTCCAAAATTATGGGCAGCTGTAATGTAAAACTGCGCTGTGTAAAGATGAAATGAAAAGAGGGTTGCAATGATGTTATACGGTTACCAGTCAGAGGAAGAATTGATTCAGAACTTGATTGATGCCGGCTGCGGGGAAAGTACGGTTGACAGGGTTGTGGACTGTTTAGAGCAGGGACAAAAGCAAAAAGGCCTTTTACTGCTGCAAAAGCAGCGGAAAACATTGCTTGACGGAATTCACAAAGAGCAGTCGTGTATCGGATATCTGGATGATGTCTTGAACGAGATGCGAAGGGAATGTACATGATAGGGATATCGTCCTATATTCCGGGAGTCATAGACTGTCCATATTTTCCTCCAACCAGCTTAAAAACAGTTTGGCTGCTTTGGAAAAAACCTGATATTTTTTCGTAAAAAGATATACATCTGAAGTAATCCTTGGAGATAAAGGGCGAAATGTCAGGGGATGACTTCCGGCAGTATTGATCAGTTCATCAATGCACAGAGCATAACCGATACCAGCTTCCACCATAAGCCCCGCATTATAGATCAGGTTATAGGTACAAACCACTTGCGGATCGATCATGGCATCGGCAAAATATGTTTTCATGCGGCCGCTGTTGGAGGTTTGGCTGGGCATGATCAGCGGAAGATCTGCAAGATCCTTAAATATGATTTCTTTTTTTTCAGCCAAGAAAGAATCCTTCCGCATAAGAATGCCCCATACTTCATGCAGGGGAAGTTTCCGGTAATCATAACGCGGACTAATCTCTGGCGACAGCAAAAATCCCATATCCAGAATGCCTTTATCCAGCCGTTCAATAATGGCATCGGCATTGCTGCTGAAAACGTGAAATTTGATATCGGGATATTCTATCTGAATCGCCTGGATAATCTGCATGATGGAAAATGTGGAACGATATTCTCCGCAGCCAATATAGACATCACCGGAGATACTCTGTTCATTTTCCCGAAAGGCGCTTTCCGTCTTGTCCATCAGAGAGATAATCTCCTGGGCACGACCCCGCAGAAAAGTTCCTTCTTCTGTCAGCGTGATTTTTTTCTTTCCGCGAACCAAAAGCTGTTTTCCAAGATTTTCTTCTAAG
The DNA here is from genome assembly GCA_946554445.1 of uncultured Lachnospiraceae bacterium. Taxonomy (GTDB): domain Bacteria; phylum Bacillota; class Clostridia; order Lachnospirales; family Lachnospiraceae; genus UBA3282. The sequence continues at coordinate 156,476 of CAMNSD010000005.1, read as the reverse complement.
TCCATCATTTGTTTGGACAGTGTGGGCTGGGAAATATGAAGATATTCGGCGGCTTTTGTAATACTCTGTTCTTCAGCAACGGCAAGAAAATATTGCAGCAGACGGGTTTCGATCATAGGGAAGCTCCTTCTATTTAATATATTTTAGTATTCACATAATCTATTCAGATATATTTTATATAGTTTTTTGCTATTTTGCAAGAAGTGGGGGATCAGAATTGAAAGAAAAAACAATGATTTGTCAGAAATTAGCTAAGGAAGGGGCAGATTCTGCTATACTGGAGCAGTATTTGCATTATGAAAAGACAGGGAATAAACAGGGAATGTATAGATTAGTCTGCCGTTTCCGCAGGGCAAAATGGGAAAAACTGAAAAAGGAAAGAGAAAAACTTTCCTGCCTGGATTATTTGATTGCCAAAGTAGAAAATGCCGGTGAAAATAAAATGCACTGACAGGAGAGGATAGGATAGGAAAAGGGTAAAACAGGGTACGTTCTTTTTCTGTCCCCTTTTTCATAAAATTTACCAAAGCGGTACATAAGGAATTGACAGAAAATGCACAATAAGGCTACTTTGGAAAAGAAAATGGAACTTGCAAGATGCATCCGCGAGGAGAATCTGGGCAATCGAGTAAAGATCAGGCAGAGAGAACAAATCCTTTACGGCAAAAACACACAGATGCCATTGTATGACAAGCGGTCATTTTCCGGCATCACCGAGGCTTTATCCTATGGGGAATCTCAGGGAAATGACGCCATGACCGGTACTTCCATGGGAAGTTTTAAATATCGTATGGTACTTGCCGTGTTTCTGTTTGTAGGATTTTTAATCTGCGATACCAACGGCAGTAAGATTGGCTCCTACAGCACAGGGGAGGTATATGATATGATCCTTGCAGATACCTTCCATCTGAATGATGGGAGTACAGAAGAAAACCAGGTGATGGAGGAACTTGCCGGGTTGCTTGATTTTGGGGATTAAATCCGATATACTAAGCTAAAACCCAAACAACAAGGAACCTTTACGATTATGAGAAAACTAGCATTATGTGATGATATTCTGATGCAGGTGGAAAAGCCGGCCCGCTATATAGGCGGCGAGGTCAACTCGGTGATGAAAGACAAAGATCAGGTTGCCGTGCGTTTCGCCATGTGTTTCCCTGATGTCTATGAGATTGGTATGTCACACCTGGGCATCCAGATTCTTTACAGTATGTTTAACAGCTGGGAGGATGTGTGGTGCGAACGGGTGTATTCTCCTTGGACAGATTTAGACCAGATTATGCGCAGGGACCATATCCCCCTGTTTGGACTGGAATCACAGGAACCCATACGGGAAATGGACTTTCTGGGTATCACACTGCAATATGAAATGTGCTATACCAATATCCTGCAGATACTTGATCTTGCGCAGATTCCCCTTCTTGCAAAGGATCGGGACGCCTCCATGCCCATCGTGATTGGTGGAGGTCCCTGCGCCTATAATCCGGAACCGATTGCGGATTTCTTTGACCTGTTCTATATAGGAGAGGGCGAGACGCAGTATCGGCCGCTTCTCGACTGGTATCTGGAAAACAAACGAAACGGCGGTTCCCGCCAGGATTTCTTAAAAGGCGCTTCCCAGATTCCGGGCATCTATGTTCCCCAATTTTATGAAGAAATCTATCAGGAAGACGGCACGATCAAAGAGCGCCGGAAACTTTATGACAAGGCGCCGGATACCATTCTCAAGGAGATTGTAACGGATGTCTCCCACACGCATTATCCGGACAAGCCGGTAGTTCCCTTTATCAAAGTGACTCAGGACAGGGTAGTGCTGGAGATTCAGCGCGGCTGCATCAGGGGATGCCGTTTCTGTCAGGCAGGACAACTCTATCGGCCGGTCAGGGAACGGGATGCGGAAATGCTCAAAACCTATGCGTCCAAACTGCTCACGAACACAGGACATGAGGAGATTTCTTTAAGTTCCTTAAGTTCCAGCGATTATTCCCGCTTAAATGAACTGTTAGATTTCCTGATTGAAGATTGTGATAAAAAACATATTAATATCTCCCTGCCTTCCCTGCGGATTGACGCCTTTTCCCTGGACGTGATGGGCAAAGTCCAGGACATCAAGAAAAGCAGTCTGACCTTTGCTCCGGAAGCTGGCAGTCAAAGACTTCGGGATGTGATCAATAAAGGATTGACTGAAGAAGTCATTCTCAAAGGAGCTACTCTGGCCTTCGAGGGCGGCTGGACCAGGGTAAAACTTTATTTCATGCTGGGACTGCCCACTGAGACAGAGGAGGATATCCGTGGGATTGGAGATCTTTCCAATAAGATTGCAGCGGCCTTTTATGAAACCGTCCCCAAAGAAAAGCGGGTAAATGGCAGGGTGCAGATTGTGACCAGCACTTCCTTCTTTATCCCCAAACCTTTCACGCCTTTCCAATGGGCCACTATGTGTACCAAGGAGGAATTTCTGGAAAAAGCCCATCAGACCAAACAGGGAATTATGGAACAGCTCAATCAAAAGAGCATCAAATATAACTGGCATGAGGCAGATGTAAGTGTTTTAGAAGGTGTCTTCGCCAGAGGCGACAGAAGGGTGGGACAGGCCATCCTTACCGCCTATAAACGAGGCTGTATGTTTGATTCCTGGAGCGAATCCTTCCACAATGACATCTGGCTTGACTGCTTTGCCGACTGCGGCCTGGATATCGGATTCTATACCACCAGAAAAAGGGAAGATGATGAAATTTTCCCCTGGGATTTCATAGACTGCGGCGTTACCAGGGAATTTTTACTTCGGGAGTGGAAAAAGGCACAACAAGGCGTTGCATCTCCTAACTGCAGGAGTAAGTGTCAAGGCTGCGGCGCAAGACGATTTGGCAGTGGTGTGTGTTATGAGGAAGGAAACGAAGAGACATGAAGATCAGGATTAAATTTGCAAAATACGGTTCCATGAAATTCATCGGTCACCTGGATATGATGCGCTTTTTCCAGAAAGCCCTCCGGCGTGCCGGCATTGACATCCGTTATTCGGAAGGATTCAGTCCCCATCAGATCATGTCCTTTGCCGCGCCCCTCGGTGTAGGTATCGAGAGCTTGGGAGAGTATCTGGACATAGAAGTTCTTTCCCTGACCAATACGGAAGAACTGGTATCCGCCCTGAACCAGACGATGGTGGAGGGTGTCACAATCCTGGACGCCTGTGTCCTGCCGGATACGGTTAAAAACGCTATGGCCAGCGTTGCTGCCGTTTCCTATCAGATTCATTTAAAAGAAGGGGATTTTGACCTGCCTGACCTAGCAGGTTCTGTGGCGTCTTTTTATGCCCAGGAACAGATTCCCTATACCAAAGAGACGAAAAAGAGCGTGATTGAAATGGACTTAAAACAGGGTATCTATGAAATGCAGGTGGGAGAAACACAAGTGCTGACAGATATCATGTCGGCTGCGGCTGCGGTACTGATTACCGATCCGACAGAGGAGCGTGCAACTGTCCCCTGTATCCGGATGACCGTGGACGCCAGCAGCAGCGGCAATATCAAGCCAACGGTAGTTTTTGAGAAGTTCTGTGGATTTGCCGGCTGTGAGATATCGCCTGCCGCCATCCAGGTAACGAGACTGGAGACTTATACCAACCAGGCAAAAGAGGGTGAGTACCGACAATTTATTCCCCTTCTTTTACAAGGAAAATAACAGAGAGGTATTTTAATCATGAAATTATCCAAGTTTCAAACTCCTTTTAAAATCCAGGGAAACCGCTGTTATATAAGGTCAGAGGAAGAATTAGCCATGGTTGATAAAAAGGCGGCTGATGAGATATTCAAGACCTTAAAAAAAACAGTTTTAGATGAATACATGAAAGCAAATGGATTTGTTAAATATAAGACAAATGCTTACGTTCGGAAAAATAAAATTGGTGTGCTGGAATATCTTGATCTGCAAAAAGAGCGCTATGGTTCTAAAACTTTTACCGTCAACTTTTCCATCATGCCGCTTTATGTACCTCATGATTACATTGTCACAGGTTTTGGAAACAGATTGGGCACTATGATTTGTAACAAGGATACTTGGTGGGATTATGCAGATGAGACAATAGCCAGAGTGAGTTTTCAGAATGTAAAAGAAGCCATCGACCGATTTGTCATGCCCTGGTTCGAAAAGTATGCTGATGAAGTATATTTAAAAGAGGAACTGCTCAGAAAGAAACAGCACTATCTGAAAAAGGGATTAGGAATCCCCTATAAATGTGAAGAATGGATAGACGCCTTTGATCATCCAGAGCAATGGGAACAGATTATCCTTGAAAACATCCGAAAATTAAAGTTACCTAAAAAATTATAAAATTTCTCTTGACCTTCCACCTTGTGGAAGCCTTATTCTGTCCGTAACAGGAGAAAAACGGCTGTTCGGCAAGGAGGAAATTTCATGAAAATCAACGAAGTAGAACAACAGGTAGACATCACCAAGAAGAATATCCGGTTCTATGAACAACAGGGGTTATTGAGTCCCAAACGCAATCTGGAAAACGGCTACCGGGATTATTCTGAAGAAGATGTCATTGAACTCAAGAAAATTAAAATGCTTCGTAAATTATCCCTCCCCCTGGAAGAAATCAGAAAAATCCAGAAAGGCGATCTGATTCTCTCTGACGCCCTGCAAAGACAGGTCATTCTCTTAGAGCGTGAAAGAGCAAGCCTTGAAGAGACCACCCGTCTATGCCGGCTTTTAAGCGAAGAAACATGTCAGTATGCCACCTTTTCTCCTGACCAATACTTAGAAAGGATGGTAGAAATGGAACAAGAAGGCACAAAATTCTTAAATGTAAGCAGACACGATATTCGACAAAAGAAATTGGCGCCCATGATTTTCAGCGGTCTGGTTATTTTGCTGATGGTTGGAATCATCGCCTTTTCTGTTTGGGCCTATCTGGCGGATGACATGCCCCTGTTAGCCGCGGGACTATTTATCCTGATTCCCGTTGTCATGATCATTTCGATCGTCACCGTGCTGTTACAGAGAATGAAAGAGATTGAAGGAGGAGAAGAGGATGTTGCTCGTAAATACTGATTATATCACCGGAAAAGAATTAGAGACTTTAGGCATTGTCAAAGGAAACGTTGTGCAATGCCGAAACGTAGGACGTGATTTCATGGCCGGCATTAAAACCCTTGTAGGCGGTGAACTGAAAGAATATACGGAAATGCTCAACCAGGCAAGGCAGATTGCCATCAAACGGATGGTGGATGAGGCGGAAGCCTTAGGAGCCGATGCCATTATCAACATCCGCTATGCGTCATCGTCCATCATGCAGGGAGCCGCCGAGGTCATCGCCTATGGAACTGCCGTAAAATATAAACTTTAAAGGAACTTATCTTTTTATGAAAATTCATTGACAATGTGCAAGGGCTATGGCAACATAGTCCTTGCAGTGGTTTTACCGCTTATAGAATTTGCTCGATTAATTAAGGAGTCCCGCATAATGTGCAAAGACGGCAAAATTCTTATTCTAAAATTACATGACAAACTCCTCAGCCTTCTTCTAAGCGGCAATCAGATTCTTTCCGCACGCGCCCAGCATGCCAAGACTATTGCAGTAGGGGATATTTACATCGGCAAAGTACAAAATATTTCCCGGAATATCAACGCAGCTTTCATAGATTTGGGAGACAAATACCTGACCTTCCTCCCTATGGCTGATGCTGCCGGGGCTTTCGTGGTTAACCGCAAACCGGACGGTACCTTAAAGCCCGGAGATGAAATATTGGTACAGGTTGCCAAAGAACCCATGAAAACAAAACTTGCAGGTGTAACGACCAGGATATCTCTATCCGGGCGTTATGCTGTAATCGGTACACGCTGCTCCGAAAAGAATACCATCCAGGTATCTTCCAAGTTAAGCAAAAAGCTACAGAACAGATTTCGCAGTCAAGAAGCCCTGCAGACGCTTTCAGAACGCTATCAGGTGATTGTGCGCACCAATGCCGGGACACTGACGGAGGATGCCCCATTGCTTGCCGAAGCTAAGAAGCTTGCCGAAACACTTACCCATATTCTCGAGATAGCAGATAAACGTACCTGTTACAGTTGTCTGTACCGCAGCCAGCCAGACTATATTACCTTCATCCAGAATGCCTACCGGACGGAATACGATGAGATTGTCACGGATCTGCCTGACGTATATGGAACTTTGCAGGAGTTTTTCAAGGACACAGATATCCCAATCCGCCTGTATGAAGACAATCGGCTTCCACTTTATAAACTTTATTCGGTGGAGATGCGTATCCAAGAACTGCTGGATAAAAAGGTCTGGTTAAAATCCGGCGGTTATCTAGTCATCGAACCCACGGAAGCCCTGATCTCCATTGATGTCAATACAGGCAAATGTGAGACCGGCAAAAACGCAGAAGAAACCTTCCTGAAAATCAACCGGGAGGCGGCGGAGATGATCGCCCTGCAACTGCGGGCTAGGAATCTTTCCGGCATGATTCTAATAGATTTTATCAATCTGAATCAAAAAGACCATGAAATACAGCTTATGGAATATATGAGGAAACTTTTACGCCAGGATCCTGTAACGGCCAATGTGGTGGATATGACAGGACTTGGTCTGATGGAACTAACCCGTAAAAAAGTAGATTCAAGCTTTGCAGAACAGATGAGAAAGGAAAACTGACATGGAACTTTTGAAAATGGAAAAAGTCAAAGACGGTAGATACCTGAAAAACTACGAGTTGACCTATCGAAACAAGGCGGGGCGTGAGAAAAAATACGAAATTGTCAGCCGCAATGAGATAGCTGGGCCTGATATGATCGGACAGAAGGTGAGCGGCGTTTCCATCGTGGCCTACTATGAGGATAAAATGCTCCTTTTGAGGGAGTTTCGCATGGGTGTGAACCGCCTGATTTATAATCTATGCGCTGGCATGATTGAAGAGGGCGAATCCTTGGAAGAATGTATCCAGCGGGAATTATATGAAGAGACCGGACTGTCTGTCCGCAAAATCCGCAGTATCCTGCCGCCATCTTTTGCGGCGGTGGCTTTTTCCGATGTCAAGACACAGATTGTCTTTGTGGATGCGGAGGGCAGCTTTGAGGATCACACTTCTGAAAACGAACAGATTGACGCTAAGTTTTACACCAAAGAAGAAGTCAGGGAACTTCTGGAAACCGAAGAATTCAGTTCTAGAGCACAGATTGCCGCATATTTTTTTGCGCTTCATTGATGTCCTTAAAAATGACAAGAAAGGAAACATCTTTTTCATGAAAAGCTTTTCTCACCAGAATATGATAAAAAATATTGCAGCGCTATTTGCTTTATTTATTCTGCTCTGCTTTGACCAGTACACCAAACAGCTTGCCGTCACACACCTGAAAGGGCAGGATAGCTTCGTCATCATCGACAAGATCCTAGAATTCAGTTATCTGGAAAACACTGGAGCGGCTTTCAGTTCCTTTGCTGGCAGACAGGTTTTTTTAATCCTTCTGACCAGTGTTGTGATTTTTATTATTATCTGGAAATTTATGACGCTTCCTGATGGGAAACGTTTTAGCGGTATGCGGGTATGCCTGCTTTTTATTGTCAGCGGCGCCGTTGGTAATCTGATTGATCGAATCTCCAATCAATATGTGGTAGATTTTATCTATTTTGTGCCCATTAACTTTCCTAAATTTAATGTGGCTGATATTTATATCACCATTGGAGTCGCCCTTCTTGGGATTCTGTTATTTTTCTATTATACCGATGAAGAATTTGATGCCCTGCTGTCTATCCATAAAAAATGAAATCCGTTTAATTTTTACTATTTTATATGGACAGTGAAAGCATTAACTGCTATCATGAGGATAAGTGTGTGCTTATAATAAATAAAATCTTTGCAACCGCGGATATCATTGAAATTATAAAAATTATATGGTGATTCCAAACTATGGATATTGTTTTTATTGGGCTTAGCATTGTAGGTATCTCTATCATTATGTTTGCATTATTTCTTCTGCTGAGAGGAGATGGCTCCCGCGAGCAGAAGCTGATGCTTTATTTTTTGATGGGCTCTTTGATCCAGAACGCCGGTTATCTGCTGGAATTGATGTCGCCTACCGTAGAGGCAGCCCTGGTGGCTGTCAAAATCCAGTATCTCGGTTCTTTGGTGATTCCGATTACCTACTGTCACTTCATGTATAATTATTGTTTTGAGAAAGCGCCCGAAAAACTCTTAAAATTTTTAAGGGTTATGGATTTCTTCATACTAGCACTTGTTTTTACCTGTGATTTACATAGGATTTATTACCGCCAGGCAGACTGGCTGTACACTGCTGACGGCCATGGATATCTGAGTCTGTCATACGGACCCGGCTACTGGCTTTTTATGTCCTTTGGTACAATCATTCCCTACGCCCTCACACTATACGTTCTGATCCGTGTCTGTATTCAGAAACCGGATTATGCCGAAGACAGAAAATACAGATTGATTTTGTTTCTGTCCACGATACCCGTAGTGGTATTGTTTTCTTATATTATGAAACTGACCAGCGTATACGATCTAACCCCCTTCGTGTTGGGCATCATCCTTTCAAGCGTGGTTATTCTGATTTGGCGCAGGAAAGTATATGATTTCAGCAGTCTTGCAGCCGGAATTCTGCTTGATAGTATGAGTGATGGAGTCATCGCCATAGATAACCATAGACGAATCATCAGTTATAATCCAGCAGCTGCAGGTATTTTTCAAGACTTAAATGCGCAAGTGGTGGGTAGTCATATCGAAGATTTAGCGGGATTTCCCCAGGATATCCTCGGTACAGACAGGAAAGAAGATTTTCGACTGAACAATTGCTTTTATCAGAGCCATGTGAAGCAAATCCTGGATCAATATGGTGATCAAAAGGGATATGTGATCCTGATTCTGGATGTGACGGAGACCAGAAATTATATTGAAGAGATCAAACAGGTCCGGGAACAGGCAGAACAGGCTAATATCGCCAAGAGCGCTTTCCTCGCTAATATGTCCCATGAGATTCGCACGCCGATGAACGCCATTGTAGGATTGAGCGATATTATCATGGAGGAGAGCAGAGGCCGCAAAGTATACGGCTATGCCTGCGACATCAAATCCTCCTCCCGCAATCTTTTGGCACTGATCAATGATATTCTCGACCTCTCCAAAGTAGAGGCCGGAAAAATGGAACTAGCCTTGTCAAAATATCATATCAAATCTCTGATTAATGAAGTGTTGAATATGATGGATATCGTTGCTTCCCAGCATGGACTTATGCTGTTAAGTGAATTTGACATGTCTATTCCCTGCCGTTATCTTGGCGATGAAGGCCGAATCAAACAGATTCTGATCAATCTGCTGAACAATGCTCTCAAATTTACCAAAAAGGGGCATGTTAAGATTTCGGTTTCCGGTACGCCGGGAGAAACGCCAGATATGGAACGTTTGGTCTTCAGGGTAGAAGATACCGGCTGCGGTATCCGGAAAGAAGATTTGGAACGAATCTTTGAGAATTTTAGACAGCTGGATTCCAAACGGAGCAGAAGCGTGGAAGGGACTGGTCTCGGGCTCTCCATCTCCAGACATCTGGCGGAATTAATGGATGGCTCTGTAAAAGTGGAAAGCGTATATGGAGAAGGCTCCACCTTTATTGTAGAAATCCTGCAAAAAGTTGTGGATACCAGAACCCTCTCCGAGGTTCCAGAGGGGGAGATGCACCATGAAAAACCGTTGGAACCCTTTACCACCAAAAATTGCAAAGTACTGGTCGTAGATGACAATATGATCAATAGAAAGGTTGCCAGGTCTCTGTTGCAGACCTATGACCTGGAAATCACTGAAGCGGAAAGTGGCATGGAAGCGATCCAGTTCGTCAAAGGAACCTTGTTTGATATCATTTTCATGGATCATATGATGCCTGGGATGGACGGTATAGAAGCAGTAGAGCATATCCGCAGTGAATGTGGCGAAAATGGTACTCAGCCAGTGATCATTGCCCTGACCGCCAATGCCATGGAAGGCGTCCGGGAAGCCTTTTTAACCAGCGGCTTTCAAGATTTTCTTACAAAGCCCATTGACAGACAGACGCTGCACATGGCGCTTTTAAGATGGATTCCGGATGAAAAACGTATCGCTGGCGGCGGATGGATGAATACTTTACAGTCCAGCAATAATAACTATCTGAAATTTCAGGATATTATTATTGAGGGTATTAACACGGACGAAGTGGCCGAACATTATTCTGCCGGCATAGAAGAATTCAATGAGCTCTTGAATCTGTACTGTCTGGACGGCAGAAGAAAACTTGAAGTTTTACATGAACTCTGGGAGGAAAAGGATTATAAAGCCTACGGGATAGAAGTGCATGCACTCAAAAGCGCTTCTGCCAACGTAGGAGCCATGCAGGTTTCCAACAGGGCAAGAGAACAGGAACAGGCAGTCAAAAGAGAAGATTACACCTTTGTCGACAATCATGCCGACAAACTTCTGACAGAATATAAAGAACAACTAGACCATATTCAGGCATATCTTGATACAAAACATAAGTCAGGAAATACAAAAACAAAGGAAAAAGAGATTGCCAAAGCAGATTTACTGCAAGAAATTCAAAATGCCCTGAGCAGTCTGGAAAATTTCCAATCCAAGGACTGTGCACACGCCATAGAGGCACTGTTGGAATATCGGCTGGAAACAGCAGTCGAAACAGAACTGGAAAAGATCCGCGAACAGCTCAAATTATACGAAGACGATGCAGCAGAACAAATGCTGCGTGAGTTGATAGAACAGATTCAGAAGGAGGAATAGAAAAAAGTGGATAATAAGTTGACAATATTGGCTGTGGATGATAACAGCATCAGCCTGGCTACAATCGAACAAGAATTTAAGGGTTCCTATGAGGTAGTTGCCCTGAATTCCGGTACACGTGCCTTGCAATATCTGAAACAGAAAACCCCGCCGGATCTGATTTTACTGGATGTTCAGATGGCGCCTTTGGATGGCATTGAGACATTGCGTAAAATCCGGGAGATGGAGGACTGTCAAAATATCCCTGTGATTATGCTTACATCGCAGCGTGAAAAACAAACGATTGTGGAAAGTTCCAAACTCGGAATTAATGATTATGTCCTCAAACCTTTTAAAACACAAGACCTGCATGAGAGGATTGAACGCGTTCTCAAAGAAGAATGTGATAAAAGAATGGAAAACAGATAAAAAACTCATTGACAAACTGGGATAAAATGTATATGATTAATGAGTATGCCGCATAACGAGGTAAAAGTATGCCCTTTTACGGGTATCACCACAGTTAGCGAGTAAATGAACTTCGTGTTCATGAATAGGAGGTGCCATATGTACGCAATCATTGCAACAGGCGGAAAACAGTACAAAGTATCCGAAGGTGATATCATCAGAGTGGAAAAACTCGATGTGGAAGTAGGTACGACTGTAACATTCGACCAGGTGATAGCTGTCAGCGACAAAGAGCTTAAGGTTGCAGGCGATGTAGCAAATGCTACCGTAACCGGAACTGTTATGGATCAGGGGAAAGCTCGTAAAGTCATCGTTTACAAGTATAAGAGCAAAACCGGTTATCACAAGAAAAATGGTCACAGACAGCCGTATACGCAGATTCAGATTGATAAGATCAATGCGTAATGACCAGAATCACAATTCATAAAACAAAAACAGGAGAATACCACAGCTTTATCTGTAACGGGCATGCCGGGTATGCAAAACGGGGAGAAGACATTGTCTGCGCCGCAGTCTCTGTCCTTGTCATCAACACCTTAAATTCCCTGGAGCAGATTACGAAGGAACCCCTACAGATAGAAACGGATGATAATGCCGGTATCATCAGATGCCGCTTCACGAATCATCCGCTGAAAGAAACATCGCAGGTGCTCATGGATTCTCTGGTGCTCGGCTTAAGTCAGATTGAAAAACAGTACGGGCAGAAACATTGTAAATTGACATTTGAGGAGGTGTAATACCATGTTGAATATGAACCTTCAATTTTTTGCACATAAGAAAGGTGTCGGTTCCACCAAGAACGGTCGTGATTCCGAGGCTAAGAGATTAGGTGCGAAGAGAGCTGACGGACAGTTCGTCAAAGCAGGAAATATCTTATACAGACAGCGCGGAACCAAGATTCATCCCGGCAATAATGTAGGTATCGGCGGGGATGACACTCTGTTTGCTTTGGTTGACGGTGTTCTTCGTTTTGAGAGAAAAGGAAGAGATAAGAAGCAGGCTTCCGTATATCCTGTGGAGAAATAAGACCAGTGAAACGGCTCCAAACATCTAGGTGTTTGGGGCTTTTTTTCAGATTTAGGAGACAGTTATGTTTGCAGATCGTGCAAAAATTCATGTAAAGAGCGGTAAGGGAGGGGATGGACATGTATCCTTCCGCCGGGAAAAATACGTGCCAAACGGTGGCCCTGACGGCGGTGACGGCGGCAACGGCGGCAGCGTTTACTTTGAGGTGGACGAAGGATTAAATACCCTCACAGATTTCCGCCACATCCGTAAATACAGCGCCACAAACGGCGAGGAGGGCAGCAAGAAGAACTGTGCCGGCAAGAATGGGGAAGACATCATCATCAAAGTTCCGGAAGGCACTGTGATCCGCGAGGCACAGAGCGGCCAGGTCATCACCGATATGTCTGGAGAAAATCGCCGTTTCCTTCTCTTAAAGGGCGGTAGAGGCGGCAACGGCAACCAACATTATGCCACCAGTACCATGCAGGCCCCCAAGTACGCACAGCCTGGTCAGCCGGCGCAGGAACTGGATTTAATTCTGGAACTGAAAGTCATCGCAGACGTAGGGCTTGTGGGCTTTCCCAATGTAGGGAAATCCACATTCTTATCCAAAGTGACCAATGCCAGACCGAAGATTGCCAACTATCATTTCACGACTCTGAATCCCAATCTGGGCGTGGTGGACTTAGATGATGCCAAAGGTTTTGTCATTGCGGATATCCCCGGCCTGATCGAAGGCGCCTCGGATGGTGTAGGTCTCGGTCATGAATTTCTGCGCCATATCGAACGGACGAAGCTGATTGTCCATATTGTGGATGCAGCTTCCACGGAAGGGCGGGATCCCATTGCGGACATCTATGCTATCAACAAAGAACTCGAAGCCTACGATGCCACGCTGTCTTCCCGTCCACAGATAATTGCCGCCAATAAGATTGACATGATCTATGGAGAGGATGATCCAGTGGCCGCCATTCGGGAAGAGTTTGAGCCCCAGGGCATTTCTGTCTACGCCATTTCTGCCATCAGCGGCAAGGGCCTGCGGGAACTTCTGTATGCCATCAATAACAAGCTTGCAGAACTGGACAGCGCGCCTGTTGTTTTTGAACAGGAATACTTCCCGGAGTACCATTTCGACATGGATACGGAGCCGTTTACGGTGGTCTACGATGAGGCGGCGGATGAATATGTGGTGGAAGGCCCCCGTATCGAAAAAATGCTTTCTTATACGAACTTAGAATCCGAAAAGGGCTTTAAGTTCTTCCAGGATTTTATGAAAAAGAACGGGATTCTGGAACAGTTGGAAGCATTGGGTATCCAGGAAGGAAACACCGTCAGAATGTATGGCCTGTCATTTAATTATTACCGTTAATATCATATTTGAATAACAGGCCAACAGGACTCATAAATTTAGCAAAATGGAGGAAACTATGACAAGTAAACAGCGGTCTTATTTAAAAAGCCTGGCAAGTACTCTGGATCCTGTCTTTCAAGTGGGAAAATCCAGTCTGACGCCAGAAGTCACTGCCGCCATCGAAGAATGTTTCAACACCAAGGAACTGATCAAAGTCTCCGTTCTCAAAAACTGTCTGGATGATCCGAAAGAGATTGCCCAGATGGTGGCAGAGCGGACACACTCCCAGGTCGTGCAAGTGATCGGCAGAAAATTTATTCTGTATAAACCGGATAAGAAAAATCCAAAGATTGTTCTGCCCAAAGCATAGACAGACGAATCTTTTCTGTAAAAATTTAGACAGACAAGGTAAGTGTTAAAATAACGGGTGTTAAAATGATAACGGAGTGTAATGGCGGATGAAAAGAATTGGAATCATGGGTGGAACCTTTAATCCCATCCACCTGGGACATATAGCGATTGCCCAGAGGGCGCAGGAGCAGTTTGCGCTGGAGGAAGTGCTGTTCCTTCCAAGCGGCGTACCTTATATGAAGGATCTGGAGGAAGTCCTGCCGGCGAAGAACAGATGCGAGATGACACGGCTGGCCATCAGAGATATACCTTCTTTTCGTCTCTCCATGATTGAAGTGAATAAATCCCAAAACACTTATACCTTTGAGACACTTCAAGACTTAAAGGCAGACAATCCAACGGCTGAATATTACTTTATTCTGGGCGCAGACAGTCTATGGGCTATGGAGCATTGGAAAAATCCGGAAGAAATCTTTCGAAACTGCCATGTCCTGGCCGCCGTGCGGGATGATAAATCCCCGGCGGATATGAATGCCCAGATTGCTTATCTGCAGGAAAAATTCAATGCCAAAATCTCTCTTTTAGGAATTGACGCCATGGACATTTCTTCCTCCATGATCCGGAAAAGGGTAAGCGATGGTCTTTCCATTCGTGGTCTTGTGCCAGATGCGGTAGAAACCTATATTTACGAACATAAACTCTATCAATAGCAAATCAGACATATCAAAACTGACAGGAGGGAATCCCTATGAGTGAAAAAAACAAAATTGACTTAAACGAACTTCGCAAAGCTATGGAACAGGAGTTGTCTTCCAAGCGTTATCTGCATACCCTGGGGGTGTCCTATACGGCCGCCTGTCTGGCTATGGCTCATGGGGCAGATCTGGATAGCGCCATGACGGCAGGCCTATTACACGACTGTGCCAAACCTCTAAAAGGGGAAGAACAAATTGCCCTCTGTGAGAAAAACCACTTAGAGATATCCGCGGTAGAACGGACGAATCCTTCCGCACTTCTGCATGCAAAAGTGGGCGCCTATTTGGCCGAGACTAGATATAAAGTATCAGATCCTGATGTCTTAAACGCCATCCGTTTTCATACCACCGGCCGTCCACAGATGAGCAAGCTGGAAAAAATATTGTATATTGCTGATTATATCGAACCCGGCCGTAAACATGTGACCGACCTGGAAGCAATCCGTCAGCTAGCCTACCGAGATCTGGATAAGACAATGTCCAAGATTCTTGAGAGCACACTGGCTTATCTGAAAACTACCGATGGACAGATCGACCATATGACGGAAGAAACTTATCAATACTATAAAAAAAGTAATTTGCTCCGCAAATAACTTTACGAGATCCTCTTCGCGGACTCGGACTGCATACTAAGAAAGGAACCAAATAATCTATATGAACACAAACGAAATCGCAAAACTTGCCATAAACGCGCTGGAGGATAAGAAAGCAGAAGATATCCGCATCATTGATATCAGCCATATTTCCACTATTGCGGATTACTTTATCATCGCGGACGGCAGCAATAAGAGCCAGATTCAGGCGATGGCTGACAATGTCTCGGAAGTCCTTGGCCGTCAGGGCTGCCATATCAGACAGATGGAGGGCTATCAGAACGCCAATTGGATTCTGATGGATTTTCAGGATGTCATCATCCATATTTTTGACCGAGAAAACCGTCTTTTCTATGATCTGGAAAGAATCTGGCGGGATGGCGTCCTTATTGACAAAGAGAACCTGTAATATATTTCACAGCATAAAAGGTCTCTTTGGCGTCCTTTATCACAAATGAAGACCAAATTTCGCTATAATAGTGTCAGAATTGATGCCTAAGACCGCCTGAACACAGACGTCTTTGTATGATACTTATTATATATTGGATTGGGATGACAAAAGTATGCAGATTGGAATATGTGACGATGAGAGAGAAGCAAGAGAGTATATTGCCGATAAAATAAAACGCCTTTATCCAAGCGACAGCATATATTTATACGCGTCTGGCGAATTACTTCTACAGGCGGATGTCCTGCCAGATATCCTGTTCCTGGATATCCAGATGCCGCAAATGGATGGTATGGAGACAGCAAGAAGGCTGCGCCAGAAAGACAAAAAATTAGTCATCATCTTCGTAACTGCCACTGCCGATCATGCACTGGAAGCCTTTGATGTAGGAGCCTTCCATTATTTGATCAAACCTTTTTCAATAAATAAATTTACTGAGGTTTTTCAAAATGCCCGCAGACAGATTTTAGAAGAGTCATCGAATCAGAATCCCCCTGTTCGGAATACACCCGGTATTCTAATCACCACAGGCGGCAAGCACATTCATATACACTTGGCGGACATCGTTTATGCTGAAGTATACGACCGGAAGATCATGATTCATACCATGAACAGCGATATTGAATACTATGGTAAAATGAAAGATTTAGAGAAACAGGCAGGAGAGAACTTTTTCCGGCCGCACAGAGCCTATCTGGTGAATTTATACTATATCACCAAATATGATTCCTCCACGATTTATCTAAAAAAGGGGCAGGCTCTCATGTCCAAACAAAAATATCCTGAATTTGTCAAACATTACCTGCATTATAATCAGAAATTATGCAGACGATTATAATGCATACAGACGAAACATTTCATTCTCATACACCAGTGTGCCATACTCTTGTGCATATGCGTGTACGCGGTCATAACCGTCTTCCTCACAGACTGCTATATAGTCAGCTGCCTCCATATGGTCAATCTCATTGTAGCAATTGTAGGAATAAACATTCGTATACAGGTATAGAACCCTGGGCTTGAAGAAATAAATCACCTCGTCATCGCTTATATTTTCGTTGATGTACGCATAAAACTCCTGGGCATATTCGGAGTCTGCCTGCCGCAGGGTATAACGCCCAGTCTGAATGGAAAAAGCCACTGCGCCAAAAGATACCAACAGCAATATCATATATAAGAAATATCCATCTTTGAGGAGCCGCTCCCCCAATTCCATCCATTTGTGCTGACTCCATTTTTCTTTCAAAAAGAGATATCCCCAATAGGCAAAGAGCAGAAGCAGCGAATATATGGCAAAGATAAACCTTGCACCCATATAATCATAAAAGAAGAGCATACACATCATACCGCCGATATAGATGAGCAGATACAATTCTTCTTTCCATTTATAAATCATACCTACCGCTGCCAGAATCAGAAGGACCGATACCCCTGTATAACTGATCACAGAAATCAGCGGACGGGAGGTCGCACACACCATCTGTCCCAGGATTTCAAAATAGCCACTGATATTTTCTTTTAACCTGCCAATTGTAAATTCAAAATAATCATTGTAGGTGCCACCGCTCTTGGGAAGATAAGAATAAAAAATTTTAGCCGACACCGTATAACTGATAAACGGCAGCGCCATTATCACTCCTTTGCGCAGGCATATTCTTGGATACAACACTTTTTCTTTGGTAATAAATGTCTTCACCAAAAATATCCCGATTATTATCACATCATAGACTAGCAGAGCAAGAAGCAGCGCCTTATTCATGGTCTTGGTCTCACAGGAGGCAAAGATCAGAATTCCCACAAGAATCCCCAGCAAAACCTTGCGCAGTGTGTCATGTCTTTCAGAATCCTGATGATATAGTTCTATGATATTCAGCGTCAGCAGTATCATGAACATACAGGGCAGATCTGATTCCACCGTATTTACATATATTAAAAAGGAAACATTACAGGCAATCCCCAGACTGATCAGAAAAGCCGGCCTTCCCGGCATCCGTCTTCTTAAAAGATACATGAAACAGATCATACCGGCCGCAAAATACAATGCCTCATACAATTTTAACAGCGGAATATAAAATCCAAAAAGCCTGTACATAGGCAATAGCAAAATAGACCAGAACCAAGGATAAACATCCGAGCCGATTCCCTCCGCAGAAGTATTAATGATGAAGATATTCTTCTCGTACCAATCCGCTATCGTATGCTCTGAAAGAGCCCGTGTCTGCGCAAAATACTGGCTGAAATCCCCACCCCAGCTTTTTCCATCATAACACACAAGAACGGAGAGCAGAAACGTGACCACAAACAGCACCGCCGCCATGGTGCCCGTACTTAATCGGGACACAGTACCTGTCACTTTATCTACCACCCGCCGAAACCCCGGCAGCACAAAAAACAACACGCCAATCAGCAAAAGCGGCAAAAATACCCGGGTTCTATATACATTGAGTAATACCGTATCAAATACTGTCATTTCCCCACATTCCTTTCCCAACTGCATCTACATAGTCTCACACACTAGTCAACCACACAGTTACTTTATTATACTATTCCATTTTTTGTATTTCAACCATCTTTTCCTGTATGATAAAAGTACAAAAGAGCCCCGGCACGGATGCCCTGAGCTCCTTTGTTCTGTCCATTGTTTTATGCTTCGTGAGATTGTTCCACACCGCCCGTATACATATAGAATGTGATAATATAAAGCCCGGCGATACCCACTAAAGCGTAAATGATTCTTGAAAACCATGACATGTTACCAAAAATAAATGCCACAAGGTCAAAGCTGAAAAGTCCGATCAACCCCCAGTTGACAGCACCAATGATGGCAATTGTCAGGGCAAGACAGTCTAAACCTTTATTTCTCATGTTTTCCATCCCCCTTCATAATACATCAACCCCTGTATTTATGTGAAAAATAATAAATATCATCCTTTTCTCACATAATAACTGTTTAGACAAACAGATTGCCAGACAGTTACTATTATTATGTCTCACAGATGATTGTACATACTGGAAATTTTTAAAATAAACTTTTACAATAAATGCATCCGCCGCAGTATATGGACCACCGGCTGATAAAGGAGCATCGTCAGTAAGGCATTTAAGCTGCTCTTTATCAAATTAAAAGGCAGAAATGCAGGAAGCAGCAATTTGACAACTTCCTCTCGGGGATATCCCATATAAACAGGTGCCACCAGATAATTCCACAACAGCATCACCGTAATCATACTGGCACATCCAGCCAGAAGCCCCAGGATAACTCCGTATACATTTCTTTTTTTAGAATATATGAAAGAAGCAGTACAGGCAAAAGAACAGGTCGAAATCACATTCATCAGACACCCTATCACACCTGTTACGCTGATTGTACACATCTCTATCAGAGAGACAATCACAGCCATAAGAAAAGCTGTGGCAGGCCCAAAAATAAATCCTCCTATCGTAATCATGATATCCTTTGGATCATATTTCAAAAAAAGAATCATTGGAATCTGCCCCACAAGCACAGCTATATAAGCTATCGCACAGAGCATACTGCCGGTTACAAGTTTTGTTGTTTTGTTCATAGTGAACCTCCTTATAAAAAAGTAATTTGCTTCGCAAATAACTTTGCGAGATCCGCTTCGCGGACTCGGATAAGCGGAAGCATTTTATCATAAAAATAACACCTGAAAGTGTATCTGACCTTCAGGTGTCATATAAGCAGGTGTATGGAAAAGAGTCTATCAGAGCAGGATAGAAGATGTATAAAAGAGTGTACAGAATAAAAACCAGACCTCATCTGGGATTCCAACACACCTTCTTTAATCCGGACTATACCGTCGGTCCTGGAATTCCACCAGGCCCCGCGCTTTCGCGCCCGCGGACTATCACCGCCGATCGGGAATTTCACCCTGCCCTGAAGACATCATCACTATGCAGTTGTTTTCGGTTATTATACTGTCTCCCGTATAAAGTTGTCAAGCAAGGAACGAAATTCCTACCAAACAGTCTAAATAGATAATAAACAGCTACTCAATGCCGATAAATCCGAAATACCCCAAACACTTTGCCCAAGATCTGGCAGTCATCCACAATGATCGGATCCATGGAATCATTTTCCGGCTGCAGACGGATATGACCGTCTTCCTTATAAAAAGTCTTAACTGTAGCAGAGTCATCAATCATGGCAACCACGGTATCCCCATTATTGGCGGTCTGACAACTCTTTACAAAAATCTGGTCACCGCTGAAGATACCTACATTAATCATGGAATCGCCTTTAACCTTAAGAACAAAAGATTCTCCGCTTGGCACCATGTCCGCCGGTACCGGGAAATAACTTTCGATATTTTCTTCTGCAAGAATCGGCTGTCCTGCAGCGACTTGCCCAATTACCGGCAAAGAGACCATCTCGGTACGCACCATCTGAAAATTGTCATCACAGATTTCAATGGCCCTAGGCTTCGTAGGATCACGTCTTATGTAGCCGTTTTTCTCCAATGTTTCTAAGTGGGAGTGGACAGAAGAGGTCGATTTGAGATGAACCGCCTCACAGATTTCCCGAACAGCTGGCGGATATCCACGTTTCAATATTTCCTCCTTAATATAATCAAGAATCTGCTGTTGTTTTGCAGTAATCTTCCCATAAGCCATAATAATAACCTTATCCTTTCTGAATTCCGTTTATCGCTATCGTTATAATTATCTTAGCACAGCATTTCTGAAAAAGCAAACATATATTCAGAATATTTGTTCGATTTTTTTCTGAAAAGTATTGACTTTCGAAAGTATGTTCTATATAATACAATCATTAAGAACATTTGTTCGCAACGTGTGTTCGTTTTGGAAAGGTAAGGTGGATACTTATGAGGAACCATATGGAACATTACAGAGTAGTAGATATGAGAAGTGAGAGAAGAATCCGTAATAACAGACTGCGCCGCAAACGGGAGATGCACAAGAATTTCCTGTTACTTGTCATGACAATATGCCTAATCGTAACATGCTCCATTTCCATGAGTGCTTTCCGGTCTAGCGCCAAAGATGACACTGTTCCGGCATCCTGCAAATATTATAAGAGCATCACCATATCTAACAATGACACACTCTGGTCAATCGCAGAAGAGTATATGGATGAAGAACATTATGATTCTGTCAACGATTATATCAATGAAGTGATTCGTATGAATTCACTTCCCGATGATACGATTTGTTATGGGCAGTGCCTGATTGTTCCTTATTATGATGTATTATTATGACGTAATTATTATGATGTATTAGGACAGTTCGTGCCTTTAGTACATAAATTTGTGTGAGAGTAAGCTGTTAAGCCTTTACGAATAAGCTTACTGTTTCTTTCCAAAAGGATCATATTTTTCCCGCAGTGTTACCTTATTGGCGGCAGAGCGCCTTCTGTCTTCCTCCAATGCTGCATAGTGCTTTCTTGTAGTGTTAACGTCCTTATGACCAAGCACATCCGCTACCAAATAGATGTCGCCTGTTTCATGATATAATGACGTGCCATAAGTACTGCGCAGTTTATGGGGTGTGATTTTCTTAAGCGTGGTGACTGTGGAAGAGTACTTTTTGACCAGATTTTCCACGGCACGTACAGATATCCGTCTGTTCTGCATGGATAGAAAGAGGGCTTCTTCATGTCCGGATTGCGGAATCGTGTGATGCCGTTCTTCCATATAGGCCTGCAGGGCTTCCTCCACCTCATCACCAAAATAGACAATCGCTTCATAACCGCCTTTTCTACGTATTTTAATACCATTGTTACGAAAGTCTACATCTCCAAGATCTAGTCCCACACACTCAGAAACACGGATGCCGGTGCCCAGGAGCAAAGTAAGAAGCGCCATATCCCGCACTTTAGTCACATTATGAAAACGTTGCTGTGTCTTGGTAAGACCGGTGCCGTCTTCCACCTGATCTAGTAAAACCGCCACTTCATCCGCATCCAGCCGCACGATCTCTTTATCATGCAGTTTGGGAAGCGGCACAAGCTGGGCCGGATTTTTTTCAATCAATTCTTCTTTAAAATAATAATTATAAAAACTGCGCAAAGAAGCCAATTTCCTTTTTTTACCCCGTTCGTCATTGGTGTAGACTTTACCGTCCTTTTGATAATAAGACAGATATTCGGCATATTCCTCGATATCTTCTCTGGTCAGCATATCCAACAATGAGAGCGGATAGTCCCTGATATCCATTTTCGCACAGTAACTGTTTTTTTCATGAAGAAATTCAAAAAAAAGCCTGACATCATATGCATAGGCCAATCTTGTGCGGGCGGAAGTGGAATCAGAGATTCCCCGAAAAAACTGCCGGCAGAATTTCGGAAGCGTATCCAGGACATCCCTCATTTTATTAATGTTTTCAATATTCTGTTGTTCGTGATAGTTTTGATTACTGTTGATATCCATCTTTTTCCCATCCTTCAATTTTACCACCGCTAATGGCAGTAAACATGCGTTCCTTAACTCCAGGCGCTTCTCTGTTAATCTCCCGTACTAATTCTTTTACATATTCCCGCTTTGTATGCCCGTCCGCTGGACAAGGACTTTTCACCACCGGCACATCATTTTTTTTCACAAAACCGATTACATCCGCCTCGTTCATATAGATTAACGGTCTTATCACAGTAATCTGTGTTCGGTCTAAATAAGTGACTGGACGGAATGTATGAAAACGTCCCTCATAAATTAATGACATCATCATGGTCTCCACCACATCATCCTTATGGTGCGCGTATGCTACTTTATTACAGCCAGTTGCCTTCATAGCGTCGTTCAAGGCCCCTTTACGCATTTTAGCACATAAAGAACAAGGATTGGATTCCTGACGATCTTCAAAGATAATCTTTGCAATATCTGTCTTAATAATATGATATTCCACATTTAAAGTCTTGCATAGTTCTTCAATCCTCCTAAGATCCAGATTACCGAATCCCAAATCCACCGTGACTGCACATAATTCAAAAGAAGCAGGATAGAAGCGCTTAAGTCCCTGCATGGCATAGAGCAGTGTGAGACTATCCTTCCCGCCGGAAATACCAACTGCAATCTTATCCCCGGAAGTAATCATATGATAATCATCTATGGCCTTTCTGGTAAGGCTCAATACCTGTTGTAATTTCATTAAAATACCTCATCAATCATTTCGTATGCTGTAAATCTCAAACAACATACTAAATCTCAAACAACATACTAAATCTTCACATATCTTCCCAAACAATCTTAATAATGCCTTGAAAATATCATCTTGAAAATCTGTCAAATTCATTATACAAAGTATTTCTTCACTTAGCACTAATTTTTTATGATTTTATTCCGTAAATCTATTAGGCAGAAATCAAAAAAGATGTTATAATAGACGCGAAGACACTGAGCAGTGCACAGACATAAGATGAAAAATGGCAGCTTGCTGACAATTTTTTCAGATTAAGTCTGTATAGGGCGAAGCCCGCGAATGAAGAAAAAATATGGAGTTTTGCACATGAAATTTAGGTTTAACAAAAAATATTTCTATTGGGGAATCACTGCATTTCTGGTAATCGCCTGCAGTATTTTATTCTACTATGTATTGTTTCATCCATCAAGCTTTACCAGCGGTATCGGTAAGATCATCAATATTTCTATGCCGATTATTGATGGTTTTGTTCTTGCATACCTGATTACGCCTATCTTAAATAAAATAGAAAACTGTATTATCAAGCCAATCTATCTGAAGGCCAAAATACCCATGTCCTCTAAGAGCAAACGTCGTATGAGAGCCATGTCTATTTTGCTTACCATGGTACTGATTTTGGTTGTTTTATATGAGTTCTTCGGCCTGATCATACCGGAAGTAATCCGCAGCGTACAGAGCATTATTTTCCAGATGCCCGTCTACGTTAACAATCTTTCTAATTGGGCTATGGGACTTATCAAAGATAATCCTGATCTGGAAGTAGTCGTTAATCAGCTGATCAACCAGTATTCCGTTAAAATAATGGACTATGTCAATACAAACCTGCTTCCGCACATCAATGAGTTGATCAAGACACTTTCCTTAAGCGTTATCGGCGTCTTTAGGGCGCTGTGGAACTTTGTGATTGGATTTATCATTTCTATTTACGTATTAGGGAGCAAGGAGAAATTTGCCGGACAGGCCAAAAAAATCGCCTACGCACTTTTTGACCGCAAGGGCGGTAATGAAGTAATTTCTAATTTTCGTTTTATCCATAGCACATTTATCGGATTTATCGGCGGAAAAATTGTAGATTCCATTATCATTGGTATCATCTGTTTTATCTGTACCAATATTATTGGCACGCCATACGCCATCCTCGTCAGCGTGATTGTTGGCGTTACAAATGTAATTCCATTCTTTGGTCCTTGGATTGGAGGCATCCCCAGCGCTTTGCTAGTCCTGATGGTGGATCCGATACAGGCATTGTATTTTATCATTTTGATTCTTGTCATCCAGCAATTTGACGGAAACATTCTGGGGCCCAAGATATTGGGGGATTCCACGGGATTATCCGGGTTCTGGGTTATCTTTGCAATCACTGTATTCAGCGGCCTGTTTGGTGTCCTAGGCATGGTTGTCGGCGTACCTATTTTTGCCGTAATCTATGCAGGCATAAAGTCTATTGTTAACAGACTTCTTCGTAAAAAAGATCTGCCGACAGAGATTCAGCCTTATATGACCGTTGGCCAGATTGATGAATCCAAAGTCTTTACCGAGTATGTACCTCCAGTAAAAGAAAGGAAAAAATCCAAATATTTATCATCTAAATTAACAGAAACCAAAAACAACACAGACAATGAAAAAGATAAATAAAAACAGGAAAATAAAATATGATTGGTGTATTCATATTAACAGCCATCTTTGTAATCATCATCTATGTATACATGCGACGCAAAGCGAAACAAAATAAGGCGTCTGATATTAATTTCGTAAGAGATTATCATGAATCATATCGTCGTGTTAGAACGCACAGGGAACTGCGTGACAAACAGAACGATTATCAGACCTACGTCACCAAATATAACAGTTCCGAAGACTATCGGGAACGCCATGGAAAATAAATACAAAAATCACTCCATATAATGTATTTGTCCAAAATCTATTCCAACTATTCGTTAAACTTTGATTTTGCGCATAATTATATGGCGATACTTGAATATATAATTATATTTTTATATAAACCACTTACTTACAACACTTCCTGTACCGTTCACTTGCATAAACAAAACTCTCTGAAATCATCCAAGGAACGATTCCAGAGAGTATGTTTTACCATAAATCAATTTTATCACATCAAACACAACATTACCGATTTTCAAAATCCTCTACAAACTGAGAGATTAGTTTCACAGAACCGTCAATCCCAAGAACGCCGCTGTTGATGGACAGATCATAGCTGTCAACACGTCCCCATTTTTTGGAGGAATAGTAGTTATAATAACTCTGGCGCTGTTTATCTTTCTTATTCATCATATCAATGGCTTTCTGCTCCGTATTGACATCCTCAAAGCGTTCCATGATACGTTTGATCTTACTCTTCTCATCTGCATGAATAAAAAGATGCAGGCAATTCTGATAATCATGCAGAGCATAATCTGCACATCTGCCAACAATCACACAGGGACCTTCACTGGCAATCTTCTTGATGGTATCAAACTGTGCGAGAAACACCTTATGGCTGATAGGCATATCTACAAAGGACGAAGAATTATATCCGAATGAATACGTATCCATGACCAAATTGTAAAGAAAAGAATTGGTTGGCCGTTCATCGTGGCTCTGTATCATTTCTTCACAAAATCCACTCTCCTTCGCTGCTCTCGTCAAAAGATCCTTGTCGTAAAATTTTATCCCAAAATACTCTGCTACCTTCTTGCCGATTTCCCGTCCGCCGGAACCAAACTGACGCCCGATTGTAATAATTGTATTCATACCGAATTTACCCCTTTCTGATTATCTTGTAAAAAATAAAGCACGCTCTTCGGAATTATCTTTATTATATAAAATTTGCACAAAAAAAGCAAGCAAAACGATATATTACATGTGAATATGTATAATTTATGTGTTTTTGACATAGTAGCCTAAAATCCCGTACCTATTCCAGCCTCTATCTTCTACTACTCTAACTTCAGAACTGTCTCAACCGAAACATATAAATGCTGCCCTTCTTTTAATACAATTTCAGCTGGTCCGCCCTCATAGCTTATACCATTATATTCTGTAAAATTCATATTTTTATCCTCTAAGACCGTGTCAGTAATCATAATGGTATAGGGAGCAATTGTCATCTGATAGGTACCTGGCAAAATATCATATCCTACAAGATATTCTCCCGCCGGATAAATATGCGCTCCCTCTTTTTCCTCTCCTTCATAAACCGGCTGTTCGCCTGCCTTAATAAAGTTAGCACCTATTACCCGAATATAATGCCCTTCTTTCAATTCCAGATAGGAACGCTTAATCCATGCCCCTACTTCCTTATCACTAAAATCAGGCATATCACTGCCATATACATAATAGATAGGTCTTTTATCTACGCCATAAACGGGATCATTGGACTCAAAAAAATATGTTCCCGGCGCCAAATCCTTCCCCACCAGATATATCCCTTCCGGATAAACATTCAGACCATCCAGTTCAGCTTTATCGTTTTGTAACTGTACGGCGGCAGGAACTGTTGACTCTGCATAATCCGCATAGTTTTCTTCTACCTGCAGATGCAGTTCCTCCTGCACCTGATTCCACAAAAACCAGATACCGCCTCCCACAACACCGACCGCAATCAAAAGTTCCATTAAAATCTTAAATTTCTTTTTGAGTGGGGATCGGATAAAATCAATAATCACCAGAAGCAGTGAAATCACCACCACAGCAACACATAATACGACTACAACAATGTCACCGTTTATCCAGGAACCGTCCCCTTGAATACTATCCTGTTTGGCTTCCTCAAAAAGACCTTTGGCATATTCCCAGATTTGACTGGCTTTTTCTTTGATACCGGCAGGCTCCGAAGCAGTATCCGTCACCGCTTTATGTTCTTCTTGTTCAATTCCTTCCCGCAAAACAGCCTCATACATGCCGTTTTCCTGCTTTTGTAAAGCATATTCAGGCTTGAGATATCCTTTCAACTTATCGCTTGTAAAACATCCGCCGCTTATTTCCACCACGCTCTCATAATAATCGGTATATACTTCCTTAATCGGCATTTTCCCCGATGTATACTCGCCACCCATAATATACACCTGACACTGATCTGTCATAAGAAACTGCTGTACCGCGTGAATCGTACCGTTCAGATAAGTCTTATTAACCATGCAAACTAGGCCCGCGTTCTCGCTCTCGATTGTCCCATCAATCCTTACCTCTGTGGCATATACAAGCAGATGGCAGACCGGGTTGCCTTCTTCCTCCTCGTTGACCTTTGGCTCTCCTTCTATTCGGATACATGCTCCTTCTTCTATCGTAAAGCACTCTCCCGGGCTGCTTACGTTAAGAAAACTGTTTTCCGGTATGGTAAGCGTCACACCTGAAGCAATCGTCAGACTGCCGCCATACCAGTTCAGATAAGTATTTTCCGGCAGGGTATAGTCTGCCGTCAAAGTCACGTCACCTTCTGGATGAACAGGCTCTTCGCCTTCATATTCTACATTTTCCATCAGATTACTGCTCTCTTTTGCATAAACCTGTCCATCAGCCAATCCACTAAAAAGAAAAAGTATGCACAGACACATCCCGGATATAAAAACAGACAGCGGTTTCTTAGTTTTACACATATAAATTCCTCAATCTTTCTCTTTAAAAACAGCCTCCTATCAATATAATATGATAAGAGGCTGCTTTTGCATATTACATATTCATCTTTCCATCGTATCTGAGATACTATGTATCTTATGCCGATTTTTTCTTCATAAACAGAGTCTGGAAACCTTCAATTACCAGAATTACTGCCAATACTGCCATTGCTGCTGCAAAGACAAGCTGGAACCAGTCGCCCCATGCTGCTGCACCGCCGCCGATCATGACAAGTTTATTCTTCACAGTGATGACTAAGCTGGTCAATGTTGCTGCCAACATGAATACCATGGGAACATAGAACATCTTATTGTTCTTACCAGCGTTGCCAAGCCATGCTGCCACTGCCATCAGCGCGATACCTGCCAACAGCTGGTTGGCTGCACCGAACAGGCCCCAAATCTGGCTTAAGCTCAAACCACCGAGTACGCAGCCGATGATTACCATGATTGCTGTACCTACGAGCGGATGTGCAAGTGCCTTACGCACGCCTGTTGCATCCTTATAAGTTGCCTCATCTTTCTTTAAGAACAACTCGGAGAACATGAAACGGCTCAGACGGGTACCTGTATCCAGACTGGTCAGTGCGAATACGGATACAGCCAGTGTCAACAATGCGTAGATTGTGCCATATACAACACTTGTCTCTGTACCGAACATGGTTGCGATACCTGCCGCAAACGCTGCAGAAGGAGAACCGAACTCACCGCTCGTATATTTCTCAAATACCATACCTACCGCGATCAGGGATACGATACCAAGTGCAGACTCGATCAACATGGAACCATAACCGATCGGTTTCGCATGCGCTTCATTGTCCAGCTGCTTGGAGGATGTACCGGTAGAAATCAAGCTGTGGAAACCAGAGCATGCACCGCAGGCCACCGTGATAAACAATGCCGGGAACAAAGTACCGATACCGGTCTTCCAGCCAGCAAACATGGGAATGGTGAAGGTTGCCGTGCCGGTAAATGCCGACATGAAGATACCTAAAAGGGCAACGATCATCATCGCATACAGTAAGAAACTGGACAGATAGTCACGAGGCTGCAGCAAAATCCACACAGGAACCAACGATGCCACTGTGATATACACACCGATCAGCACAATCCATGCGGTACGGCCCATGATCAGACCTACATTCAGACCAAGAATAACAATCAGCACGATACCGATTATGCCAACGATCGTAGCCGGCACAGTCCCCATATGGAAACGGTTGGTAAGGATACCATAACCGATTGCCAGTACAATGAATAATACGGAAATCATTGCTGTGGTCTGGTTGCCGGTAGGACTTGTGGTAAAGCCAAATCCGCCTTCCGCTGTGAAGAATGTACCTGCCACAACGTTTACGAAAGAAGCGATTACCAAGATCAATACTAACAGTGCAAAAATCGTGAAGAGCTTCTGTGCCCTGGAACCCATGGAATCCTTGATGATCTCACCAACGGATTTACCCTCATGACGAACGGATGCAAACAGGGAACCAAAATCCTGAAGTCCGCCGAAGAAGATACCGCCGATGATACACCACAAGAACACGGGCAGCCATCCGAATACGGAAGCCTGAATCGGTCCATTGATCGGACCTGCGCCTGCAATGGATGAGAAATGATGTCCCATCAGGACTGCCGGAGGTGCCGCCACATAGTCAACGCCGTCCTCCATCTCTACTGCAGGTGTCTTTCTTGAGGGGTCAACGCCCCACTGCTTTGCCAGCCAGGAGCCATAGACAACATATCCTATGACAAGCAGGACAATCGCAGCAAGAATGATTAAAATTGCTGTCATTTTTCCTTCTCCTTTACTTTAAGGTTTTAGATAATATTGCGAATGAGCTTTTTATAACTCCGGCCCAAACGGTTATAGACCGCTCGTCCAGAGGACTGCTCAATAGCAACCAATCGGTAGTGGCTCCATCCCTGCAATCCAAGATGGTAGCTTTGATAATGGCGGAGCTTTGGAATTTTCCGAAAAGCCTCCTCGGATATCTTCTCTGCCACAATAAACAGCGCAACATCTGTATTTCGATGGTCTTTGTGGGGTTTCACCCGCTTCATCCCACTCCCCCATGCCGCTTCATCGAGATGCATCAGTAAAGTTTCATCCAGATATTGTCCCATAGCGAAATAGATATACTCTCTAGATTCCGCCTCTGCAAGCACTGCGCTCTTTACCAGAAAAAACTGTTCATCATGGGTATGGAATTCTGCCTCCGCCACAAAAGGCGGCTCCACGTCTTCTCTCTTTACATTATAATAAACTTGAAAAGACCGAAGCAATTTATCTAAAATTTCATTAACAGTCATTGTACTATCCTATATTCTCACTCTTTTTGGGCATTTTCCGGGGTAAACTCCGCATCCGGAAGTCGATTCTTGAGTTCTTCCAGCAAAATCTTCCCTGCCTTGGCTCCGGGCAGCTGAATCTGCGCGGCCTCTCCCCTGTCCGTACAGATCACCAGGTTCTCCACTTCCAGATCACCCCTGCCGCAGCATAACTTGGCAGGCACCAGCATCACTCTGCGAAAACACCGCCTGATATCTGTATAAGGAATATAATAAATCTTACGCATACGCCGGAAATATAAGCGTTCTTTGCCGATACGGACGATACCAATCTCCCGGCTTTCTTTATAATCCTGCTCCAAATTCTGTTTCTCTACGGCTTGTGTCTGTTCCAGACTGTAGAATCTCATAGAAATACCCCAAAATAAAAGGTATCCGCAAAGGGATACCTAACCTGTATTTGATACCTCTTTGTATCAGTCATTTGCCCTCATACTGCAACATATTACTATGTATTAGTATACAACACCTATATATTGTGTTGGAGAAATGCTAATGGAATTAATTATACGCGTAAAAGTGGTAAATGACAAGAGTTTTGCCGATTATTTTTCAAAAAAATTTAATAATTTATTTATATTTATGCTCTCCTGCACCCGTAAATTCTACTTCGAAATCTATTATAAAACCTCAAGCAAATGCGCAAAATAGCCTGGAAGAGGAGCGCACACCTCTAAATATTCCTGTGTGCTTGGATGTATAAAGCCAAGCGTATATGCATGCAGTGTCTGTCCCTCTAATCGGAAAGGCGACTTGCGGCTGCCATATACCTCATCCCCCAAAAGCGGATGCCCGATAGACGTCATATGCACCCGGATTTGATGGGTACGGCCGGTCTCCAGCCGACATTCTATATAGGTATATTCCCGGAAGCGTTCCAGCACTTTATAATGCGTCACCGCCGGTTTGCCATTCTTCTCATTGACCGCCATTCTCCTACGGTCCTTCTCATCCCTGCCGATGGCAGCATCCACCGTCCCTTCATCTGCCTTCAATACGCCGTGAACGATAGCCCGATAACTTCTGGTCATGGAATGATCTTTTAGCTGAACCGCAATCTCCCTGTGCGCCCGGTCGTTCTTACAGATAACTAAGGAACCCGTGGTATCCCGGTCAATGCGGTGTACAATACCAGGCCTTAAGACACCGTTTATCCCAGAAAGCTGCCCCTTACAGTGATATAATACCGCATTGACCAGAGTGCCGCTATAATGCCCAGGCGCCGGATGCACGACCATACCTTTAGGTTTATCCACGATCAGAACATCCTCATCCTCATAAAGAACCGACAGGGGAATATCCTCTGCTTCAACGGCCGGCTCCACCGCTTCCGGAATCTGAAATACAATCTCATCATCCACCTTGAGCCGATAGCTTGCCTTTCTTGGGACATCATTGACAAACACCTGTCCTTCTTTGATACATTTCTGAATATAAGTACGGGAAAGATCCGTGAGCACATTACTGATCCATTTATCAATCCGCTCATCATCTTCCTCAATTCCGATCTGATAGGTAAACTGTTCCATAAATTCCCTTTTCTATTTAAATTCCCGATATCTCTTCTGCTTAAAGCTGATAAAATAAAGATCTTTTTCCTTATAAACAAACAACAACAAAATAATCAAAAAGACAGCCGCAATCGACACGTAAATATCCGCCACATTAAAGATTGGAAAATTAAGGCGCACAAAATAAATGAAATCCACTACATAATCATACCGTATCCTGTCAATCATGTTGCCAATGGATCCTGCTACGATCAGACTGAATAAAAGATGCAACTTTGTATATTTCTTTTTGTCCGGCACCTTATAAAGTACATACCCCACCACACTGGTGATCACGATTGCCACAAATATAAAGAAAATCTTTTGATTGGGCAGCACCCCAAAGGCGGCCCCTTTGTTCTCCAAATAATTTAATTCCAATACCCCACTCACGATATTATAGGCCGGCTTATCCTTTAAATGGATGATTGCCAGATATTTCGTATACTGATCCAGCGTAATCAAACCGGCAATCACCAGCAGATCCAGGAACAGAAAAATTTTCTTCTTCAAACTCATTCCCGCATATCCTCATCGCTAAAATAGATTTCCCTGACAGCATCCAGAAGTTCCTCATCCGTAACATTCCTGTCAATGACTGCCTTTCCGACTTTTTTTAACAGCACGAACTTAATCTGTCCCGCCTCCATCTTCTTATCAGATTTGGTCAACTGCACGATTTCCTCCGGATTGATGGTATCAATGCTGATCGGCAGATTGAAGGGGACGAACATATCCCGCACTTCATAGTATTCCTCCATGGACAGCCAGTTATGTTTCCAAGAAATATAAGCTGCCGCCACCATTCCTAAGGAAATACACTCCCCATGCAGCATCTCAAAATGCATGGCCTTTTCGATGGCATGACCAATGGTATGCCCAAAATTAAGCAGCGCTCTGTCTCCCTTCTCTGTGGGATCCTTCTCCACCACAAGCTTTTTGACACTGCAGCTTCTCATAACCATCTCTTCCAACACTTCCAGATCCCTGTCGTGAATCTCATACATATTGTCCAAAAGCCATTCATAGAAAGCGGCGTCCTTGATCAGTCCATGCTTCATCACCTCGGCAAATCCCGCATAAAACTGCCTGTCGTCCAGCTCTTTCAAGGTCCCGATATTCATGTAGACCAGCCTGGGCATATAGAAAGCGCCTACCATGTTCTTGTAGCCATCAAAATCAACCCCTGTCTTGCCGCCGATACTGCTGTCAGACTGGGCAATCAGCGTGGTAGGAATCTGGATAAAATCAACCCCTCGCAGATAGGTAGCCGCCGCATAACCGGTAATATCTCCCACCACCCCGCCACCAAGCGCGATCAACAGATCTTTACGGTCAAACTGTTCCGCAATTAAATCCTTATAAATTTCCTTCACAGTATCTAAGGTCTTATTCGCTTCTCCGGCTGGAAATACGTGAAGGATCACCTTTCGGCAATGTCCCTCCAGAATACCTTTGACCGTATCGCCAAACAAAGCGGCCGTATTGGTATCCGCAATCACCGCCACTCTCCTGTTCTCTACTTCAAAAGCCTGCAGTTCATCCATAAGCAGATCAAAGTCCTTCGTAAAAACAATATCATAGCATGGTTTTTTTTCATAATTTATGGTCATCCGATTTGCCATCTTCTCTCCTGCCTTCCTAATCAAGAATAGACTTCCCGACAACGACTGCCAGGAAGTCTATTTCATCAATATCGTATCTTTCTTATATAACTCCTGTCATCACCGGTATCCTCTATCAAAAGCCATTGTCAATTGGAACATCAAAGGAACCGGATAATATCTCCTGGAAGTCTCCGGAAATATCCACGCTTGCCGGTGTGATGATAAAAATATAGTGAGAAATCTTCTGTAAATTTCCCGACATTGCAAAACAGGAACCGGAAGTAAAATCAATAATTCTCTGGGCAATATCCACATCTAAACCTTCCAGATTTAAAACCACCGTCCGATTTGCTAACAACGTCTCTGTAATCTCTCTGGCATCCTCCACCGTTGTCGGCTTGATCACGCAGACCTCCATGCCGTTTCCAGTCATCTTCTTACTCTTCGGCATCGGCGTTACTTTCGGAGAAGCCTTGCGAATCCCCTTGTCCTCCTCTATGGAAGCGTTATCCTTCATCTGGCTTGGCTTTTTTAACGGTTCCGGATCATCGTCATAGAAGTCATCGTCATAGTACCCATCATCTTCTTCATCGTTCAGTTTCATGGCATTTAAAAACTTATCCATCACACTCATTACTGCATCCTCCATGTCTGTCAGACTTATTATTCTTACTCAACTTATGTATACTAAACAGTATTATAATGTCTTTCTCCAAAAATGCCTGTACCGACTCTGACATATGTCGCGCCTTCTGTTATCGCAACTTCATAGTCACCGGTCATCCCCATAGAAAGTTCTTCCATACAAACATTATCAATGTTTTTTTGTATTATGTCAACATAAATTTGTTTTAATTTTGCAAAGTATAGTCTGTTTTCCTCTGCATTTTCAACAAAAGGCGCTATTGTCATCAAACCTTTTACACAGATTCCAGGTAATTTGGCGATTTCCTCCACCAGACGCAGCGCCTCCTCCGAAGATGCGCCAAATTTACTCTCTTCCCCAGACACATTGACTTCTACCAAAACAGAAACCGTCAGATTCTTCTTTACCGCCTCTTTACTGATCTCCTCTGCCAGCCGTATGGAATCCACGCTATGGATTAAATACACTTTATCAACAATATATTTTACTTTATTGCGCTGCAGGTGTCCAATCATATGCCATCTGATGTCCTTCGGCATCTTCTCATATTTGTCCACAAGTTCCTGCACCTTATTTTCCCCAAAATCCCGGCAGCCATAAGCATAAGCTTGTTCAATATCCTCAACAGGCTTGGTCTTACTCACTGCAATCAGCTTTACCGACTCCTCGGCACGTCCACATGCATCGCAGGCTTTCTTAATATTTTGTTTTACGCTGTCAAGATTTTCCTTAATCATAGATAAATTCATTATCCCCCACCATGGATGCATCTAACACAATATAATCGTATACATTCAAACCATACATCGTATTAGATTTCACCACCGAATATTCCTCATTATGATACAGGACGCTAATTTCTTTAAAATCTGCATATCCTTTATTGATATTATACACACCTGTCAAAGTACCCGTATAGCTGATGGCAAACTTTTCTGTTGATTCCGGCTTGATAATGTAATTGCCGGCCCGCAGCACCGTATCGTCCAAATAATAGTCTGTCTCTGTCTCATGATAGATTGGCGTCTCTATAAACTGTGTGATCGCATTTCCGTCATCGTCATAGGTCTCCAATAAAACACCGTACTCTCCGCGTTTACCGCCCTTTGTCACATAAGACTTTGGCACAATAAAGAACTCTTTTTGCACAATCGATGTATTGGGAATTTTGAGTCCCTTTTCCTCCTCCAAAAGAAGTTCGATGTCAATAAACCTATCTGTACAGAACGTGATCATGGAATTGGTAAAAGTAAGGGAAACAAAGCTATCGCCCTCTTCGTTTGTAAAGATATCCACTTTACCCCAGGCAGTGTACTGATTCTTTAAAAACCGCACCTCCACATAGACATCTTTACCTTCCTGCCATTCTTTTTCCAGAGCGTCCAAAAGTTCTCTCTCCGCCTGGACAACAATGGACCAGTCCTCATTTTTACAAAGTTTATAGACTGGATCCCCCGCCGCCACCAGATCATTATTCACAAGGTATTTTTTCTCATAGTTCTCCTCATCAAAATACTCTGCCTTCATATCCTGCAGTGTCAGGTTCTCATAGCCGTCTGTGGCAAAAACCGCAATTCCACTTTTATCCGCATAGCGATAATTGATCAAAGAAGTGCCGGAAGCATCGTTTAAGGCATCCGCATTTTCCAAAATATTATAATTGGCGAGTTTTATGACGGTTCCTTCCACATTATGTTTAAAATTATAGACTTCGCCAAACTGTCTGCTGTCAAAACGGTTCGTAAATGATGTGATCTCCGTCTTTAATTCAGCCAGATCCGATTCCGATAGCGTATTCTCCCCGCTCTCACTGGCCTTGATATAATCGGAAAGCCTACCGGTCTCATCAATCGTATAGACTAAATTTCGAGCCGCAACGCGCTCGCCCTCTCTCGCAAAATAATTAATATACCCTGCATCCTGGCTGGTCACAACCTCTTCCTCCCGCAGGGCAATTCCCTTATAAATTTTATTGGAAGTAAGGGATCCTTCCATAACGCTGTATCCTACAATATGATCCGTCTTAAAATACATAACTACACAGATCACTACATAGATAAAGATCACGGCAAAGATCACCATACCGATATTCAGATTGATCGGTCTTCTATATTTAGCTATCTTATTGCGATCATCAGCCACTTGCAGTTATTCTCCTTCTCTCATGATAATACCCCGCAGCAAGCTACGGGGCATTTATGGAATTCCATTTTTGAGTATGTATATTTGACTATAAAGAAACGATAATATTAGAGCGAACCCTCTCCGGCAGCTCACTCTCGTCCAAAGATATACTTATCACAAAATCTACATGGAATTTTTCGCTGATTTTCTCAATCTTGGCAATTTCCCTGTCAAGATTTTCTGCCTCCAGACAGGCAATCTTCAAAAAGCTGTCGAAATACATTTGCTGCAGATCATGGTCCTGCGAGATGATACCGCAGATAAAACCGATAAACTCATCACTGTTCGTAACCAGATATTCCGGTACATCGATCAGTCTGATCTTATTGTTCAGTTCAAACATATGCTTGGTACTCTTATCTAAATATACAACATTACCCTGTGCGTCCTTTATCTCCGTATTTACTTTATCAAGTAGATGCTTGGTCTTTCCTTTTCCCTTTTTGCCTACAATGAATTGAACCATGGTAAAACCCTCCTAAAGTAAAATATTTATATAGCCCTGTTCGATTATCTCCATCTACCAATTATTATAAGGGAAAGCTGACAAAAAAACAACTATAAAAGTTCATTCCCTGCTTTATTTGGTGGCGCTTTCCAGAAGACTGCTCATATCCTCATACAGCTGCTCCCTGGAATTATCTTTGAGAATAACGGAAATATAAGGAGTTCCACTGCTACTCCTGGACAACAGGAGCAAACAATGTCCCGCCGCACTGGTGGTACCGGTCTTGCCGCCCACAACCGTCATATTAGCCGGCATCTCATAAGTGCCCCGAAGATACAGGTTGGTATTTTCTATGTCTATGGACTTATCTGCCCCATTGGCATCCATATAAACCGTGGAATAGGAATTCATCTGTATGATTTCATTAAACAGATCATACTTTAATGCTTCCTGAAAGATAAGATAGAGGTCATACGCCGTGACATAATGCCCTTCTTCCGTCAGACCGTTGGGGTTCTTGAATTGACAGTTGGTGGCCCCAATCTCCTGGGCCTCCTGATTCATCAACGCCACAAAATCATCCACGGATCCCTTGGTAACTCCCTCTGCGATCAAAATTGCCACGTCATTGGCCGAATACATCAGCAGAATATGAAGCGCCTGATCCAATGTCATCTTATCGCCCGGCTTCAAACCGCATAATACTGCCCCGGACTCCGTAATCTTTACATTCTCCGAAGCCACATACACATCGTCCGGCTTCCCATTCTTAAGCGCGACAAGCGCTGTCATCACCTTTGTCAGGCTGGCCGGATTCATCTGATTATTCACATTCTTGGCATAGAGCGTTTCCAGATTTTTGGTATCAAAAAGACCTGCTGCGCCCACTTCCGTCAGACTGACGCCTGAAGAGGGAATATCCTTGGCAGCCACACACAGATTGGTCGCAAAAGGCTCTATCGTCTCCTGATTCGCCACGTTTAGAAGCTGATAGCTGCTGACACTGTTCTGCGGCGAATAAGGCATATCGTATTTGGTGCTGCCGCAGCCTGTCAAACAGATTATCCCTGCCATAAGCGCTGCGCTTATCTTTAGTTTATGCTTTCTATTTGTACATTTCACGCCACTCAAGGTCCCCTCTGTCGAGTGATTTGATCAACAGTTCCGCCGATGCCAGATTTGTTGCCAACGGAATATTATGCCGGTCACACAGCATAACGACATTATTGACATCCGGCTCATGAGATTTTGGGTAGAGCGGATCGCGCAGGAAGATGACTAGATCGATCTGATTGTGTTCAATCTGTGCGCCAATCTGCTGTGCGCCCCCCAAATGTCCTGCCAAATATTTGTGGATTGTCAGATTGGTCACTTCCTCAATCAGACGTCCCGTTGTACCGGTGGCATACAATTCGTTTTTACTCAAAATCCCTCGATAAGCGATACAGAAATTCTGCATCAGTTTTTTCT
This sequence comes from uncultured Lachnospiraceae bacterium, assembly GCA_946554445.1. Taxonomy (GTDB): domain Bacteria; phylum Bacillota; class Clostridia; order Lachnospirales; family Lachnospiraceae; genus UBA3282. Next base: position 118,693 of record CAMNSD010000005.1, on the reverse strand, counting down.
TTGCATCATGTGCGATTAATGCGATATTCATAGCTAACACCCCTGTCATTTTTTGCATTGCAGTCTTACATTCAGTACAAACCCTACCCCAATATACAGACTCACCAACGAAGTCAAGCCGTAACTGACAAACGGCAGTGGAATTCCTGTATTGGGACTTGCACCGGTAGCCACAGCGATATTTAACATTCCCTGAAACCCGACCAGCGCCGCTACCCCCGAGGCGATGATCGTACCGGCCAAATCTTTTGCCCTCCTAGCTACCATAATACATTCAAATGAGATGAAAATCAATAACACAATTACGGCACAGCCGCCTACAAAACCAAATTCTTCCCCGATAACCGCATAAATAAAGTCTGTTTCCGGCTCAGAAATAAAATTTCCGTTTTTTACGGAAGTGATTTCGTTTGTGTTGTATCCTTTTCCATAAAGCATCCCAGATCCGATCGCCGTGATCGAATTTAACTGCTGATATGCCTCTGTTGTGGCATATTCTTCCGGATAAAGCCAGGCCAAAATACGCTTTTGCTGGAAACTTTCAATGATTTCCTGATCTGGCTGTAAAATCAGAGTAAGCGCTATCACAAAAGCAGGAATCGCTATCGATAATGCCAAAATAACATATTTCCAACCAATGCCACCCACAAACAAAAGCACACAAAACATTAACACCACCATAATACTGGTAGACATATCCGGCTGTTTATAAATCAGATAAATAGGCGGTACGAATAAAAGCACGCAGGCGCCGACAATCCGCAGCGAATTCATCTCATCCTTATGTTTCATGATAAACTGTGCAAAAAATAAAATCAACAAGATCTTGGCAGTTTCCGACGGTTGAAACTGTATGCCAAAAAGATTCAACCATCTCTGCGCACCGCCAGCTTCCACTCCCACAGCCCGCACCAGCCATAAAAGCAGAATATTAACAATATACATAAGCCAATAAAACCGCAAAATAATCGAATAATCAAACAGGGAAATAACTAACATCAGGAAAAAACCAAACACGGCGCCAGCAAGCTGTCTCGACTGCAAGGATTCCTTGGCGCTGCCGATGGCAAGAATCCCCATCACAGTAAGTGCTACCACAAAGATAATCAATTTGAAATCATAGTCCCTGATGTGATAGTGCCTTAACATGCTGCATTTTCTCCTTCTCTCGTACCGCCGAATCCGCAAAGCGGATCTCGTAAAGTTGATTGGATGACTGGAAATTCTTTGTCATGCCGAGGCCGCGAAGCGGATCTCGCAAAGTTAATTTGCGAAGCAAATTTACTTTTGTTATTGTTTTAAATCCAGGATCGGTATATTGGCATAGAGGGTCGGATTCTTGAGGCTATGGCCTTTACCGCTTGTCTTGGTTATCTGTATCTCCATGCTCTGGGTATCAATCTTCATATATTTGGATATCACTTTCGCAATATCATTCTTTATCATTTCCATCATCTCCTGAGAGCAGTTGACTCTGTCGGAAATAAGCAGTATCTTCAGCCTGTCTTTGGCTATTTCTCTTGAGCTTTTCCGCTTTAACAGATTTTTAAACACCCTGATATCCCTCCTAACTTTTATGGAAAATACCTGATACTCTGGCCCAGAACGAAATTCCCTTCTCCAGATCCATAAAAGGAACTTCTTTGCCAAGAACCCTGTAACAGATATTCTGATAGGCTTTGCCCGCCAATGTGTTGCTGCCGACAAGCGGCTCGCCCTGATTTGTGGCAATCACCACATTTTCATCATCGGGAACCAGGCCGATCAGCGGCAGGGAGAGAATATCTACCACATCCTCCGAAGACATCATATCTCCTCTCTTAACCATATCATGACGGATGCGGTTGATGATCAAATCTATCTTATGTATTTCATTGGCCTCTAAAAGACCGATGATTCTGTCTGCGTCCCGGATTGCGGAAACCTCCGGGGTTGTCACCACAAGTGCCCTGTCCGCACCTGCGATAGCATTCTGGAATCCCTGTTCAATACCTGCCGGACAATCCAGGATGATATAGTCAAACTGATCCTTCAGATGACTGATCATTCTGACCATCTGAGCGGGATTCACCGAAGTCTTGTCCCTGGTCTGTGCCGAGGGCAGAAGAAACAGTGTGGGATAACGTTTATCCCTTATGAGAGCCTGTTTGATACGGCAGTTTCCTTCCACCACATCCACCAGATTATAGACGATTCTGTTCTCAAGCCCCATCACCACATCGAGATTGCGAAGCCCGATATCTGTATCGATCAGAATCACCTTTTTGCCCATTGCTGCCAGACCTGTACCAACGTTTGCTGAAGTAGTGGTCTTTCCTACCCCGCCTTTCCCTGATGTGACGACAATCACTTCACTCATAGCAAACCTCCGTTAATGAATTGTTATCGTCTACCAAACGTGAGATAATTCCGAAGGAATTTTCTCGGAGATAATTTCGCAGAAATTTTCTCCACCGCCCCTTTATTAAAACGGCAAATCGTTTAGTAATTCTTTGGTAATCGGCTCTATTATCACTCTGGCGTCCTTCACATAAGCAATCTTTGGCTGAATCTTTGGTTTAATCGACCATTTGCTCTGTTTCTCTGATGTTTTATATTTGAAGTCACCAATCTTCAACTTCTCCGGCGACATTTCAAGCGCAACCACAAAGTGTCCGTCTTCCCCATTTCCTCCGGCATAAGCCTGTCCATAAAGACCGCCTAAGATAACCACATCTTTGCTGGATACGATACAGGCGCCGGGATACACATCCCCCAGCACAATAATACTGTTCTCTGTCTCAAGCAGCTGTCCGTCTTTCAGGGTTCCTTTATAGAACTGTCCGGCATTTTCCATCACTTCCTGGCGGAAAGAAAGTTTCTGCAATGCCTTCACATAATTCTTGTTGGTCTCCTCGTTCTTGCCCATGATACAGACAATATTAAGAGCCGAGTTTGCCGTGATGGTATTGACTATCTGTCTCTCTTCCGCATCCGTCAGCTCCCGCCCCTCGAAAGAAACCACCATGGTGGCATCCTTAAAAAAGTTGGCAGACTCTCTGAATTTCACAGCCACTTCCTCCAGAAGCTGGGCAAAGGGCATCTCCCCATCCAGATAGATGGAAAGTCCGTTGGGAAAACTTTTGATAATAACAGGATTTTTCATACTCAACACCTCAATTGATCAGTCTGCGCCTATTTCACCGCCGACCAACATACCGGCTGTACCGGTAATGATCTCACTTTCCTCTTTCAGTCCATAATAATACTCATACACATCTTTGGCAATCTGTGCGGCATAGTCGGAAGAATAGCCATTTGCCACACGGACTGCCACCGCTATCTCAGGCTCCTCATAGGGCGCATAGCTGATAAACAACGCATGGTTTGGACGGTTTCTGTTCTCCTGAGCCGTACCGGTCTTACCTGCCACATTTACATCAAGATCTGCAAAATACCGCTTGCCTTCCACCACCCTGCGCATACCGGTATGAATGGCGTCCCAGTAAGCCGGATCCATATCGATCCGATTCCGGATCTCGGCTTCATGCTCTGCAACAGTCCCGCTGTTATGGTTCTCTATCCTGTCTACTAATGTTAAATTATAACATGTTCCACTATTGGCGATAGTTGTAACATATCGCGCGAGCCCTGCCGTGGTATAGTTATTGGTTCCATGGCCGATAGCCGAGCGGACAGCATCAAGATTGGAAACCTCCGGTGCATATTCTTCAATCTCTACCCCGGAAAGATCTGATAAGCCATACATATCCGCATACTTTGCCAGCTTGTTAAGACCAACATTATCATTGTAGATGTCACCCACACTCCCCAGACGATATCCGACTTCGTAGAAAAATCCGTTACAGGAACGCTGAATCCCGCCCGTCACATTCAAAGATCCATGTGCGCCCGGATAGATATGACATCTGGGAGATGGTGAAACTTTATCAAACTCGCCTGTACAGGTAATCGTATCCGAAGTCGTAATAACGCCCTCTAAAAGTCCAGCTGTAGCAGAAACAGGCTTAAAGGTGGATCCTGGCGCCGTTCTCTGCTGGGTTGCGTAGTTGATGAGCGGATAGGAAAGATCATTCCTTAAACTTGCAAAATACGCCGCATCTACGCCGTTGGCCATCTTATTATTATCATAACTCGGATAACTGGAAAGCGCCAGCACATCTCCAGAATTTACGTCTGTGACAACGATAGAACCAGAATAAGGATCTAGGGCAAGCTGTGAAGGTGTGATATCCAGATTCTCAATCCGATTGCGTATAAAAACATATGGCTGCATACTTCCTGACGTAAATTGTGCCACTTCTTCCGAAGGCGGTTCCACCACATTCTGCTCTAACAGAAGCATACAGATCTGACGGCCCGTTAGTTCATCTGCATTGATCATATAACGGTAGATCTTTTTATCAAAATCCACATCTTCATCTATCTTTTCAAACACATAGTCCAGAATCTTATCGTAAATCTCCACCGAATCAGAATACTGTGATCCGATATCAAGCCTCGACACATTGATCCAGTTCTGAGCAATTGCATAATTTAAGTATTCATTCAGGCTGATGACTTCATCTTTGGTCCAAGCAATATAGGTCGCGTCATTCTTGTCCACCACAGATTCCATGATGATATCATTGTCATAGAGCAGCGCCGCAATGTAACTCTCATAGACTTGATACTCTGTTGTCAGATTTTCATAGGGCGTACAGACCTCTTCCAGTTCCTCCCGCAGGGTGGCAAATACCCGCGCTTTCTTATCCAGATAGGTCTGCTGCACCGCCCGCTCCGTCTCTCCTGCATGTTCCGAGGCAAAATGGGATGTATCTATAATATTATTATTGATACAGGCAAAATACACATCATATATAGGAATCGGGATATTTCCCCCGCTTCCTCCCTCAGGCGGTGTGTACTCCTTGATATTTTGTATTTTATTGAGCAGAATACCTGCCAGCTTTGCCTCCAGGATATGATAGCAGGCTTTCTGCAGTTCCGTATCCAGCGTCAACGTGACATCATTTCCCGCCATCGGCTCAATCCTGTCACTGGTCTCGATCACTTTACCCAGATTGTCCACATAGACAATCTCAGAACCCTTCCTGCCTTGCAGTTCCATCTCCATGGAAGCCTCGATACCGGATTTTCCTACGGTATCGTTGATATCATAGGTCTCATCCTGCTGTTGCAGTTCCAACAAACCTTCCTGGTCCACCCGCCCCGTGTAGCCGATGACCTGGGCAAAATAAATGCTGTCATTGTATTTGCGGATGGTGCCTTCCGCGACGGAGACACCGTCCAGAACATCTGCATTCTCCATCACCACCGCCACCGTCTTCTCAGAGACGTTATTGGCCACCGTGGTCGCAATGTATTTCTGGTAGCTGTTGGCGCTCATAGCATAGCGGATGGTGATGATTTTTAACACTTCATCCCGCGTAAAACCAAGTCCTTCCACAAAACTGGAAGAATCTTCGTCATCCGTATAATCACCGATTCCATAGCGGGAGGTACTGCACAAATATTTTACCACATCATCAGGCGTTGCCGTCTTTTCTTTTTCCTTCAAATCATCAATGGACGCATACCCATAAACATCCGCCAAGAACCGCAGAAGCTGTGTGCCTTCCACATTGTACTCATAACTGCCGTTCTTACCGATTACGATATGGAAATCGCTGATCACCTTATCGTCGTTTTCCTCTATCATATGAATAAGACGGCAAATCGTATCATTGAGCCTGGCATTCTTTTTGCGGCCAGACTCATAAACATCCTCTATGGTAACGGAATATGCCAATTCATTATATGCCAAAAGATTGCCGTCCCGGTCTAAAATATTACCTCTAGTCGCCGGCAGAGTGCGGTCTTTTGTAATCTTTAACTGAAAGTTATTATAGTAATCCTCCCCGTTTACGATCTGCAGTTGGAAAATCGTATAGATCAGATAACCGCCCATGCCGAAAATCACCAAAACCAGCACAATCAGCCTAGAAGTGACCATATTCATGAAATTTTCTTTAAAATGCGCTAAGAGTTCTTCAAACAAACTTCTTTCCACTCCTCAGTTCACCACGCTCAAGTCTGGTATTGATCCAGAGGATGAGCGGATACAAAAGCAAGGTAACCACGATCGTATACACAATCTCCGGTAGAATAATATGCCGAAGATAATATACAAAATCAAATCTGCTCCGCAGAAGAAACAGAATCACATAACATATAATGCCATAAAAAAAATCACTACATAAAATCAAAGCCACCGGCAGTTTGATATCCTGCGGATAAAAAATGGCGGAAAACTTACCGTTCATATATCCGATGTACATATATAACAGCGCGTAGTATCCAATGACGCTGGCAAAAAAGATATCCACCAAAAGCCCACAGAAAAACCCGATCACAAGCCCGGTCTTCTCTCCCCGCATAAATCCGAAGGAAGCTGTCAAGACAATCAACAGATTTGGCACGATACCACCGAATGCCAAAAACCGGAACACGGTACACTGCAGCAAAAAACATATTAAAATGAGAAAGGCTGTGATAACACCACGTTTCATATTATTCCTCCGTCACATTCTGTTTTAACTGCATAATGACCAACACCTCTTCCAGATGTTCAAAATCCACAGCCGGAGTAATATAACCGGACTTGGTGAGATTATTGGCGTCCGAATTGATAGTGTTGACATACCCGATCAGTATACCCGGCAGGAATTTGTCGCTAATATTGGATGTAACGATCTTATCTCCCTCTACAACCACATTATCGCTGTCGATCAGTTGTCCAAATTCTATGACGCCGGAGTTATAAAGCTTCAGATTGCCAGAAACAACCAAATTATCGGAACTGGAAAGCACCATGGCGCTGACATTGGAATCGTCGGCAATAATGGATTTCACTTTCGCCCAGTTGGGGCCCACAGCCACCACACGTCCCACCAAACCGCTTCCCGCCATCACATTCATATCTACGGCAACACCATCCTTAGCACCTTTATTAATCACAAAAGAATAAAACCAGTTACCAGAATCTTTGGCTATGATACGGGCGCCCGTCTTTTCATATTCATCATACTGATTATCCAGATTATAGAGTTGTCGCAGATTCGTCAATTCATAACGGTCCTGCTGTAATCTAGTGTTCTCGATGGTTAACTCATCCACCTTGCTTCTTAACATCTCATTTTCCGTAATCAGGTCCCGGATACTGGCCAGTTCATCAGACCGGCCCGACAGCCAGCTTCCCACCACGCTGATTCCCTCCTCGAAGGGCACCACCGTATAACCGGCCACCGCACTGAGCGGCCCGCTGAATACTGTGGTATTAAATGTAAGCAGCACCATGCCGGTGCAGAGGATTGTTAAAATAAAAAGGAGATATTTACTTGGTAATGTAAATTTTTCTCCTTTTTTCTTGACGATTGGACTCATTTACTCATTCCTTCTATTGCATACGCTACCGATTTATAATTATCCTCTTTGATGATCGTTGCAAGCCCAAGCGCCACGCTGGTCACAGGATTTTCAGAGACATTTACCTGGAGTCCTGTTCCCTTGCTCATAAGCTGGGCCAGCTTGCTGACCTGGGACGCGCCACCTGTCAGATAAATACCATGGCGGTAGATATCCGCCGCCAGTTCCGGGGGTGTACGTTCCAGAATCACCTTAATATTATCAATGATCGTATTAAAGTGTTCCACCAGACACTCATCCACCAACGCTGTGGGAATCTCGCGTTCCACCGGCAATCCAGTCACGATATCGCGTCCATACACAGTAGCGCCCACTCTCTGGTCCTCCAAATCTAACAGCGATGTTTTTACCACCTCTGCAGTCTTACCGCCGATGATCAAGCTGTATTCCCGGCGAACCGCCGCCTTGATTGCCTCGTCAAACTTACGGCCGCCCACCTTGATCAGCCGGCTTAAAACAATACCGCCCAGGGAAAGAATGGAAATCTCTGTGGTATCAAAACCTACGTTGACCACCAGGACACCTTGGGAATTCTTGACGTCAATTCCCAGGCCAAGGCCATCAGCCACGGCCTTATCTACCATCATGACCTTTTTGGCTTTCACATTGGACTCCTTGATCAGATCCTTAAACGCGCGCTTCTCCACCTCTGTCACATCCCAGGGGACGGCGATATAATAGTCAGCCGGACGCACATTATTCTTCATCAGATCACTCAGGAAATATTTGATCAGCGTCTCCATATTCTGAATATCCGCTATCACACCATTGCTCAGAGGATATGTGATATTGATATTGCTCGGCGCTTTCTCGTACATCTCAAAGGCTGCGTCCCCGTAAGCGAACAGAGTCTTCTTGTTCTCGATGGCAATCATATTTTTCTCCACGAAAACATCATCGTCCGCACGATTATATATTTTGATATTACTGGTCCCTAGATCAATTCCAAACGCATTATTTGCCAAGGTAATTTACCCCTTTCTTTCTATTGTAACATTTTAATCTCCCGACTTCACCGTTAAAAGACCGCTCTCTTTAAAACTAAAATAACTGTTATCCCCCAGGATAATGTGATCTATCAGCGGTATATCCATCAGCGTCCCCGCCTCTTTGATCCGCTCCGTAATCTGCAAATCATTGTCGCTGGGCACCGGATTGCCGCCCGGATGATTATGCAGAATCATGATTCCGGCCGCCTGCTCCTTAAACGCCTGAATAAAAACTTCCCGCGGCGATAATAGGGAGGCATTCACCGTACCCTTAGACAGAATATGTTCCCCGATGACATGCATTCCGGAATCAAACATGATGAGCAGGATATATTCCACATTCTGATGCCGGAACCGTTCCATATAATATTCCGCTATGGAATATGGATTGTGGTAACATAGTGTCTTTCGCGCCTTCGCCTGTGCGATCCGTGTGGAAATCTCGGCAATGGCTTTCAGTTTAACTGCCTTCACCTCACCGATTCCTTCGATCTGCATGAGATCATGCAGGGAAATCTGATGCAGTCCTAAAAGTCCGTTACCATTCCTGCTTGTCTGTGCAAGCACCCGCTCTCCCAGCTGGCCAGCACTCACGCCCTTCGTCCCCGTCCGCAGGATGATTGCCAAAAGTTCCGCATCTGTCAAGGACTTACTTCCATATGTGATAAATTTCTCATATGGAAGATTCTGCAATCTGTAATACTCATTGTTCTCACACTTTAGTGTTTTCATTCAGCCTCTTTCCCGACAGCCTCTCTCTCCGTACTTTCGGGGTAAGTCATCCAGCCTACATCAGGCGGTAGATTACAACCGCAATCGCAATCCCTATGATACTGGCAATGGTAATCTTAATGGAAAGACCAAAGGTAATAGCCAAAATACCCAGATTTAAGATCATCGGCTCAGATAACCCGAAAGACTGTCCGTAATTTAAAAAAGTATCGGGAAACAGACTGCCGATAAAACCACCGACCACAATGCCTGCCAGTATCAACAGAAAACAAGCCCAATTATTTTTACGCATAAAAATAATGCTCTCCTTTCTCCAACGCCCATTTTATCACAACCGGTATTTGATGTATACAAAAAATGGTAAATTTCCACAAAGTTTATAAGAAAAGTAAATTTGCTCCGCAAATTAACTTTGCGAGATCCGCTTCGCGGACTCGGATAAGCGTAAAACTTTCTTATATTTAGGACCGCCGCTTAAAATCCGATGTCACTACGCCTTTATCCAACAGGCGCTGCAAGGTCATTAAAATGCCCAGCTTCGCATGGGGAAATGTCAGTCCTCCCTGAAAATAGACCGCATAAGGCGGCGCAATCGGCCCGTCGGCGCTGAGTTCTATGGATGATCCGGAAACAAAGGCACCGGCAGCCATGATAACCTGAGAATCATACCCCGGCATATCCCAGGGTTCCGGTGTCACAAAGCTGTCCACAGAAGCCGCCGCCTGAATGCCCTCGCAGAAAGCGATCACCCCTTCCGGAGAACCGAAGGTCACTGCCTGAATGATATCGTGACGGCTCTGGGTGGCATCCGGCACCACCGGAAAACCAATCTTTTCATAAATATTCGCCGCAAAGATGGCGCCTTTTAAAGCGCTGGCTGTCACTGTGGGCGCAAGAAACAGCCCTTGGTAAAGGGAAGGCAGCACCCCCAATGAAGCACCCACTTCCTTGCCAAGGCCCGGAGATGTCAGACGATAGGCCGCATTTTCCACACAATCTTTCCTGCCGGCGATATAACCGCCGATGGGCGCAAGCCCGCCGCCCGGATTTTTGATCAGGGAACCTACCACCATATCCGCTCCTACCTGTGAAGGTTCCATGGTCTCCACAAATTCACCATAGCAGTTATCTACCATGCATATAATTTCCGGCCGAATGCCTTTGACAAAGGCGATCAGCTCCCCAATCTGCTGAACCGACAAGGTAGGTCTTGTCTGATACCCTTTGGAGCGCTGAATGGTTACAAGTTTCGTCTTATCCCGCAGAGCCGCCCTGATCCCTTCATAGTCAAACCCGCCGTCCGGCAGTAAATCCACCTGTCTATAAGAAATCCCATATTCCTTCAAAGAACCTTTGGACGACCGGATGCCGATGACTTCTTCCAAAGTGTCATATGGTTTGCCCACCGGAGACAACAGTTCGTCTCCGGGCCGTAAATTGCTCATTAGCGCCAAAGCAAGCGCATGGGTACCACAGGTGATCTGCGGGCGCACCAAGGCATCTTCTGTCTGAAAAACAGATGCATAGACCTTTTCCAGGGTATCCCTTCCTAAGTCGTTATAGCCGTAGCCCGTGGTGCCGAGAAGACACGCCTCGCTGACGTTTGCCGTCTGCATAGCCCGGATGACCTTGAGCTGATTATATTCAGCCACCTGATCAATCTGTATAAACCTCTCCTGTAAAGAGGCAAGAATCTCTTTCCCAAATTCATAGACAGCCTCTGAAATGCCAAACTGTCTGTACTGTTCTGTCAGATGAATCATTTGTTATCTGCCTTTCTATATTCTTTATACTCATTCTTTATACTCACGCCAAAATATTTTACTGTTTTATGTAATATTTTTTATTCTTTATCGTTTATTATTGCAGGATAATCCCCTTTTTACGCAAGATTTCCTGCATATATACCAAAATCAATTGACTGTTTTGGTCAAATTCTCTCTTATCCACCCAGATAACTTCTTTTTCCCTGCGAAACCAAGTCAGCTGTCTTTTCGCAAAATGTCTAGTGTCACGTTTGATTCGATACACAGCTTCCTCTAAAGATATCTCCCCCTCCAGATAAGCTAGAATTTCCTTATATCCAAGGCCCTGCATGGATACCATGTCCCTCGTACAGCCCATTTCCCGCAGTGCACGAACTTCGTCCACCAGTCCCTGAGATAACATCTGTTCTACCCGTTCTTCTATCTTTTGATAGATTCTGTCTCTGTCATCCTGTAATACAAAATAGGCCGAATTATAAAATGACACCCGTTTTTTTTGCTCTTTGTTGTGCTCAGAAATTTTCTTTCCGGTCTTCTCATAAAATTCTATGGCGCGGATCACGCGTTTTACATTATTTGCATGAATGATTTCGCAGGAGCCTGGATCTATTTCCTTAAGCCGCTCGTATAAAATCTCCGGTCCATGCTTTGCAGCCTCCGCTTCCAGTGCATTTCTAAGGGCAGTATCCTCGTCATTTTCTGTAAAGTCTATATCATATAAGACCGCCTGGATATAAAAACCTGTGCCTCCCGCCAAGATAGGAATATGGCCTCTGTCGTAAATTCCTTCCATCGCTGCTTTGGCCATCCGCTGGAACACTACCACATTAAACTCCTCCGTGGGTTCCAGCACATCAATCAAATGGTGGGGAATCCCCGCCATCTCCTCTTCCGTGATTTTAGCGGAACCGATATCCATATGGCGGTATACTTGCATGGAGTCCGCAGAGACAATTTCCCCGCCAATCTCCTTTGCCAGACTGACCGCCAATGCGGACTTCCCCACAGCCGTCGGTCCTGTCAAGATGACCAGAGGTCTTTTATTTTCCTGCTTCATCAGTTTACAATCCTCTTGAATTTCTTTTCAATCTCCTGCCTGCTCATGGAAATGATCGTAGGCCTGCCGTGGGGACAATGATAAGGATTATCCAGCGTCAGCAGTTCATCAATCAACTCTTCCATCTCCCGGCGGTTTAAACGCATATTTCCCTTCACTGCGGCCTTACAGGCCATAGTGGCGATACGGATGCGGATGCTCTCCGGTGTGCCAGTCACTGCCTCATCCACAAGTTCATCCAGCACTTCATAGAAAAATTCTCCCTCTGCATAACCATACAAATCCAGAGGAACGCCACGGATAGCATAATCATTGCCGCCAAATTCTTCTATCACAAATCCCAGAGACGCAAAATCATCTGCGTGATTCCGATAACATTCCATTTCCCGATTGTTAAGCGTTAAGATTATAGGCGGATTGATGGTCTGAGAAGCCACATTCTTTTCCCGAAACCGTTTCATAAGCCGCTCATACTTTACCTTCTCATGGGCAGCATGCTGGTCTACAATCAGAAGGTTATCCTGATAAGAAATCAACCAGTAGGTCTCAAAAAGCTGGCCGATGATTTCATAATGTTCTTTCGCCCTAGCTGACAGGAGCCTATCATCAAAAAGTTCCATCTGCTCCGTTTTCCCGGTCGAGACATCTTTCTGAGACTGGATATTCTCTATCGGCTGATTCTTTTTTCCCAAAATTGGCTTCACGCTGTAGACAGAGGCCTGTCGCAGAAGTTGATCCTTGATCTCTTGCCCATTTTTCTGGTAAAGGGCCTGAATGGCCGGGGATTTTTCAACCAATACCTGACTATGGGCAGTCTGGTTCTGCGCAATACGGTTTCGCTCAAAAGGCTCCGGCGCAGTCTCCTTTCGTCCCTTTTTGACACTGTCATTCTCACCTTTTGCCTTCTTTTTATCCCCGGAAAGCGATACCTCCGGAATCATCTCCACCTCATGAAGCGCCTCATGGATAGCTTCTTTCACATCCTCATAGAATAACGGCCCGTCTGCAATCCTGACCTCCATCTTAGAGGGGTGCACATTGACATCCACTTTCTCCGTATCCACCTGAAAATGCAGGACACTGAAAGGGAACTTATGCTGCATCAGATATTCCCGATACCCCTCTTCCACCGCTTTGCTGATCAGAGTGCTTCTAATATATCTGCCATTGATATAGAAAATCTCATAAGACCGGTTTGACCGATTGATCACTGGCTTTCCCAAAAGCCCGGTAACCCTCATTCCTTCCAAATCGCATTGAAAATCTAGAAGTTCTGCAGATATCTCCTTCCCATAAATGCGATAGACAATCTCCCGCAGGTCATCACTTCCCGTTGTATAGAACTTTGTCTGACCGTTCAATAAGAATTTAAAAGAGACTTTCGGATTCGACATGGCCAGATGTTCCATCAAATCCGCTACATAAGAGCCTTCCGTCTGCGGCTGTTTTAAAAACTTCTTGCGTGGCGGCGTATTGTAAAACAAATTGCGCACGATAATGGTCGTCCCCTCAGGCGCGCCCACTTCTTCCTTCTCCTTCTCTATGCCACCCTCGATCACATAACGGATTCCCGTCAGATCTTCCGGAATCTTGGTGATCATTTCTACCTGGGACACCGCCGCAATACTGGCTAATGCTTCACCACGGAAACCAAGACTGACCAATTTGGTCAAATCATCCACCGAGGTGATTTTACTGGTAGCATGGCGCAGAAAGGCATTGCTTACTTGGGATTTCTCAATACCGCCGCCATTATCTGTGACACGAATCAAAGTGGTACCGCCGTCCTTAATCTCCACTGTAACGGCATTCGCCCCGGCGTCGATGGCATTCTCCACCAACTCCTTCACCACACTGGCCGGACGCTCCACCACCTCGCCCGCGGCAATCTTATCAATCGTCTGATGATCCAGAACATTTATTTTCGCCATACTATTTATCTCCATCAATATCCAATCCGAGGCCGCGAAGCGGTCCTCGAGAAGTTAATTCCGAAGGAATTTACTTCAACGCCACCGATTCTTTAGTTTATTCTGCAGCCGGTACAAAGTATTGAGCGCGTCCACCGGTGTCAGGTTGCTGACGTCAATCTCCTGCAATTCCTGGATGATGTCTTCATCCTTGACTGTATCGAAGAGAGATATCTGTTCCAGATCCACCTCATCATATTTAACGGGCTTGTGCTTCTCTCCCTTCACATTAACCTCAATATTTTGTACCTTCTCTGTAATGTCGTTATCACTGAGCTGTTCCACAATCTCCTTAGCCCGGTCTATGACCATCTCCGGCACCCCGGCCAGCTTAGCAACCTGAATCCCGTAACTTTTATCAGCACCACCCTTGACGATTTTCCTCAAGAAAACAATATCATCGCCCTTCTCCTTAACTGCAATGCAGTAATTGTTCACATTGTCCATCTTGCCTTCCAGTTCCGTCAGTTCATGATAATGGGTCGCAAAAAGTGTCTTTGCCCCCAGAATCTTCCGGTTACTGATATGTTCAATCACCGCCCAGGCAATGCTTAAGCCGTCAAAGGTAGAAGTTCCGCGGCCAATCTCGTCCAATACAAGCAGACTGTTGGGCGTGGCGTTCCTTAAGATATTCGCCACCTCATTCATCTCCACCATAAAGGTGGACTGTCCGCTGGCCAGGTCATCAGAAGCTCCCACACGAGTAAATATCCGATCCACAATGCCCACATCCGCCTTTTTTGCCGGCACAAAGGAACCAATCTGCGTCAACAGCACGATCAGCGCAACCTGCCGCATGTAAGTGGATTTACCAGCCATATTCGGCCCCGTAATCACAGCAATACAGTGTTTCTGATTATCCAGATGGGTGTCATTGGATATGAACATATCATTCTGTATCATCTGTTCTACCACCGGATGGCGGCCTTCCTTGATATCGATCACTCCCTTTTCATTGAGTGCAGGTCTCACATACTGATTATGTTCCGCCACAAAAGAAAGAGAGGTGAACACATCCAGCCTGGCAATTGCCCTGGCAGTCTTCTGAATCCGCTCCACCTCTTTGGCGATAGCGTCCCGAATCTCACAGTACAGGTCATATTCCAGGGTAAACAACTTATCCTCCGCATTTAAGATATTGTCTTCCAATTCCTTCAATCTGGGCGTGGTATATCGTTCCGCATTCGCCAGTGTCTGCTTGCGCACATAATCCTCCGGCACCTGATCTTTATAGGAATTGGTAACCTCAAAGTAATAGCCAAAGACTTTATTATATTTAATGCGCAGGTTACGGATGCCCGTGCGTTCCCGATCTTCCCCCTCTAAGGCCGCCAACCAGTTCTTGCCGTCTGTCTTAGCCTTTTTTAAGGAATCTATGGTCTCGTTAAATCCCTCCTTAATAATACCGCCCTCCTTGATGGCGATTGGCGGCTCCTCCACGATCGCATCTTCGATCAGTTGATAAATATCCTTCAGAGGATCCAGATTCTCCCGGATTTCCTGTAAGAGTGGCGCATCAAAATCACCCAGCACAGTCCGAATGGATGGAAGCACTGCCAAGGAATTACGAAACGCAATTAAATCTCTGGGATTTGCCGTCTTGTAACTAACTTTGCCAAGCAGTCGTTCCAGATCATAAATGGTATTCAGATATTCCCGCAATTCCTCCCGATCCACACTCTGTTTACACAGATTCTCCACCGCATCCAGGCGCTGTTCAATCTTATCCTTGTCAATCAGCGGCTGTTCTATATATTTGCGCAAAAGGCGACCGCCCATGGCCGTTTTAGTACGGTCCAAGACACCCAGAAGGGAACCTTTTTTCTGCTTCTCCCGCAGCGTCTCTATCAATTCCAGATTCCGTCTCGTAGAACTGTCCAGCAGCATGTATTTGCTGGTCAGATACGGATAAATGTGGGTAAAATGGGAAAGTGATGTCTTCTGTGTCTCATACAGATACTGTAAAAGCGCTCCCGCCGCGATTAAACCCACCGGAAAATCCTCAATCCCCAGTCCTTTCAACGTATTTACCCTAAAATGTTTCATCAGGTTTTTGCGGCAGTTCTCCTCATCAAAATAGTGGGGAGACAGGGAATAAACAGATACATTCAACCGTGTTTTCAAATCTTCAATATCATAACCGCTGACAAAAAACTGTTCGTTACAGATTATCTCAGAGGGCGCATACTTATTGATTTCATCCTGCAGCCTGCGAATATCCTCCACCTCTGTCAGATAATAATCCCCTGTGGTGACATCCGCAACCGACATGCCAATCTTACCCGGAAAATAACTTACACAGATCAGATAGTTATTCTTGGTATCATCCAACGCCTGAATATTTAAGTTGGTGCCTGGCGTGGCAATTCGGATCACTTCCCGCTTTACAATCCCTTTCGCTATCTTAGGATCTTCCACCTGTTCACAGATTGCCACCTTATATCCTTTGGAGACCATCTTATTCAGATAACTGTCCACCGCATGATAAGGAATCCCGCACATAGGCGCGCGTTCCTCCTGTCCGCAGCTTTTCCCTGTAAGCGTAATTTCCAGTTCTTTCGAGGCTATCAAGGCATCATCAAAAAACATTTCATAGAAATCGCCTAACCGGTAGAATAGAATACAGTCCTGGTATTCTTTCTTCGTCTCCAAATATTGTTGCATCATCGGTGTCAATTCAGCCATACGTCTTAACCATCTTTCTTCTAATCTCTTGTACTACAATCAATCCGCCGAAACAATCATCCAGCTTGTGACTTTCAATGTATCGACTGACCTAGTCAGTCTACTATATGTCCCGTATAATAAAATCCGTGACAGGTATCCAGCGATACCTGCACCAATCTGCCGATCATAGACACATTCGCCGGAAAATGCACCAGCATATTGTTGGACAGTCTGCCGGTCATCAACGATGCGTCCTGCTCGTTTACATCCTCCACCAGTGCTTCCATTACCTTTCCCTGCAACAAGGCGGCCCGCTCCCTGGCCGTATCCTGCACCACCTTTAACAATTTGTCAAACCCCTCTCTAACCACCTCTTCCGGCACCTGATCCTCCATGGCCGCCGCCGGGGTTCCGGTTCTTTTGGAATAAATAAATGTAAAGGCGTTATCATACTGTACCTTACGCACCACGTCAATGGTCTCCTCCACGTCCGCAAGGGTTTCTCCCGGAAATCCTACAATAATATCCGTGGTAATGGCAATATCGGGGATTGCCTTCTTAATCTTCTCTACCAGTGCCAGATACTGTTCCTTCGTATATCTTCTGTTCATGGCCTGTAAAATCCGATCAGATCCAGCCTGTACGGGCAGATGTAAGTGTCTGCAGATTTTTTGGGAATCACGCATCACCTCAATCAGTTCATCCGACAGATCCTTAGGATGGGATGTCATAAAGCGGATTCTTTTCAGTCCTTCTATCTTTTCCACCTCTCGCAAAAGTGTCGCGAAAGTAATGGGATGTTCCAAATTTTTTCCATAGGAATTGACATTTTGTCCCAGAAGCATGATCTCCACCACGCCGTCCTCTACCAGCTGTTCAATCTCTCTGATGATCTCCTTCGGATCCCTGCTTCTCTCACGCCCCCGCACATAAGGCACGATACAGTAACTGCAGAAATTATTACAGCCAAACATAATATTAATGCCAGATTTATAGAAATATTTACGGTTCACCGGCAATTTCTCCACAATCTGGTCCGTCTCCTGCCAGATATCCACGACCATCTCCTGATGTTCATACATGTTCACCAAAAGCTGGGCAAATTTAAAAATATTGTGTGTGCCAAAGATCAGATCCACAAACCGATAACTTTTGCGGATTTTCTCTATCACAAGGGCTTCCTGCATCATACAGCCGCACAAGACAACCCGCATATGCGGTTTCTTTTTTTTCAGACTGTTTAAATATCCCAGCCTCCCATACACCCGCTGGTTCGCATTATCGCGCACCGTACATGTGTTGTACAGCACCAGATCGGCTTTCTCCTCCGATTCCGTGAGTTCATAGCCAATCTCCGTGAGAATTCCTGACAGCTTCTCCGAATCCCTGGCATTCATCTGACATCCAAAGGTAACTACACACCCCTGCGGTGCCCGCCCTAACTCTTGCCGAAGCGCCGACACATATGTGGCCGCTTTCTCCATATATTCTTTTTGCAGGTTCTCTTCCTGCACATCATCCGTCGATGTGTATCTTGTCATTTTATCTGTTAAACCTTTCCTCTTTCACAGCAAAACCCGGCAGTGATACCTACTTCCGGGTTTGTGTTCTGGATTTATGTTCTTATATAGGAATTTTCGTATTGCCTATATTTTCTTACAGCACGCCACTGCCAACGCGCCCGGTCCGATATGACAAGCCACGCTCAATGACAACGGATCCATATGCACATCAAATCCGGGGAATGCCTCCAAGACCTCTTTTTTGAGTTGTTTGGCCGCGTCCAGATCATAAGTGTACGCTATCTGCAGCCAAATATTATCCGCCGAAGCGCCGCCAAATCTCTTTTCCATATCGCCCCGGATAGCATTGATCATCAAAGACTTTCCCTGTGACACGGTCCTGGCCTTGGCAAAGGCGTCCAATTTATCTCCCTGAATCTGCAGCACCGGCTTTAAACGTAGAATCGTTCCCAAAGCCGCAGCGGCCGGCGTAATCCTGCCGCCCTTTTTCAAATAATATAAGGTGTCCAGCATAATATAAATACTGGAATTGAATTTATCTTCCTCCAAAAACTGTTTAATCTGCGCAGCATCCATACCACGCTCTATCAGCACTAACGCATCCATTGCCGACTGTCTCTGTGTCACGGAAATGCGCTGATTATTCACCACCTGCACTCTCCCGTCATAATCCTCCGCAAGCATCATAGCACTCTGACAGGAACCGCTCAAGCCGCTGGACATAGGGATATGCACAATCTCATCATACTCTTCCAGCACCTCATCCCACAATTTTAAGATGGAATCGGGGCTGGGCTGACTCGTGATCACATCCGCACCACTGGACAGCCGCTCATAAAAAGCATCCTGTGTAAGTGTGATATCTTCATAAAATGTCTCATCATCAATCATAAAAGGCATAGGCAGCACATAAATGCCATACTCTTTTGCCTGGGACTGGGTTATACCGCTGTTACTGTCAGTGATGACTGCAATTTTCTTAGCCATAAAGATACATTTCTCCCATTTTCTCTAAAATATCCTATCTTAATAATCTTACTGTCAGATAGTCCTAAAGTCAACCTCATTTATCATATCCTTCGTCAAACGCTCCCGCAAAACCTGATATTTCTCCCCGGACAATTCCGGATCTTCCATCAAAATCCTGTCAGCCCAATCGCTGGCACACTGTAAGAGCGCTGCATCCTGGTAAATATCCCCCAGCACAAATCGAAGATCACCGCTTTGCCGGATTCCAAAAAGATCTCCCGGACCGCGCAAGGCCAAATCCTGACTGGCAATATAGAAACCATCATTGGACTCATTCAATATTTTTAATCGTTTCATGGTCTCCGGCCGTTCAGACTTACTGATAAAAATACAATAAGACTGTTTGTCGCCACGCCCCACGCGTCCGCGCAGCTGGTGCAGCTGTGCCAGCCCGAACCGCTCTGCATTCTCCACCATCATCACCGTGGCGTTTGGCACATTGATGCCCACCTCTATGACAGTGGTAGATACCAGCACATCAATATGATGCGCGCCAAATTCTTCCATAATTCGATTCTTCTCAGCTGCTTTCATACGACCATGCAGGGAGGCAATCTGAATGGAAGGAGAAAGAGCCTGACGCAGTTTCATGGTATAAGAACCCACATCCTCCAATTCTTCCATTTCTCCCTCTTCCACCATGGGACAGATCACATATACCTGTCTGCCCGCAGCCACTTCTTTTTCAATAAATTTATAAGCGGTCTGTCGATAGGAAGTGTTCACCACACAGTTTTTAATAGGAAGCCTGTCCGCTGGCAGTTCATCCAAAACGGAAATATGTAAATCTCCGTAAAGAATGATCGCCAGCGTCCTGGGAATGGGTGTTGCACTCATCACCAGAACATGTACGGTATTGCCTTTCTGCATCAGACTCTCCCGCTGTCTGACACCAAAACGGTGCTGCTCGTCCGTAATCACCAGCGCCAGATTGTGATAAACCACTTTTTCCTGAATCAGGGCGTGGGTTCCCAGAACGATATCCGCCTCCCCGCTCTCAATCTTGGCATAAATCTCCCGCCGTTCCCTGGCCGAAGTAGAGCCTGTCAAAAGCACCGGATGCATCTGCAGCCGATATTTCTTCTTCATTTCCAACAATGTCTCATAATGCTGTCTGGCAAGCACTTCGGTGGGTGCCATCATAGCTCCCTGATAGCCGTTGGCCACACACATGAGCAGGGAAAGGAAAGCCAGGATCGTCTTACCGGATCCCACGTCGCCTTGAATCAGCCGATTCATGGTACGCTCTGATGTTAAGTCAGCCTGGATTTCTCCCCACACCCTCATCTGGGCATCGGTGAGCCGATATGGCAGAGCTTCTATCAGACGGCCGGTCTGCGCCACCTCAATCATGGGATGGGCGTTCTTTGTCTGCTCACTGGTATCCCGCATCCTGCGAAGTACCAGAATAAAACGAAAGAACTCATCAAATACCAGTCTCTCCCTGGCTTTCACCAAGGTCTCCCGGTCTGTCGGAAAGTGCATCTGCTTCACAGCCTCTTCCAGGGAACAAAAGCCCTGTGCCTGCCGGATCTCATCCGGCAAAAAATCCACAGACAAATCCACTAGGGAAATCGCTTGCCGCATTGCCTTGGTGATGGCATTGTTGGTAAGCCCTTTGGTAGTGGAATATAGAGGCAATAGATGGTCCACAAGCGCCATATACTCTTCCGGTTTATAAATCTTACCCTGTTCCATCACGTAATGGGTACCCTTTCGCTGCAATCTTCCGCGAAAGATATATGGAATGCCCCTCTTTAGACTATTTTTTAAATAAGGCATGTTAAAATAGGTCATATGCACCTGGATGCCGTCACAGACTGCCTCAAAAACCGTGATGCTCAGACCTTTCACATGCCTGGTGGAAACATTTCCCCCAATCTGCCCGACCACAGCCGTTATTTCCCCCAAAGGCGCTTTTTCCGGGGAAACAGGTCTAGTAAACTGTTCATAATCCCTAGGATAATAGCGCACCAATTCTTCCGCTGTTGTGATATACAATTTTTGAAACAGGCCGGCCGTTTTCTCCCCGACACCCTTAAGCGACTTGATATCCATAAACACTCCCTAAAAAGACAGCAGACAAAATGTCCGCTGCCTTTGCTAATCGCTACATATTTGACCACCTGAAATTATTATTTTATAAAATAGTCAATTCACTATAATCGGGTTCTATTCCGCCGATACGATATAATAATAGATTGGCTGACCGCCATACTGTAACTCAATATCACAATCTGGGAATTTCTCTTCAATCTGTTCCCGCAGCTTCTCAGCGTCTTCCTCCGTGATCTCTGCGCCATAATAGATACTGATCAGTTCCATCTCTTCCGTCACCATAGCTTCCACCATGTTTAGCGTAACGCTGGAGATTGCCGTTCCCACAGAGAGAATGCCCTTATCTCCAAGGCCCATGAAATCGCCCTGTTTAATCTCCTGACCGTCAATATTCGTATCTCTTACCGCATAGGTAACCTGACCGGTGGCCACACCTTTCATCTCTTCCATCATAGCGGCGGTATTCTCTTCCACCGAAAGATCCGGCACATAGTTGATCACAGCCGTAATGCCCTGCGGCACTGTTTTGGTAGGAATGACCACAATATCCTTATCCTTCACCAGGGACTGGGCCTGGTTGGCCGCCAGAATGATATTCTTATTGTTGGGAAGGATGAAAACATGATCCGCATTCACTTTATCAATAGCATTTAACATATCTTCCGTGCTGGGATTCATGGTCTGACCGCCCTCAATGATATAGTCAACGCCAAGACCTTTGAAGATCTCCCCGATACCGTCTCCCACGGATACCGCAATAAAACCGACATCCTTCTTTGGTCCCGGAAGATCGTCTTCTTCCTGTTTCGGCTCTTCTTTCTGGGAAAGTTTAAACAACTTCTCCTGATGTTCCAGCCGCATATTATCAATCTTCATATTGGATAATGCACCGTATTTCAACGCCTTCTGGATCGCCAGACCAGGATCGTTGGTATGTACGTGCACCTTTACCACGTCCTCATCCGCTACTACCACGATAGAATCACCGATTGACTCCAGATAAGCCTTAAAGTCCATCTCCGTCTTAATATTAAACACCTTATTCAGCATAATGATAAATTCGGTACAGTAGCCGAACTTAATATCTGCATTGGCCTGCGCCTCAAAATTGGGCGTCCCAGACTTGGTCGCCGCAGCAACGGCGCCTGTCTTGTCAAGCGTCAGATCAATCTCCTTGCCGAGATAAGCGTCATAAGCGCCTTTCAATACCTGCATCAAGCCTTGACCGCCAGAGTCAACAACACCCGCCTGCTTTAAGACCGGCAAAAGTTCCGGTGTCTGCTCCAACACTTCATCCGCATGGGCAATCACCTGGGATAAAAACTCTGAAAGATCTGTTACCCCCGCATCCGCAAGTTCTCTCGCCTTCACGGCACCGCCTTTGGCCACGGTGAGGATTGTGCCCTCCTTGGGCTTCATAACAGCTTTATATGCTGTCTCTACCGCTTTCTCAAAGGCTGACGCAAGCACCGGAATCGTAATCTCCTGACACTCTTTTACCCCTTTGGTAAACCCTCGGAAAAGCTGGGACAGGATCACGCCGGAATTACCTCTGGCGCCCCGCAGGGAACCGGAAGAGATTGCCTTGCACAAAGATACCATATCGATATCTCCCATATCGTACAGTGCAGAAACCTCCCTGGCCGCAGACATGATCGTCAACGTCATATTGGTGCCCGTATCGCCGTCCGGCACCGGGAATACATTCAATTCATTGATCCATTCCTTTTTACTTTCAAGATTCTTCGCGCCTGCCAGGAACATTTTCGCCATCAACTTGGCATCTATTGTATTTGAATCCACCTTATTGCTCCTCCCTTTAGTCAATTACTTTTACACCTTCTACGAAGATGTTAATCTTTTCTATTTCAATCCCGGTAAACTCTTCCACCTTATATTTGACACTGTCGATCAGATTGTCCGCCACTGCCAGAATACTCACACCGTATGAGACGATGATATGAAAGTTAAGCGTCAGTTTGTTATTGTTTAAAAAGACCTGGATTCCCCTGGTCATACTGTCCTTTTTTAATAATTTGACCAGACCATCCTTGACGCTCATACTGGCCATGCCGACCACACCGAAACATTCCATCGCCACAGTACCCGCATACTGGGCTATCACTTCCTGATCAATAGAAATATTCCCCATATGGGTGTCCATCGAAGAGACTTTCATAGATTACCTCCTTATTATTCTAAACATATATTGCTATTATAACCCGATATACCAAAAAATGAAACAAAAAATATACTATATTTACCAACAGCATAAATTTTATGCCCAAAATATGTAATTAATGCTTGCATTATGTTCTGCTTTCTGCTATTATACAAATGTTGCATAAATCGAGCGTTGCTCGATTCGAGCTCCGCTTCGCGGCCTCGGAAAATAACCGGGAAATTTCTCAATTGTGAGATTCGCTCCGCGGCCTCGGGCATAAGACATAACCAAGAATCGTGAGGAGGTGCAAAGATGGCTAAATGTGATATTTGTGGTAAGGGCGCTCATTTCGGAAATAACGTAAGCCATTCTCATAGAAGATCTAACAGAATTTGGAATTCCAATATCCAGAATGTGAAATGTAAAGTAAATGGCGCTAGCAAAAGACTGCACGTATGTACACGTTGTTTAAGATCTGGCAAGGTAGAGCGCGCCTAATCTTCGTAATCTGATAACAAATGTACGAAAGACCAATCCGTCCGGACTGGTCTTTTTATATTCCTTCCACTTATCCACAGCTACGAAGCAAGTCTTATTCTTCCGCTTATCCGATTATCCGAGTCCGCGGAGCGGATCTCGTAATCGAGCTTTGCTCGATTTTTTTATGCCTGTTTAAATCCCTCATACTCTCTCTTCAGATTCTCGTACTCCCTGTTGATCCTCTGAATGATCTCCGTATCTCCAGCCAGGTTGTCCGGATGAAAAATCTTTGTCAGATCCTTATAACGTTTCTTAAGCGTCAGAGGATTTTTCACTCCATGGAAAAACACGGACACCTCCGATATCCCCTCGTATACACTGTGCTCCTCCAAAAATTCTTTTTCCGCCGCAAGCCTGGCCCATTCCTTGTCAAGACGCCTGCGGTCGATATCAAGCTGCTGGAACCCATTCTGCAAAATCTCCAGTTTCTTTGCAAAAAACTGGCTGTCTTCTTTCAGCCGCTGTTGTTCACTGGATATCTTACGGTTTAAAACCTTCATTTCTTCCTGAAACTGCACCTTTTCCTGCAGAAACTTCTCCTGCATATTCTCCAGTTCTTTCGCGGCCGTTGCAAGACGGATATTCTCCCGAAAAAGCCAGGACTTCAACTCCTGCAGTTCATCTTCGGAGCCGTGCACCAGTATCTCCTCAAATTTTTCCATAGTACTCCTTATCATATCAGATGCGTCCGGTATCAGACGTTAATCACAGCAAAAAAAATTGTACCCAATCAGCATAAGCAGGACGATCAGCACAAGTCCCACAAACCGGTTCGTCAAAAAAAGCATGACTAACATTCCGCAGGCGACACAAAGGGCGACAAACCCGATCATTTTCTTCATATGCTGCTATCCCTGTTTACGCTTTTACTATACTATATGTTCCTTTGCAAAAAATGATTCTGAAACCCGACCTTACTTGTCCTGCTCCGGGAAAGCAATATCCACTGCCGCGTCATCTTCGATCATCTCTTCCTTCGGCGCCGTAAATTTCTCCACAATATCCGGAATCATGTCAAGCACCTTGGTAACTGTATCCTGATTCTTGATATTGACCAGCTTTGTGGAACCATTCTTGATCACAAGCACAGCACTGGGCGTCATCTTTGCAGAAAATCCACCGCCGCCGCCATTCTTTTTATCTCCGGCGCTGGCACCGGCGCCTACGCCGAAACTCACATCCACTAACGGTAAGATAATGGTATCACCCACCTGTGTGGCATCACCCACCACCGTCTTGGTACCAATCACAGCGTTCATTCCCTTCATCAGGGATTCTATCACACCTGCAAAATTATTCTCTGCCATTATGCTGCCTCCTTTTTCAATAACCTGAGTAATCTCTTGATATCTTTATTGAAATAAATCCGTACCGCCGCTCGCAGGAAAGTCCAAGTCCTGATTTTCCCTTTGATAAACACACGGCCTTCGATACGCTTCCTCTCAAAGTCGCCGGCCACATCCACATGCCCGCCTAACAACGGATACAACATGCCGCAGACCGCCAATATTTCCCCTGTCGTCGCCGGATCATCCATCCCCACGATCAGTTGGACCTCAAACTTCTGCGGTCTTAAACTCTTTAGGATTGTAACCAGTTCTCCCTTACAGAGTCTGAAAGAATTCTGGAAGGTATCGCTCTCCACAAGTTTCTTATAATACTGTATATTATCCAATATAGATTTTATTCTATCACAGAACCTGCGGATTGTGTACTGTATATTTTCAAACAGACTCTTAATTTTATCAATGATCTGTCGCAGTATAATCGGCAGAGCCCTCAGCTTGTCCCAAAAAGAGGGGGATTCTTTTGTCTCATCGCTCTCTTCCTCCGGATGCATGGCCTTGATTGTGACGGTTGGAATCTTGTCTTTTTCCTGCGACGCCTTATCTGTCTTTGCCAGCGATTCCTTCTTTATTTCTTCCTCAGAAACCTTTTCTCCCTGCTTACTCTCTTTCTTTCCTTTCTGAATGTTATCTTTTTCGGGATCTTTCTTTTTCTTTGTTTCTTTCTTAGACTTATTCTTAGATTCTTGCTTTAATTTATTCTGCGTTTCATCATCTTCCTGATTGTTCTGTTCTTTCTGAAACGGTATTTTCAGTATGGTAATGATCGTCAGCCGCACCCGCACCAGCGTCTCAGCCGGATACCGTATTAAAATATTCAACAAATGCAGCAGCCAGGTGACTTTCACCCGCACAACTACCGGCGGTTCGTCCTCTCCTTCCTTTCGCGTGACTTCAATACGATAACGCACCGGTACGAAAAGGATGCCAATCAACACCAGTATGATAACTCCTATGATACATAGAAGCACAATCCCTATGATTTTTAAAATAAGCAATATGATATGTAGCATATTTTCTCCAAACAACTACTGTGCATTAGAAAGAATACGACTCTTTTGATGTCGTCTACGCCTTCCATGCCCCTTTATTCAAAACGACTCTCATCATCCACGCCAAGATAAACGGCCAAATTGGCCTCTCCAGTCGCCTCCAAGGCCTCCTGCGCAATCTTCTGTATCAATGCAAAGGCCTCCTCCTGGCTGCCAGCGATTCCCAAGACTGCCGGCGGATTTTCTTTATAGTACCACTGCTGTAACATCAGACTGTGGTAAATTTCCAGCTGCTTTCGCGTCCCATCACAGACAATCACATAAATCCCCGGCAGCTTCTTATACTTTTTTAATTTTTTTACGATTTTATCAGGCTTTTTAACAGTATCCCCAATATAGAGATTTTTATAAAATTTCATCTGTTTCCCCTATCGTATCATATAATGAACAAACTTTGTATGCAGAAATCGGTCTTTGCCCGATTACGAGTTATACTTCGCAGACACAGATCAGCGAAGAAATTGGCCAAATCATAAAGTCTGCGTCCATTTTATCACAATTTTGGAAAATAGAACAGAAAAACCCACATCAATTTCAGGGTTTTCAATAGAATTATTTTCTGCTATCATAAAAAGTAGGAGGGGATTCCTATGAAAAATATTGCTCGTATGGCTCTGGAAAACGATATGGTGATCGGTGAGGACGTCTATAATTATCAGAATGAACTAATTTTCCCGAAAGATACCGTGATTACGGAAAAGGTGATTGCAAAGCTGGCGCGCCACTCTATCATGTGCGTGGCAATCAAGGAAGAAATTGACTATGCCACCACCCATTTTGAGAAAGTGCGGCTCAGCAGTGAGTTCAAATATTTTGAATTTACCTATAATGACTGTATGCCCGTCTACGGTCAGCTGATGATGGATTTTGTAGAAAAGGGCGTCCCGGTACGCATGAATAAACTGATGGAATTATATGTGAAGATCACGTCCTGCGCCAAAAATGGCGAGCAGCTTCTGGATTTTCTATATAACATGCTGCCCCGGGAAGACGATATGACGCACGCCCACTGTTTAAACTCCGCCCTGATTGCTGGGGTGTTCGGTACTTGGTGGAAACTCTCCAAGGAAGACATTTTCCTCTTGATACAGTGCGGCTTTTTCTATGACATCGGCAAACTGGAACTGCCCCAGGAACTTCTCTGGAAACCGGATAAACTGACCGACCTGGATTTTGCCAAATTAAAAACGCATACCATGTTAGGCTTCAATCTCTTGAAGGACCAGCATTTAAACGAACATGTGATCAAGGCCACCCTCATGCACCACGAACGCTGTGATGGTTCCGGCTACCCTTCCAAACTCCGCAGTGACAAAATTGATATCTTTGCCAAATACATCGCCGTCATAGACGCCTATGAAGCCATGACTTCCGCCAGGACCTACCGCCAGTCCTTAAATCCTTTCCAGGTGATCGAGAACTTTGAGCGGGACGGTTATTCGAAATACGACGAAGCTATTCTCCGGCCTATTCTCTACCATATCGCTTCCACACAGCTTCACTTCAATGTGCGGCTCAATAATGATGTGGAGGCTGAAATTGTAGAAATCAATAAGGCTTACCTGGCCAGACCTCTGTTGCAGAAAGCGGATGGTGAAAAGATTGACCTTTCCCGCCAGCCTGAACTTACAATTGCGGCAATCTACTAAGCCTCGCTCCCTGCCTGTATTTAGTTCGTTATTTAATCTCTGTTTTACTATATATATGGTACAATAATGGCAAAAGCGCACATGACAATACGGGATACAGAATCATGATGATCGGCACTGCCCCAAACACTGTTTTTCCCACTTGGTACAGATTAAACATGCAGACTGTCTGTCCCATCTGTAAAAGCTGATCCGGCAGAATCCCCAGCGCTTCGGATAACACAGGGAGATTGCTCAAGAAGGAAGGAATGAACAGCAGGATAAAGGGGACTGTGACTGGCAATGCCGTGGAATGTGTCCTAGCTGATAGGAACATGACCAGTGTGAGGATAAACAGGCTGCCCAGATATCCGCCACCCACGATCAAAAAATACTCCTGCAGATAGGTGATATTGTAGAAGCTCTTCCAGCCGCCAAGACCTGTCTGAATCGCACATTCTGCCCCATCCGTCCCCAATATGCCAAGCACCACAACTGAATACAAAAGAATCACCGTCCAATAAATACCTGTGATGATCCATATGCCTGCGTATATCTTTGACAGGACGGCTTTATTCCTTCCCAGTCTGGTCGAAAAGAATATGGATTCCGCCCTACACTGAAATTCATTGGCAAAAATACCCGCTATCGGAAATGCCAAAAGCAACACCGTCAGCATGATGATTGTCGGCGCATACTCCGCAAAGGCCTGCCATCCGTCTGCATATTCATAATACAAAGGAGTCTGTAATTCTCTGTATTTTGTGATAATAAAGTTTTTCTCTTCCTCCGAATATCTGTCTTTAGCCTCATCACTGTTTAACCAGTCCGTAAGAACAATCACCCGCTGTTCATAGAACTTGGCTATTTCCTCCGCCGTCAGACTGTCAACCCGATAATAATCATACTCCCGAAAAGGTGTGAATGCATGATTCAGCATATCCCTGATATCGGAAAATCCCTGTTTTTTAGCATACGCCTTGTTATTCTCCTGAACATCTTTGGACAAATACTCCTCTGATGCGTTAATCTCAGCATTTTTTTGAAGTACTTTCAAAAGCACTCCCTCTGTAATCTCGCCGGCCCATTGGTTCTTATCTTCCCGCAGACGCCGCGTTGCCCCGATGCCGCTTGCTGATTCTCCCTGCTCATCCACATATTCTACGCTTCCAATCGTCAGGAAACATGTCAAAGACAATAACGCAGCCAAAAGTAATAACGCAATTTTATTTCCTGTTCTGGAAAATATCTTTTTTATTTCAAATCTTACCATTCTCCTGCCCCTCCAGATCATCAGTCGATTTCTTCCGCTTCGCTCTTTGCATTTTCTCCAAAATAATATAAAAACACATCTTCCAAAGAAGCCTCTGTCCTTTTTGCAGATTCCGCCGGTCTGTCCCGGGAAATAATCCGCAAAGTCGCACCTTCCGGCTCTGTTTTCATATTGGAAATCTTATAGTTACGCATTATAGCTGCTATCTGGTCCTTTTTCACAGAACATTCCCAGACGTTTTCCGGTATGGATGCTATGATTTCCTCCAAAGATCCTCTGTGCAAAATCGTCCCCTCACCCATGAGCCAGATCTCATTGGCGATATACTCCACGTCTGACACAATATGGGTTGAGAGAAGTATCAGTCTCTCCTCCGAGAGCTCGCTGATCAGATTGCGAAACCGTATCCTCTCATTTGGATCAAGACCTGCTGTAGGTTCATCCAATATCAGTATCTTAGGATCATTGAGCATGGCCTGAGCAATGCCAGCCCTGCGCTTCATACCGCCGGAAAGCTTTTTCATTTTTTTGCCAGCCGCATTTGTAAGCCCCACCTGGGAAATCAATTCTCTCACCCGTTTCCTCGCCACGGCAGGACGGATTCCTTTTAGCGTTGCAATATAAAGAAGATAATCATGCACCGTAAATTCAGGATAAAATCCAAACTCCTGGGGCAGATATCCTAACAGCCTCCGATATTCACCGTCCATCTCAAAAATATCACTGCCATTACAATAGATATTTCCCTCCGTAGGCCGAAGCAGCGTACACAACATCCTCATCAGAGTTGTCTTCCCGGCCCCGTTTATGCCGAGCAGACCATATACCCCATTGGTCATGGTAAGGGAAATATGATCCACCGCGGTAAAACTGCCAAATTTTTTTGTCAAATCATCCAACTTTAATTCCATCAGACACCACCTCCAGATAATGATCACAATTTTTTATAATACGGTAAACGGCAGATACCAGAAACAGAATCGCCAGTCCCAACAAGGAATACCAGATGGGCAGCGTGATTTTTTCATATATATTGTCATTTATGATAATCAGCATCCATATACCGCTCCACAAAAAACACATAGCAACTGCCATTGCCTCACTGAGAAAATATCTGCTGCACAGTATCCCCAAACAGATACAGGCTGTCACACAAAGCGGGAATAAAAACTGGATGATCAGTTGGGAGAGTTCCAAACCTAGTTGTACCGATGCCATACCACAGAATAAGGTGATCAGAAAAATGTCTGTAATCCCAAACAGTGTCATTCTCGCCGCATAAATCTGGCGCAGGGAATAGTACGTAACAGCTTCAATTTCCATACTGCCGCATACCCTGTTCTTCCACAGTTCTGGAATAATCAGAATCACAAACAGGGATGCTGCCACTCCCATGCCCCTTTTGAGCAGCATCACATCCGGTACAGCCCTTAACATCATAAACAATACCAGCAGAAGAAAGGCTTGAAATACCCACCATTTTTTAGGGATTATTTTCAGTTGTATCCATAAGAACTCCTGGTACGACAGTGTACGTTCCTGCTCAGCCATATAAAAGGCATTGCGGGATATGCGGATGGTCTCCTGTATCTTTTCCTCTTCTGCCTGTATCCAATCTTTGCTTTGCACTATCTCTTCCATCCGCATCCTCTTTTTTCGACTCATTCTTCTCCCTCCCTTCTCAACAGTTCTGCCAATCTACCCCTGGCCTGTTTCATACGATATTTCACCAATGGAAGCCCAATCTGTAAGATATCTGAAATTTCTGTGAGTTTCAGTCCTTTAAAATAATACAATATGACGATTTCCCGCAACTTCTCCGGCAACTGTCCCAGTGCCTGCTCTATCACCATTTTGTCGAGAACTGCTTCCATTTGATGCCATTCTGAAAAACTTTCTGAAAGTCCTTCTGCCATACCTTCTGTGTCCGGCATCGCCTGTTCCCGCTTCTTTTTGTAATAATCCTGACACAGGTTCCTTGCTATGGTATATAAATAATTTAATGTTTTGCCCCTATAATGATAAACGGCTAATTTCGTAAAAAAGCGGACAAAGGTCTCCTGTGTCAGATCCTGCGCCTCTTCCCGATCCGTGCAGTGATAAAAACAGTACAACAGAATCTTTTCATAATATTTACGGACAAACTGATCAAAGGCCATTTCATCACCCTGCTTCATTTTTCTGATCAAACTGAAATCACCCTGCATCAGATTCACCTTTCCGTTGTTCTAATTTCTTTGACCAACAAACTGTTTGTCCTTCTTATCCTGTATAACGAATCACCGGTATCAAAAGATAGTGTCTCCCTAAAATTTTGTCCGGATTTTTATATTTCAACTTAGAATCTCCACACAGAAAAGGCACCCACCTTCCGTGATGGATGCCTGTAAACAATCGTTCCTTCTTTTATCCCCCAAAATATGCATCAAATATTCTTCTGGCAATAGGCACCGCATAGTCGCCGCCGGAGCCGGCGCCCTCTATGATGATCGTCACACACAGTTCCGGATTCTCCACCGGGGCAAAGCCCGTAAACCAGGCATGAGAATCTTCCTTCACGCTGTTATACTCCGCTGAGCCCGTCTTACCGGCCGCCGTATAGGACGCATCCGCCAGTTTGGTTCCGGTGCCGCTCTTTACCACTTCCTGCATCAGTCCACTCAGAACATCGGCTTCCTCTGCACTCATCATCCGCTTATAGGCGGTGGATTCAAACTGTTTGATCAAATTCCCATCATGTGTCTCCACATGATCCACCAGATAAGGCTTCATCAACATACCGTCATTGGCAATGGAACAGGTGATCATATTCATCTCCAACGGTGTGACCGCTGTCGTTCCCTGTCCGATGGACGCCTGCATCATGTCTGCGTCCTCCGTGTGCCTATCAATCACCAGTCTGCTCTTGTTATAGGCAAATCCTACTTTCAGTTCCTGATTGAACAGTAGCTGTTCCAGTGTGTCCCCAAATTTTTCCCGATCAAGCTGCATACCGATATTCGCAAAAGAAGCATTACAGGATTTGGCAAATGATTTACTGAAATCTTCATAGCCATGGACACTGCCATGATAACAGTTAATCCTCTCCTCCCCCTTAGTAAACCGGCCATTACACTGATAACTATATTGACTATATGAGTCAGGATTCTCTCGGATATATTCCAATGCCGTCACGATCTTAAAGGTCGATCCCGGCGGATAGAGTCCCTGCGTGGCACGGTTTAAGAGAATACCGCTCTCCTTGTCCTCCAACAATTCATCCCAGATCACTTCAATCTCGTTGGGATCAAAATCCGGTTTTGATACCATGGCCAGTATCTTGCCAGTAGCGGGATCTGTCACGATCACAGCTCCCTTATAGATACCCAGGGAATCATAGGCGATCTGCTGTAAGTCCACATTCAGGGTAGTCACCACGTTGTCTCCCGGATACTTGAGTCCGGCCACATCATTGGCCACTTTCTCGGAAAGCTTGGCGTTGGAATTGATCAGATAATAATTGGCAGAAGCCTCAATTCCAAAACGGCCGTTAGAGGCATATCCCACCACATGGGAAAACAAGTTCCCATATGGATATACCCTGGTCTCTTTGCCTTCTTCATCAGTCTGTGTCTGCGCCAGCACCTGCCTGCCATCCGCATAAATCATCCCTCTGGTATTCTGCGCCACCAGAATCTCCTGCCTGCTGTTGTAGCTGTTGTTGATCAATTCCTGCTGATGGGTAATGGCATAGTGACAAGTATAACCCATCATACAGAGAAATACCGCCACGAAAAAGTAAGTGACCGAGAGAATCTGCCGATTTTTCTTCTTACGCATCTTCTCCTTCTTCATCCGTCTTATCTTCGCCTCTTGCTGCCGCATATTCAGTTCTTCTTCGTTTTCTCTTCTTTTTGGCACGTCTTTCTCCTTCATCCTGCCTGATGATGTACAATCCTTCTATGATAAAAAACATGATAAGCGTTGTTAAGATGGAACTGCCGCCGTAACTAATAAACGGCAGCGTCACCCCAGTCATGGGAATAAACTTAGTGCCCCCGCCAATCGTCAAAAACACCTGGAAGATATAAGTGATTCCAAGGCCAAAAGCAATCAGCCGATAAAATCCATTCTGCAGTTTAATGGAAATATTCATAAACATGATAAAGCTGCTTAAGCAGATTAAAATCAAGCACATAGAAAAAATGATGCCCAGTTCCTCCGCCACTGCTGAAAATACAAAGTCCGCTTCCACCAGTGGGATTGCCGTAGGATTGCCCCGAAACAGTCCAAGCCCGAACCAGCCGCCGCTGCTGATACCAAAAAGCGACTGGGTAATCTGAAAGCCCGCCGCATCGATACAGCTGAAGGGATCCTGCCAGGCCTGCACACGCACCTGCACATGACTGAACAGGTGGTAAGCCGCCACCGCGGCGGCACCACCACCGGCCGCGCCAACGAACAGATAAATCCACTGTCCTGTGGCAATAAATACCATCATCACATAGACAATAAAGAATATAAGCGCACTTCCTAAATCCTTGGAAGCCACCAAAATCAACACATGAACGCCTGCCAATACAGCTGTCACCACTACTCTTAAGAAATCTTGGGACTCACTGAGCGCGCTGGCCAAAAAGAAGACAAAGATAATTTTCACAAATTCTGAAGGCTGAAAAGTAACACCGCCAATAGAATAGGAAATCTTGGAACCATAAGTAACGGTTCCAAGGATCAGTACTACCCCCAACGCAACAATGCCCACACCGGCGTATACCCAGGTAAGACTTTTTAAAAACTTGAGTTTATGAATGAAATAAGGAATCAGCATACTCATGATCAAAGATACCGTTACAATAAAAAACTGCTTGATCGCCTTTTCATAAGAAAGACGCGATAAGATAACAAAACCAATGCTCAAGAGCATACACATGTTGTTGATGATCAGCCGGTTCCCCCGCGGATAGATCATGCGGAACAACATGATTATTGCAAAAAGCAAAATCTGCTGTAATATATAAAAAAGCAGATATTCTACCTTTCCCGTCTCGAAACAGATAACTAAAAAGCATGAAAAATGCACCAGAAACATAAAAAAATTCTGGCGGATATAACTGCCTTTTCGCCGCTCTTCCTCCTGAAAACGAAATACCAGGAAACATTCAAGCGTATAAAGGGCGATAAACAGCGTAATAAAGTATTTAGAAAGTTCTGTGATATATATTTCCAACAAATCTACTCAACGCCCCTTTTCAAATGACCTGCCGTGTAGTCCCCAAAGGGAAACACACCAGTAAGAATCTGCTGACATTCGGCTTTCGATTCCATCACAAAATCATACCGCCAAATATCTGCGCCCACTCTTCCCGCTTCTTTCAGGCTTGCGTGCAAGGAATAAGGCACCGAATTATATACAACATTATAACAATGCTCACAATTAACTGCCACCGGAAAGGCCGTCTGATAACGATCTTTCAGATACATCCGCCGCCTGTCACCCTCATCAGGAGGACAGATACCAGCCGTCTTACGCAGACAATTGGCCGTGACCATCATCGGGATCCAACTATATGCCACCAAAGTGGTACGCATGCCCAGTTCCTTGGCCGCCGCAACAAGGTAAGAAGCTTCTTTTGCATTTAATTCATATGGCAGCGTGTACTCCCCTCCATAGTCTTTCCAAAATTTCAGAGTTTCTTTATGAAAACAATACAGTCCGGCGTCGGGAATAACCGCATAGTCTCCCGATATGTTCCTCACGTAAAACAATTCTTCCAGATTACGGAGCAAAAATCCAGCGATCAGTCCCTTCGCCTCCGTAAGCCTCTGCGTCAGACGCTGCTGATATGCTTCATCACGTTTGCGTAAAATATAAGGAAGCGCCAGAAAATAGGCGCAAGTATCTGTTTTTTGCCCGTTATTTCCAACATAGGAAGTGCTGATCAACGCAAAGATACGTTCAAATTCCTGCAAAAATAGATCGCTCTCTATAAAAATCCGCTCACATCCGCACCCATTCACCGCCGTCAGCTGATCATAGGTGGTGACAAGGCATTCTTTAACTGGCGCCAATGTGATTGACTTATTTGGTCGATTATTTTTAATCTGCAACGTTAATATTGACTTGTTTGGTCGATCTATTTTTTTACCTGATACAGGATCGCAATCAGCACCCTGCTTTTCCTGTGTATCTTCTTCCTCTGCAAAGTGTACCATATTTTCATTCTTTGCAGTTCTCATATCACATAAACCATTTTGTGCAATCACTTCCCGTTCGTAAGCCTCTATGACATCGCGCCTCAACTGGTTCAGCGCCCGCACCGGCACAAATACCCTGCCGTCTATCTGAATCTCACAAGCAGTCACCGTCACACAACTGTTGCCTGTTTTTGTCATTTGCTTCCTGACATCTTCTGGCTGCAACGGTGCCTTTTGGGCCATCTGCGCCACCTCACCGATGGCTTCTGCCTGCGCTCCAGTCACCTGAGCCCTGATTGGCTCGCCGGTCTTTATCTCCACAGACATCCGTACCGGCATCTTTTCCGGTTCATGAAGATATTTCGCCTGAATTTCCGCAAGCACCTTTTCATCGCTTCCAATATAGCCGGGCTTCGACAGTGTGATCATCTCTTTGCCGTTATGTCTCTCATAATAGCCGGTCTGAATCTCGCTGCGAATATACAGCCCCCGTAGCCTGTCCAAATCCTTCGGTTCCACCCGATAGCCATCCACACCCTGCCGATAATACAAATCGATATATTTACGGTACATAGCCGTGACGCCGGCCGCATACGCAGGTTTTTTCATCCGCCCTTCTATTTTAAAGGAATCAATGCCCGCCTCAATCAGCTGCGGGATATATTCCAGGGTACACATATCTTTGAGGCTGAGCGGATATCCCTCTCCCAGTACCTGGTCCCTGTCTGCATAAACCTGGTACGGCAGTCTGCAGGGCTGAGCGCATCGCCCTCTGTTGCCGCTTCTGCCACCCAGAATACTGCTGAAAAGGCACTGCCCCGAATAACAGTAACACATGGCGCCATGGATAAAGCACTCCATCTCCAAGCCCGTCTCTTCCTTCACTGCGCGTACCTCGACAAGCGACAATTCCCTGGCCGGCACGATCCGCACCGCTCCCTGTTCCTTTAAAATGGAAGCGCCACCCGGTCCTGTCACGGTCATCTGTGTACTGACATGCAAAGACAGTTCCGGAAACCATTTCCTAATCAGACATAACGCTCCCAAATCCTGCACGATTACTCCATCAAGTCCTCTCTCATAAAAGGGAAGCAAGTAATCATACAACTCAGCCGTCTCATCTTCTTTCAGTAATGTGTTAACTGTCAAATATATTTTCTTACCCATAAAATGCGCCACATGCAGGGCGCGGCATATCTCTTCCACGGTAAAATTATCTGCATATGCCCTGGCGCTAAACTTCTCTCCGCCCAGATACACTGCGTCCGCGCCAGCGTTCAGCGCCCCCATAAAGGCTTCATAGTTTCCAGCCGGAGCAAGCAGTTCCACTTTTTTATCCATGTAATAATCCTCAAATACGATATAAAATATCTGTTTTAAGAAAAAGGGAGATGCCTGACGGCATCTCCCGCTCTTATTTTTTACGTTCTTTCAATTCGGTTTCCATACGAACAATCTTTTTCGCATTCTCATTTATCTCTGTCTGCAGGTTCTTAACATTCTTTTCTGTATTTTCCAGCTTAATCTGAGATGCAATCAACTCATGCTTCAGATCATACATTTCCTTTTCCTTGTTCTGTAATTCTTCCTCTAAACGGCTGATCTGCTTCTTGGCTTTAAAATAATCATCCGCAATATTAAGCTGTAACAGCACATTCTGGGTATCAAGAGACTGCCTCTTAAAGCTGTCAACCTTGTTATATTCGGCCACCTTATTATTAATGTAGGACGCTACCTTCTGCAAGTATTCCTCACTCTCATAACCGCTCAGCGTAAACACCTTACCGGCGATGATTACTTCTGTATCTGTTTTTGTTGACATTGGGCTCCCCCTCCCATACCAAATATGCCGCCTGATAAAAATGCTTAACACTATATCTATTATATCTGTCTTAAGAAGGAATTTCAAGCCCAAAATGTTGATATGCCGTATCCGTAACTACGCGCCCTCTCGGCGTACGGTTTAAGAAGCCATTCTGAATCAGATAAGGCTCATACACATCCTCAATCGTTCCAGCGTCTTCTCCAATAGCCGCCGCCAGCGTATCCAAACCTACCGGGCCGCCTTTAAACTTCTCTATCATCGTAAGCAAAATATTTCTGTCCACGTGATCCAACCCCATCTTATCCACATCCATCAGATCTAAAGCTGTCTTTGCAATCTCTTCTGTAATAACGCCCTCATACTTCACCTGCGCAAAATCTCTCACTCGCTTTAGGATGCGGTTGGCAAGCCGCGGCGTTCCCCGGCTTCTCCTAGCCAATTCCACAGCGCCCTTCTCATCAATCTCCACGCCCAGGATTCTAGCCGAATGCATAATGATGACCTTAAGTTCCGCAACCGTATAAAACTCTAACCGATGAATCATACCGAACCGGTCCCGCAGCGGCGCTGTGAGAAGTCCGGCCCTGGTAGTAGCCCCCACCAGCGTAAATCGCGGCAGATCCAGACGAATGGAACGGGCTGTAGCGCCCTTGCCTATCATGATGTCTATAGCATAATCCTCCATGGCCGGATACAGAACCTCCTCCACCTGCCTGTTCAACCGGTGTATTTCATCCACAAATAAAAGGTCTCCCTCCTGCAGATTGTTTAAGATTGCCGCCATCTCTCCCGGTTTCTCAATAGCCGGTCCGCTGGTGACCTTCATATGTACCCCCATCTCATTGGCGATGATCCCCGCCAGCGTGGTTTTACCCAGTCCCGGCGGCCCATAAAAAAGAACATGATCCAATGCATCTCCGCGCTGTTTTGCCGCCTCAATATATATCTTCAAGTTATCCTTTACTTTAGTTTGACCAATATAGTCAACAAGCGTCTGTGGACGAAGAGATCCTTCAATCTTAATATCCTCTTCCATCAGATTCGTTTCAATCATCCTGCCTGCCATAGTTCATATCTCCATTAGAACATATACTTTAATGCCTGTTTCAAAATATCCTCCACTGTAATATCCTCATGCAGTTCCACCTTCTTGACAGCCGCCGTGGCATCTGATGCAGAATACCCCAAGGCCACCAATGCCTCGATAGCCTCCCGCTTCATCACATTATCCGCAGTCTGGGCATCCGCAGAGGATCCTGTCTTGCCCACAGGCGCGCCAATTCCTCTCAGCGTATCTTCCAAGGAAATCTTGTCCCGCAGATCTAAGATGACACGCTCCGCCGTCTTGGCTCCGATTCCCGGGGCCTTCGCGATTGCCTTCGCATCTCCCGCCATCACAGCAAACCGCAATGCATCCGCACTCATCACTGATAAAATCGCCAACCCGCCCTTCGGACCAATCCCGCTCACTGTGATCAGTTTCTTAAACACCTCCAGGTCATCCCTCGTCAAAAAACCATATAGAGAAAAAGCATCCTCCCGCACCAGTGTATAGGTATAAATCTTGACCTCACTGCCAATTCCCGGCAATAAATCCGCCGTAGTCGTGGATACTTTCACATTATACCCTATTCCGCCGGTTTCCACCACCACAGAATCCTCCATAATCTCTTCCAGTGTGCCTTTTATGTATGCGTACATATCTTGTTTCCTCTTTCTCCTTCTTTTTCCATCTCGTTACAATACTACTCTCTTATCCATATTTCTCTGCATCCCGCTCAAGGTATGGCAATAATTCCATACCAAGGATACCGAGGACCGCTCCTGTTATAACCCCCGCCACAATCAATATCGGCAGATAATATACTACCGCAAAAGTCTCCACTACAAACACTGCCACTATGACCTGTCCCACATTGTGGAACACGCCGCCGAGCACACTCACCCCAACCATGGATAGATACCTGCATCTGCGTGCCAGAAGCATAACGCCAAAGCTGAATGCCGCCCCTGCAAGCCCATACAGAATCGCATACAGATTCCCAAACAAAAAGCCGGAAAGAATGATTCGCAGCCCATTCACCAACAAGGCTTCCCTCACACCGCCGCATAGTGTTTTATCACGATACAATAACAATACTACTATCAGATTTGGCAGCCCTAATTTGATACCTGGCACTCCGAAACTGAACGGTATCAGTGACTCCACATAAGAAAGAATCAGGGCAAGCGCCAATAAAAACCCTAGTTCCACTGTCTTTTTCATCACTTCACCATCCCGTCTATCTGACCGTCTTCCCCTCCTATTAATTCCACCACAAGCCTGTGCGGCAGACAAATGATACTATCACCGCCGCCCGTCAAAGGTCTGTGATGCACACAAATCTGATCCCGGCAATCCGCTGATTCCATCCGTACCCCCTCTGTTGAAAGATATATCAGATTATAGCTGATGTCAGACGGAATATCTGGACGACTTTCATATCCCACAGACACTGCCCCGGCTTCTTCATAAGTGATCAGATAATAGACTCCTTCTTCTTTGCTGTCTGCAGATCTTCCTTCTCCCGAAGTAACTTCTTTCATTTCCACTGTCATGATCATCTTGCCATTGTAAGAAATACAAAGTTGGCGCCCTTCCTCATGATGACACAAAAGTCCTGCCGCCAAAAGTAAGGCCGCCATTAGACAGACTATGATCACAATGGCGTCCGCCTTTTTTATATGTAGTTTGGATTCCTTCCTACCTTTATCCATACTGTTATTTTATCACATTCGAACATATGTTTCAAGCACACAATGCATTTGTATCACAGCCCTTTCCAGCCGTCTTTTTCACATTAACTGCAAAACCTAAAATCATATTCCCTAAACTCTGTCACCATTTTGCCCTCCGTTCATAAGATAAACCATAAACAACATTTGGAGGGCACTAACATGAGCGATTTAACAGCAACTCACTGCGGATGCAACAATACCAGTACTGCAAATAACGGATGTGGATGTAGTTCCTGGATCTGGATTCTGATCCTTTTATCCTGCTGCGGTAATAATGGCGACGGATGTGGATGCGGTAACAGCTTCTTCGGTAACGGCCTCTTTGGCGGTAACGACAACAACTGCTGTTCCTGGATCTGGATTCTGATCCTTTTATCCTGCTGCTGCAACTAACCCATCACGTTTCATCTTAACACTTCTTTAACACACATCTGGAAAATAGGCTCTAGCTCTATTTAGAGCCTATTTTTCTCTCATGTGTCATATACTGATAGAGAAAATATGGGCATCAGAAAGGCATATCCTATGACAGACAGAAATGAAAACGCGTCCAATGTTATGACATTCGATGCCTTATATACTACCAATCAGATCCAGAAACTCAAGGTTCTTCTTCCTTACATAGAACCTTCCATGCAAAAACATTTTGCTATCTACATTAAATACATGGAACTGCAATATACCATGGACTATGTGCGCAGACATCCTTTTCAGCTTTGTGGATGCAGTTTATCTTCCCCGGAGAAGCCTGACCTGCGCAAAATATGTAAAGAACTTTGCCTCTACTCCACCCCTGAAGAAATCAAACAGCTGGAACAATTCCAGAACATGTTAAAAACTCTGGAGACCGTACAGGAAATGTCGCAGACTATGTCTGCCATGCAGGAGATTTTTCCTGAAATGTCCATGGATTCTCTGTTCGAAAATCCATTCTCCGGAAATAACAGTCGTACAGACACGGATTCTGACAGCGCCAATGGCAACGGTGAATCCCCAACATCGTCCGACGACAATGAAAACTCCCGCACCTCCCAGGGCTCGCCCATGCTTGATATGCTGATGAACATGCTCACCCCGGAACAAAAGGCAATGTACGAAATGTTCCAGAATAATCCATAAAAAGGAGTATCCCATGAATAATACCTGGATGAACGATCCCGCAATCGCACATATTGATAAGACTAAATTGGAATTTTTGCAAGCCCTGGTATTTGAAAGCCAATCCATGAAAAAGGAACAGATGCTTCCATTTCTGATGGCTGTCGCCAAGAGAGGGCAAGATAACCATATCACTTTTACAAATGAAGAGATCGACACAATCGTCGATACGATCAAGAAGTATTCCACACCGGAAGAACTGGACAGAATCGATAAGATGCTGAAATTACGGAGGAGATAAAATAATCCCATCCTTCAATGCAGGAGCCTCCGAATGGCGGCTCCTGCCGATTATTTACCGGAAAATTAGAGTTCATGGAATATCGGCTGCATTTTATCAAAAGTACAAAAACTGTCAAATCCAATGTCTTTTAATATTCCCTTCGTCTCTTCCATACAAGCGCCCAGATGCTCCGGTTTATGGCTGTCACTTCCGAGTGTAATTATCCTGCCGCCCAGCTCTTTATAAAGCTTTAGGATTTCCCTGGATGGCATGGTATCCGGCAGCCCATAACGATAAGAGGATGTATTCACCTCTATTCCTTTGCCATTCCGTATCACTTCTTTTAAGATTTCTTCTACATATGGTCTTACATGTTCAAACGGATAGACTCCCAACTCATCGTAACGCACAATTAAATCTAAATGCCCCAGCACACTATAATGCTGAAAGTTTTTTACCAAATTCAGGATTTCCTCATAATAACGTTCATTGTACTCCTTCTGCGTCCTGCCCCGCTGAAAATCCTGCGTCCAGAACTCCCTATCTTCCACCTGATGAACAGATAAAAGAATAAAATCAAAAGGATACCTTCCATACAGAGCCTCAAACTGCGGAATTGTGTGCATCTGTATGCCAAACTCCATGCCCATCCTAATCGTAATCTGTTCCCCGTAGCGTTTCCGCAATATCTCAATCTGCGCTGCATAGGACGGATAGTCCACATTGGCCATCGGTTCCCCATCCCGGTATATGATTTCCAGCCCGCTGTCCCAGTCTACCTTGATCCCATAATCTACATGATCGGTAAAACAAATTTCATCCATACCCATATGGATGGCGTCTTTTACGACCTCTTCCATAGGATAAGTGGAATCATCGCTGAAATTCGTATGTACATGATAGTCTACAAACATTTCTGATCCTCACTTTGTTGTTCATGAAAGCTGCACATATTGCATTTCGCATTGCAACAATATGTCACAATAACCATAATATCATAATGATTATATCTCATCCCCAATCTCCCAGAACTTTTCCAATAATTCATCTATTTTACCTTCTTCCTGACCAGTCTCTGATTGTAGCTGTTGTCTTACCTCTTCCCGATTCATTCCCTGTTTCCGACAGGTTGTGATAAAAATACGATATAAATTGGAGTTCTCCTGTTCCGCCCTTTTGGCTTTCTGCACCACTTCCTCCACTTTCTGCTCTGCCTCTTCTGCCCTCTGTCTTTGCTCTGCTGTATTGCGGCGCTCTAATTGAATATCCATCTTCTCCATGTTCTCCCATAAATATCCCATGTTGCCACCTCTTATCTTCTCTAATAAATCTGTCGTCTCCTCTGTTGTCAGGTTTAATCTTCGACACAGACTCCTCACCGTTGAAAGGATAATCTCCACAACATCCAATGATGCATCCTGTAAGATTTCATTCAAATGTGTCATCGGTGTCTTAGATATTTCCTGAAAATCTTCCGCCTGCTGGATTTTATTGAGCAACATCAACAGTGAGATTGCATCTTCCCTGGATAATAACTCTTCATTAGAATACTCTCTCGTCCTTACCAGCTTATAGGTGAAATCCGGTATGTAGGCCTGAAACAAATCTCCCAACAGGATCCTGTCCTTCTGATTCCGGAACGCTGTCCATTCTCCTGCTCCTTCATAGTATACGATTGGATAAATCGGCGGATAACGGAAATCTTTACGCCTGTTTATCTTCACGCGCTGTTTTGATCTCTCAACCGCACTTTCTTTACGGTATCCGCCTCCTGATAAATGGCAGACTCGTTTTGGTCCTCTTTGTACTTCATGTTCTCCTCCTTTGTCTGTACAGGAAAGAAAACATATGCCGCTCTCCGCCTGTACCTAAATAAATGTGTTGAAATTGTTCGACGAAAAGCCTGAGTTGCGCACCTGAAATTCCGTGAGTGGATTGTGCGCGATAGGAGTTGTTATCCTATTAACAAACTCCTAGTGTAATATGTTCTTTAGAATAATTACATTCTATAAAACGATTATGATAGATAGAATATAACACATGATTTATATCTGTGCAAGTGTTTTATTTTAAATTGTTGATTACTCATCTCATTTTCCTGCGGCCACAAGTTCCGCCTTTGAACATTGCGTTATCTTCCGTATAAACTGTTCGTCCAGTCCCTCCTCTATCATTCTCCTGATTATGTAAAGCTTTTCTTCCTTTAGGCCCTCTATTTTACCCTCTTTCCGCTCTTCTTCCATCCACTCCCTGATTGCTTTACACATAGACATTCCCTCCTTTTCCATCTTCTCCGTCAATCCCTTCATATACAAATGCACCGCTATGGCCTGCTCTGTTTCATCGGACAGCTTCTGAAATTGTTCTGTCTGTAGCAGCTGCATCATGTGTTTTCGGTCTCCCCTGCAGTGCATTGCTTGAAAAAATTCCCGTAAATCTGTCTGGTAAGCTTCCGGTGTTACTTTCTGTACTTCTATCAATGGAAAACCATACTCTCTTACATATTCTCCGGAAATTGTGTCTGCCTTGACAGCTTTATGAAACATCTGCATAAGTGCATTCCTGCCTGTCCAGACTTCTTCTCCCAGATACAGCACTACTGTTATGACCGGAAAAATTAAATCCCTTTCTTTCATCCTGCTTTTCTTTTCACGGTAATGATTGTAATCTTTCTTTCGGATATGTTCCTTATGTATTAATCTTATCTGATATTCATATTCACAGGCATCATATACCAATACCCGCTCCGGCATACTGTAATCAGACTCTGTTTCGATTTCTAGGCCGTAACAAATATGGTGCTCCTCATCCAGCATCAGAACATCCCGTTCCTTTTCCCCGGATTCGCTGCCCAATGAGGGGTATTTTCTTTGCAGAAGCCTAAGGTTTTCCGGAATAAGAATCTTCTCTCCCTGATAAAGATTGATATTGATAAGTTCTGCAAACCGTTCTGCATCAGAAAAG
This sequence comes from uncultured Lachnospiraceae bacterium, assembly GCA_946554445.1. Classification (GTDB taxonomy): domain Bacteria; phylum Bacillota; class Clostridia; order Lachnospirales; family Lachnospiraceae; genus UBA3282. The sequence goes on along the minus strand of CAMNSD010000005.1, from coordinate 74,307 downwards.
AACGGTCTGTCTTTTCTATCCAGTTTTCCCATGTTCTCCCTTCCGGCTTATTGCATGTCATCACAATAACTTTTATGACACTGCCTTCAGCCATTTTTCAATTATTTTGTGAAATATGGCTGATAACGCCGGAATCGGATATTTCCGATCTATCGTCCAGAATAGAACGAATCTGATAATTTCACTGAGAAAATATTCTCTATTAGGGTTTATTATATGAAATATTTTTATGTATGTCAATATAATTTCAGGATTTTTGTGGACGTTTTTTCGTCTTTTTAAAGTAAACTAGATAATCAGTTAATTGGTACCCAATCTTTCCTATCTGTCGTATTATGATGATTGGCAGCGGTGTATCCGCGGAGGGCGAAAAAGAACCGCCGCCACCCTTTCCCAGGTGACAGCGGTCGCGCCGTTTTTGCTCAATTTGTCATTGCCAGTTCAATATTTCCTTCTGGATCTCTCTGTAAATCTCATCAGCCTCTACATCCTGCTCCCATGCATCTGTGTACAGGCTTTCTCCATCATAAAAAATAGAGGTAAGTTCACCAAAATCCGCAATTTTTTGATCAAATTCCTGTTGTGTAATCAACAGATCGGAGTAATCTTCCATCTCGAAAGGATCAATTGCCTTTTCCGATGAGATATACTCCAAACGGACTGGATTTCCATAGCTATCCCATTCACATGGCATACTCCACAAATCTTCCGCCATATGATAACCTGCGGGAGTCCATTCATAAACCCTGTACTGGACAATGCCCGCTGTCCCTGTGGTGTGCGCATAAGCACACATGACCAGTCTATTGTCTGTTGTGTAACACAGATTACTGCTCCATGCCCAGGGCGTCAAGCCTTCTACTGAATGGACATCGCCATCCAGATAATAATATACATAATATTCCCAGCCGCTTGATGCCGCCAGACACACCTCTGGTATCCCGTCCTCATTCAAATCGATCACCGCACTTGTATTGATATAGATAGAATCATCCTGCGGCATCATAACTGTCATCTTATATACAGGATTCGGGGAAATAATACTATATGCTGTTATCAATACTTGTAAAATAATCCAGTCCAAACCCATTATTTCTGCACAATATTCACGATCCTGCCAGGCACATAAATCTCTTTGACAATAGTCCCGGTCAACTTGTCTGCAACCACTTCCTTGGCCTTGGCAATTACCTCATCTTTCGGATCATCCTTGCCGATATCCAGAGTCGCCCTGGTCTTACCGTTAATCTGCACGGCAATCTCCACGGTGGACTCCACGGTCTTGGCTTCCTCAAACTCCGGCCACGCTGTCTGATAGACTCTGCCCTCAAAGCCAACCTTCTGCCATAATTCCTCCGTGATATGAGGTGCCACCGGGTTAAGCAGTGTGATCAGTGTCTTGAACTCACCCTTGGTCACCGCATTTTTCTTATAAAAGTCATTGACCAATGCCATCATAGCGGCAATTGCCGTATTGTATTTCAGGCTCTCGAAATCATTGCTGACTTTCTTGATGGTCTGGTGCATCTTAATCTCCATATCTTTGGAGTAGCCCATATCGTCTGTCAGAATATCCTGCAGTTTCCATACTCTCTCCAAGAACCTGCGGCAGCCTTTGACGCCGTCCTCGCTCCAACCGGCGCTCAGTTCAAACGCACCAATGAACATCTCATAAGTACGGAGAGTGTCTGCACCATAATCCGTCACAATATCATCGGGATTAACCACATTTCCCAAGGACTTGGACATCTTCACTACCGGATGTTCCGCCATCTCACCATATTTCTCTTTCAACGCTTCCCTGGCCGCCTTCTCACTGCCATACTCTGCAAGCAGCTGCTCCTGCTCTTTTGCGGGCAGATTGGAGAAGCAATGAGGATTCAATCCTAGAATCATGCCATGGGAAGTCCTCTTGGCATAGGGTTCCGGACAGGGCACTGCCTTCTGGTCATAAAGGAATTTATGCCAGAACCGGGAATACAGTAAGTGCAGTGTGGTATGTTCCATACCGCCGTTATACCAGTCTACCGGCATCCAGTAATCCAACGCTTCTTTGCTGGCCAGCGCTTCGCTATTATTGGGATCTGTATAACGCAGGAAATACCAGGAGGAGCCTGCCCACTGGGGCATGGTGTCTGTCTCCCGTTTCGCCGGCCCGCCGCAGCATGGACAGGTAGTGTTAACCCAATCGGTCATCAATGCCAACGGTGATTCGCCCGTATCGGTAGGCATATAACTCTCCACCTCCGGTAATTCCAGAGGCAGTTCGCTCTCATCTAACGGCACATAACCGCATTTCTCACAATATACGATCGGGATTGGCTCGCCCCAATAACGCTGTCTGGAAAATACCCAGTCACGCAGCTTGAAGTTTGTCTTGGCACAGCCCACACCCTTTTCTTCCAGAAAAGCGATCATCTTCTCTTTGGCATCCGCCACACTGAGTCCGTTCAGGAAATCAGAGTTGACCAAAGTACCGGTAGCCACATCCGTATATACTTCTTCCTGCACATCTTTTCCGCCCGCCACGACCTCGACGATGGGCAGACCAAACTTCTTGGCAAAATCCCAGTCTCTCTCATCATGGGCCGGCACCGCCATGATCGCACCTGTACCGTAACTCATCAGCACATAATCGGAAATAAAAATCGGGATTTCTTTTCCATTGACCGGATTAATAGCCGACATGCCATCGATACATACGCCAGTCTTATCCTTTGCCAGTTCCGCCCGCTCAAAGTCAGACTTTCTGGCGGCCTGCTCACGATAGGCACAGATGTCGTCCCAGTTCTTTATATCGTCTTTGTATTTATCAATGATCGGATGCTCTGGCGATACTACCATGTACGTTGCGCCAAACAAAGTGTCACATCTTGTCGTATAAACACGAAGTTTATCTTCCTTATCCTTAATCGCAAAATCCACCTCTGCCCCCGTGGATTTGCCGATCCAGTTTTTCTGGGACACTTTGACACGTTCCACATAATCTACCGTGTCGAGTCCTTCAATCAGCTTATCGGCGTACTCTGTAATCTTAAGCATCCACTGGCTCTTCACCTTGCGGACTACCTCAGAACCGCAGCGCTCACAGACACCGTTCACCACTTCCTCATTGGCCAGACCGACCTTACAGGAAGTACACCAGTTAATGGGCATCTCGGACTTATAGGCAAGTCCCGCCTTGAATAATTTTAAGAAGATCCACTGCGTCCACTTATAATAATTGGGATCCGTGGTATTCACTTCCCTGTCCCAGTCAAAGGAATATCCCAGGGAATGCAGCTGACTCTTAAAACGGGACACGTTATTCTGTGTCACAATCTTCGGATGAATATGATTCTTAATCGCATAGTTCTCCGTGGGAAGACCGAACGCATCCCAACCCATGGGATAGAGTACATTATAGCCCTGCATCCTTCTCTTTCTCGCCACGATATCCAACGCCGTATATGGTCTTGGATGTCCCACATGCAAGCCCTGTCCGGAAGGATAAGGAAATTCTACCAATGCATAATATTTGGGTTTGGAATAATCCTCCGAAGTCTTAAATGCCTTCTCCTCATCCCACACCTTCTGCCATTTTGTCTCCACTTCTCTGTGATTGTACACTTCTGCCATTTCGTTGACCATACCTTTCCCGCCGCACTCACACACGGCATATATCGCATTATAATCCGCCGCACAAAATGTCTCTTTCGGCCGTAGATTATAAGATTCCACTCATACTCTTCTAATTTTATTATACTGGCGGGATTTGTCAACTGTTTTCTTGAAATATCGAAACAGGCAGAGCCACTGGATATAAAGGGTGACGCCGTCCTCGTGTTCTTTATACAGTCCCCCTTGTCTCAGCGCCGCCGACACCTGTCTTTTCGTTAGCAGTCCGCCTTTTCCCGTTATACCGTACTTCATGCCCCGTTCAATAAATTTCTGGAACTCCCGGTATTGTTCCCTGTCAAGATCCGGTATTGCCTTCCTGGAAAAGTGTATCAGGACAGAATCCACAGACGGTTTCGGATGAAAATCTTCCCTTCGGAAATGATACACAATCTTCATTTCCCACCTCACCTTAAGTTCTAGGGATTTCTTCGTCTCTTTTGGCAATCCCATAAATCTTTTGGCCGCCCCCTTCTCCATCACCAGATAAATGTCTGTAGGAAGGCTATCTCCCTTCGTCAGTTTGTCCACAATCTGCGTGGTAATAAAATAGGGTATGTTGGCAAACACCTTGTACGCATCCTTCACTGGCAGACGATATTTTAAAAAGTCTCCTGCTGTCAATTCCAGATTGGAATATTTCCTCAGTCGATTCTTGGCAGTCTCCATCAGTTTTGTGTCAATTTCCACCGAGTACACCCTGCCGGCCCTTTTACAAAGTTCCTCCGTCAGATGTCCCTTACCGGTCCCTATTTCAATCACTGTGTCATTGCCTTGAATGTCTGCCAGGCGAACAATCCTGTGAATCAACTTAGAATCCGTCAGAAAATTTTGTGAATCCGTTACCTGTTTGATATAATCATATCCTGCTTGTCTCCTGCTCTTTCGCATAGCGTGCCTCCTTATTTTCCGTTTCTGTGCCATTCGCCCACAAGCGAATTCTATCCCGAAAAAAAGGCAGTAAAAAAGCAGGTACGACTCACATAAACAGAATCTTCCTGCTAAACGATACGATAAGGCAGACGACACAGACATGACTTTCCTCACATCTGTCCGATAAGCATATGACAATTATTATTCGCACGCAAAAAAATCCCATTTCCATGAGACTATATATATCTGCTTCTTACTGCCCCTGCATACGGGTGCGCGCACAACGAATAATAATTCCCACGCTGAAACCGCCTTTCTAAAATATACGATACATAATATCTATTGCTAACTGTATCGACTATAACATATGCCGCTCACTCATGTCAATATCCGGACCATGCAACGCCTTTGGACGCTTCGAGACACTACAATGCCTCCGGGCGCCTCTAAATACTACAACGCCTCCGGATACTGCTCCCCCTGCGGGTACTCCACAATATAATATTCAAAGCCATTGACTATAGTAGTCGATTTATATTGGTCTATCCTCTTAAAATTCCTGCTGTAATTGGCATGCACATGCCCGTGAAAGAAAAACTTCGGCTCGTATTTCTCCATCAGTTCTCGGAAAACCGTAAAGCCGCGATGAGGCAGGTCTTCCAGGTCATTGATCTGGCGAGCCGGGGCATGTGTCACCAAAATATCAAATCCTTTATGCCGCCATAATTTAAATTTCAACCGCCACAACCGCCGTCTCATCTTCTGCTCGCTATACTGATTGGCCGCCCGCGGTATATATTCCATGGAACCGCCAAGCCCTAGGATCCGGATGCCCTGATACACATAAATATCATCCTCTATACAGATACAGCCTTCCGGAGGCGCCGCCTCATATCTCTCATCATGGTTTCCCTTGACATAAAGAAGCGGTACATTACAGAGTGTGACAAAAAACGACAGATACACTGCTGGCAGATCGCCACAAGAAATAATTAGGTCAACATCTTTGAGTTTATCCCTGTCATAAAAGTCATACAGATATTTGGATTTCTGGTCGGCAAGCACTAAAATCTTCATTCCTGTCCTCCGCTCTCGCTCGACCTGTCATTTGATACACCAGCATTTTTCTCCGTACCGGTTTCATCTACTTTGATTCCCTGAAATTCCACAAGCGCCCTGGCATCCTCGGTCAATTCCTCCAACTCTGGAATCTTGCCAATGACATTCTCTGCCAGCCAATCCATGGTAATAATTTCGTCCGCGCCCAGGCTTTCTCCCTTTGCACACTGCTGGACGCCGTTCTGGGAATAGATTGGCCCGCCAAAGGGCTGGAATTGCCCGGAACGGATTGAAGTTTTCAGCAGTTCGATCAGTCTGGCAATCCCGTCCGGCATGGATTTGGAGCAAATGATATCAATGACGTCCGCCGACATGCCCCACCAGTAATTGACCGCCTTTTTGCCCTTCTGTGCATCCGATTCCGTGCTGCCGCCGCTGAATATGTTTTTGATAATACGCTCATAAAATTTGCCCCAGTCCCAGATGGGTGTAGCTAAATTTTCAAGTGTCCCGTCATCCTTTTTGGTATAAAGGCCATAGGCCCTGGATGCTTTCTCTGGTGTGATCATGTCGTTGTCGGAGACAAACACAATCCCTTCCTGGCTAAGTCTTTCCCTGGCGTCAGCACCTTTGACTTTCGTCCACTCTAAATGTATCTTCACATAGGGATTGATCATTTTGGCTCCCAACGCAAAAGCGTTGATATTCGCAAGCGCCCCGTAAATAGGATAATCAGCCACATATCCCAGCCTGTCGGTCCGAGACAGCGCCGCTGCAATGGCGCCCATCAGGAATTTGGACTCATACATCCTTGCATAATATGTGCAGATAGAGGAATAGGACATCTTAATGGAACAGTTATATATTTTTACCTTCGGATACTGAATCGCAGAACGCACACTCTGGTTAACCATCTGCGAAGCCGTAGTGAAGATCAATTCACAGCCGTCCGCAACTGCCTGGTCAATGGCCTCCTCCACCTGTGCCTCTGTATCTGCATTCTCAAAGGCCATCGTCTCTATCTTACCGGCAAAAGCCTGCTCCAGATACAGTCTGCCCAGTTCATGGGCATAGGCCCAACTGGAAGTCGCCCTAGTCTTTGTATAGATAAACGCTATCTTCAGAGAATCCGGAATACCAAGTGGAAGCAGTTTGTTTAAAAGAGTGGCCTTTACATTCTCCGGGTTCTGCACCAATTCTACCTGGCTTCCCTGATCGGCAAGGGTAATCTCCGTCCACATCTTCTGGAGCGCACGGCTGATCTCCTGCTCCGTCTGTTCCACCACTTTATCATAACCATATATTTCCACATAGATCAGGAACGCATCAGAAACATTGATATCCAGCTTTTCACCGCTTGCCTTATTGAAAGCAAGCCCAAAGTTATAGCAGGCCGAATGAAAATTCATCCTGTCATCATCGCTCCAGGGTTCGTCCGCCTTCTTCCCCATATATTTCAAAAGTTTCTGATAGTTTCCTTCTTTCGAAAAGCAAATGTCATAGCTATGGGATACCTCATAAAAGTCCAGAAACTCATAATACAGACGATTTTCTTTTTCCTCTGACCGTTTGGGCACCAGACGGGTAACGCTCGCCGGCAGGCTGTACGTTTTGAGATACTTCATCACACTGACGCGCTTATTGCCCTCCTGCACATAAAACTGATTCATAAACTCATAAGCGATAATGGGATCGTTAATGCCGTCGTCAATCTGATGATCGTACACAGCCGCCCACTTTCGCCCGAATTCTGACTCCTCCGGAAGAAGCGGCATAAAATTATTGGCAAAAGCATTCGCTCTCCCCTCTGTCTTCGTCCCTACAATTTTGGATAAGGGAATGTCCATAATCCCCAAATTATCTATGGATGCGACCTCGGTATAAGATATCATATCATCCAATACCGGAAGATAAGGATATTCCCCCTTACTGAGCGCGGACCGATAACTACGCCGTCCCTGTCTTAACGCTGTTGCATATTCACTGGCTGCCATGGAAATCTCCTCCTTATTTTCAAAACAAAACACTTGAGATATACCCCTATCTTATCACCACATTCGGATATTGAAAAGGCATTTATGACACAAACGAAGAAAATGATGCGCCTCTGTATGTCTCAAGCCAAATAACGCAAATAGGGAGAGACATACTGTCTCTCCCTATATTCTGTCCATTCATTACCGCCTTTATCTTATGCATCCGCATTCGCTTCCGCAACAGCCTTCGCCCTTGCAGCCACTTCTTTCTCCTGCACATCGCTGGGCGCCTGCTCATATCTTGCAAATTCATATTTATAGGTGCCGCGTCCACCCGTCATGGAACGAAGATCCGTACAATAACCGTTCAGGCTTGCCATCGGGATATCCGCCTCAACCACAGTCTTGCCGTCTCCAGCAGGATTCATGCCCAGAACACGGCCTCTCCTCTTATTGAGGTCGCCCATAACGTCGCCCGTATAGGAATCGGGCACTGTCACCTGTAAGTTCGCGATGGGCTCTAAGAGCACCGGCCCCGCCTCCATAAAGCCCTTCTTAAACGCCTGGATGGTCGCCATCTTGAAGGCCATCTCAGAGGAATCCACCGGATGATAGGAACCGTCATAGAGAACCGCCTTCACACCCACTACCGGATAAGCTGCCAAAGGCCCTGCAGAAATGGAATCCTGCAATCCCTTTTCCACTGCCGGGAAATAATTCTTCGGCACGGCACCGCCTACCACTTCCTGCTCAAATACATAAGGATTCTCCAAATCCCCAGAAGCCTCGAAACGCATCTTTACATGGCCATACTGTCCGTGTCCACCGGACTGTTTCTTATACTTATACTCCACATCGGATTTCTTACGGATAGTCTCACGGTATGCAATCTTCGGCTCGCTCAGTTCGATTTCTACCTTATACTCATTCTGCAGACGGCTGGCAATCACTTCCAGATGCAGATCGCCCATGCCGTACAGCAGTGTCTGCTTATTTTCTCCGTCGTTGACAACCCAGAGTGTCTGATCCTCATGTCTCATCTTCTGCAGTGCTTGGGATACCTTATCCACATCGCCCTTATTCTTAGCCCGATACCGTTTGTATGTATAGGGCGTGGAAATCTCTGTCTTGCCATAACGGATGGTTCTTGCCTTGGTGGAAAGGGTGTTGCCGGTCCTAGCCGCCGTCAGTTTCGCAATGGCTCCGATATCGCCCGCATGAAGTTCTTTGATCTCAATGGGCTTGTTCCCCTGCATCACATAAAGCTTACTAATCTTTTCCTCTACTTCCTTCTCATCGTTATAGATAACGTCATCGCTCTTCAATACACCGGAGCAAACTTTGATCAGCGAATACTTACCGATAAACGGATCCACGATGGTCTTGAAGATATAAGCAGACTTCGGTTTGGAGAAGTCATAATTGGCCTGGAAAATCTCATTGGTCTTTAAGTCAACGCCTGCCAATTCCCTGTTCTCCGGACTGGGCATATATTTAACGATATCGTCAAGCAATGTGAACACACCCTGACAGAGTACATTGGAACCCATAGACATGGGAACAATACTGCCATCCATCACGTTAGTACGAAGCGCTGCACGAATCTCGGCCTCTGAGAAAGTATCTCCATTGAAATAACGTTCCATCAGGTCTTCACTGGTCTCTGCCACTGCTTCCATCAATGTATCACGGCATAACTGCAGATTTGCCTTACTGTATTCCGGCATCTCGCACTCCACGACTTCCTTACCTTCCCAGCGGTAAGCCTGCTCCGTGATAACATTGATATATCCCACGAACTTCTCATTTTCACGGATCGGCAGATGGAACGGTGCCATTTTCTTGCCGTATTTGTCAGTCATATTTTCTACAACTTGTCTGAAAGAGGCATTGTCAATATCCATGTCCGTCACGAACACAAATCTGGGAAGTTTATATTTATCACAAATCTCCCATGCTTTCTCTGTGCCCACTTCCACACCGGCCTTACCAGACACTACGATGATCGCCGCATCTGCTGCACTGACCGCTTCCTCCACTTCGCCTACAAAATCAAAGAAACCGGGAGAGTCAAGCACATTGATCTTCACGCCCTCCCACTCGATTGGAACAACAGAAGTGGCTATGGATATCTGGCGTTTCTGTTCCTCCTTACCAAAATCACTCACAGTGTTCCCGTCAGCAACTTTTCCCATTCTGGATGTGATGCCGGACAGGTAGGCCATCGCCTCCACCAGACTGGTCTTGCCGCAGCCCCCATGCCCCAGCAGAACCACATTACGAATCTTATCCGTTGTGTAAACATTCATGTCTTGTAATCCTCCAATTCTGTTATCTTCAACCGCAAAAACAAATTGCATTTATATTTTACTAAATTTTATCAACAATTTCAATAACATTTATAGATTTTGCACAATTTATTGATTTTGCTCAGATTTGCTATCCTTGCTTTTCCCCCTTCTAAATGCTATAGTAAAAACGGATTTATTATAGAATTGACTGTGAAAGGTAACCCTGCATATGAGTACTTTGACCTTCGGCTTTATCGGACTGGGACTGATCGGCGGCTCCATCGCCAAGGCAATCAGGAACTGTCTCCCCTCATCCCATCTGATCGCCTATGATATCAACAAGACATCTTTGGATCTGGCTCTGGAGGAGCAGATCATTGATAAGGTATGTCCTGACATAGATGCTTCTTTTCATGACTGCGACTATCTGTTTTTATGCGCACCAGTATCATGTAATGACGATAATTTATTAACATTGAAGCAATATATTTCTCCTGATGCCATTCTCACGGATGTGGGGAGCGTCAAAACAGGAATCCATCGCCATATTGAAGCGCTTGGGCTTTCCTCACAATTTGTCGGCGGCCACCCGATGGCGGGCTCCGAACGATTTGGCTACCAGAATTCCAAGGCATCTTTACTGGAAAATGCTTACTATATCCTGACGCCTTCCGAGACAGTGCCCCATGAAAAAGTAACTGCCTACCAGGACTTAGTCTCCTCCATTGGCGCCATTCCACTGGTGCTTTCTTATGACCAGCACGATTATGTCACGGCAGCTATCTCCCATCTGCCCCATGTGATTGCCGCTTCTTTAGTCAATCTGATTAAAAACAGCGATTCTAAGGACGGCATAATGAAAATGATCGCGGCAGGAGGCTTTAAGGATATCACGCGGATTGCTTCCTCCTCCCCCACCATGTGGCAGCAGATCTGTTTGACCAATACGGCTAACATCTCCAATCTGTTAAAGACCTATATAGAATATCTTACCGTGCTGTCCGATTATATCGACAATCGGAACGAAGAGGCACTCTATCAATTTTTTGACACGGCACGCACCTACCGGGATTCCTTCACCAACAGTTCTAATGGGCCCATCAAGGCAGAATATGTCCTCACGGTGGACATTGCGGACCGGCCAGGCGCTATCGCTACGATTGCTGCGCTGCTGGCAGAACATGAGGTGAGCATCAAAAATATTGGTATCAATCATAACCGGGAATTGGCAGAAGGCGCCCTGCGAATTGAATTTTATGATAAAAAGGCTACGGAAGCTGCCGTCAGGCTTTTGACAGAAAGCGAATACAGGATTCATACACGTTAAGATTCCCATGAAGCCTGAAAACGGACTGCCCAGCATTTCCACAGAACAAAATCTGAGAATAAGGAAGGTAATCATCATGATTCTGCATAAAGTAAAGACATTGAAAGGCGAAGTCACAATCCCCGGCGATAAATCAATCTCCCATCGGGCTGTCATGTTCGGTTCCCTGGCGGAGGGCCTCACGGAAGTTACCAACTTCTTGCAGGGTGCAGACTGTCTCTCCACCATAGAGGCATTTCGCCAAATGGGCATTGAGATAGAAAACACACCTGAAAAAATCTTAATCCACGGCAGAGGGCTTCACGGCCTGCAGGCCCCCTCATCGGTACTTGACATGGGGAACAGCGGCACCACCACCCGGCTGATCAGTGGGATTTTGGCAGGACAGCCTTTTGAGAGTACTTTGACTGGCGATGCTTCCATCCAGAAGCGTCCCATGCGGCGGATCATGGAACCTTTATCCATGATGGGTGCTGCCATCACCAGCATAAACGGCAATGACTGCGCGCCCCTGCATATTGCAGGACGACACTTGCAGGGCATCCACTATCAATCCAGGGTGGCCTCCGCCCAGGTCAAGTCCGCCGTGTTGTTGGCCGGCCTCTATGCCGATGGCATAACCCAGGTAACAGAGCCCGCCATCAGCCGCAACCACACAGAAATCATGCTCCGCTATTTCGGCGCCAATCTGCATACGGAGGGTAGGACTGCCACCGTACATCCAAGTCCCCGCCTTATGGGCCAGAAAATCAATGTGCCAGGAGATATTTCCTCCGCCGCTTACTTTATGGCCGCCGGACTGATCGTTCCCGGTTCCGAAATCCTGATCCGCAATGTGGGCATCAATCCCACAAGAGATGGTATCCTGCGTGTCTGCCAGCAGATGGGCGGCAACATCACGCTTTTAAATGTTAAAAATGACGGGGAACCGGTTGCCGATCTTCTGGTAAAATCCAGTTCCCTTCACGGCATTACCATCGAAGGAGATATCATTCCTACACTGATTGATGAACTGCCCATCATTAATATTATGGCTGCCTGTGCGGAAGGCACCACCATCATCCGCGATGCAGCCGAATTAAAGGTCAAGGAATCCAACCGCATCGATGTGATGGTACAGTATCTCAGTGCCATGGGTTGTGACATCAAAGGCACTGACGATGGTATGATCATAAAGGGAGGCGCCCCGCTTCACGGCACTACAGTGGACTCCCATTTAGACCACCGCATTGCCATGAGTTTTGCCATTGCCTCTCTCATTGCTGATGGCGAGACACAAATAAAGGGCAGCGATGTGGTGACCATCAGCTACCCTGCATTTTATAATGATCTGGCTAAACTTACCTGTTAATGCCAGAATGTCACCCCGTCACGTAAGCTTCACCAGCAGCCTGTTCAGGAAATAAGACACAACCATACAGAAAATCCCCGCCACGCTTCCATACCAATTCAGTGTGGCATCCGACTGGTTAAAATGTCTGCCCTCCACAAACTGTTTATAATATTCCGTATAATAGGCCAGCAGATAACACACTGCTCCCGCCCCGATCACCCCAAGGATCCGATAGTATCTGCGGAATATCACCATACTGACAAAGGTGGTCACCAGACCTACCACAAAAAACAGCAAAAGATGCGCCCCATAGCGTATCATCAGCCCCGTGGTCATAATCTGATCCTGGGTGGGATCCGTAAAAATACGCCGGGCAATCTGCCCGGCAAGCCTACTCGTTACATCCGAAGAAACAGTCCCTTTTTGAAAGGACACAATCATCACAAAATATAAAAGCATCATCAGCCCCAGAATCGAGGCTGTAATCACGACAATCTCCAGACCGATATTCTTATTCTTCTTTCCCTTCATTGCCCTGCTTCTCTCTATTCATTCATATTTTCTATCGTGCTGTAGGTCTCAATTCTGCTGGCTTCCGTCTCAGACATGCCAATAAAGATAGCGCCATAAACAAATCCGTCTTCTTTCTTCTCCATGCGGATAATCTCTATAAAAGCATGCAGTACTTCTTTGGTCCAGATTGTCAAAAAAGACTCGTAGACAGAACCAATCTCCAGCATTTCCCCACATCGGAAACCAACACCGGTCTTTGATACATCGATCACCTCGATATCAACTTCCCTTGCCTCTGTTTCCTGATCAAGCCGCTTGATCAACAGTCTGGATGTCAATTCCAGCCGTCTGTTCTTTCTTCTCTCTTCCATTGTTTCCAACCATCCTCTTTTGCCATTCTTACCGCATCCAATTTCCCATCTGCGGCTTCTCTGTCTTCTTTCTATCCTACCCTATTTATTTCTTTTTGTAAAGAAACATCTTTGCAGACCGATAATTGTGCCTGATTTAATAATGATATCTTTTACGTTTTCCAAGTAAAAACAACACTGTCACCAGTACTGCCATCACTTCCGCCGCTGCAATGGACAGCCAGATTCCGTCTATTCCCCAGAAAATTGGAAAGATGACAACTGCCAGACATTGGAATACCAGTGTCCGCAAAAAGGAAATCAGCGCTGAGGTCAGCCCATCGTTCAAAGCGGTAAAAAAGGAAGAACCCATAATCGCAAACCCTGAAAACAAAAAGGAAAATGAAAATATCATAAAAGCATGGGCTGTTATCTGCAAAAGCTCCTGATCATATCCCACAAACAACAGAGAAAGCGGCCTCGCCAACAGCTGTCCCGCACCAAACATCAGAACAGAGAATCCGCCAATCAGCACAATATTCCGTTTTAGCAGCCCTTTCAATTCCTCATGGTTATGCGCCCCATGGTGATAACCGATCACAGGTGCTGTCCCCACCGAATAGCCGATAAAGATTGCCTGGAAAACAAAACACACATACATCAGGACGCCATAGGCGGCAATCCCATTCTCTCCCGCATATTTCATAAGCTGCACATTGTAGAGCATGCTCACGAGAGATGCGGAAACATTGCTCATCAGCTCAGAGGAGCCATTGACACAGACCTTCCACAAAGCCTGCCCATCAAATCTATATTTCACCAAACGTAACAGGCTGGAATTTTCATGTCCGAAATACCAAAGCGGAATAACGCCTCCCACAAACTGACTTAATGCCGTCGCTGCAGCCGCACCCTGCAATCCCCAATGAAATACCGCCACAAATAAGGCATCCAGAAGCATATTCGTAACGCCTGATGCCACAGTCACATATAATCCCAGCTTCGGCTTTTCCGCTGTCGCAAACAGGCATTGAAACTCATATTGCAAAATAAAAAAAGGCAGGGCAATAAGACATATCCTTGCATAGATGATACTGTCTCTTAAAAGCTGTCCCTCTGCTCCCATAAGCACAGCTACCGGACGGACAAACCAAAAACCAAGCAGCGCAAACACCAGCCCACAGATAGCTGCGGTATAAACGACCAGAGAAAACACCTCATCAGCCTTCTTCTGATCCCCCATCCCAAGATTCAGCGCTATCAACGCACTGCCTCCTGTACCAAACATGAATCCCACACAGCCTAAGATCATCAGCACGGGGTATATAAAATTAACTGCCGCAAAGGGCGTTTTCCCTGCAAAATTAGATACAAAGAAACCGTCTACAACACCATAGATTGAAGTGAACACCATCATAATGATAGATGGCAGCGTAAAGCGCAGCAGACGACGGTAATCAAAATGATCCGACAACTGTATCATATCGACTGCCTCCTTTCTGAGCCGTTTGACAAATCTTTGGCCTTCTCCTGTAATGCCAATAAATAGCGTCTGGTCAAGGCAATATATGTCTCCACATCCTCTTTCTCCCAGGATGCCAATATCTCATTCTCCGCTTCAATCACACGGCCGACAGTCCGGCTGACCAGACGTTTCCCCGCTTCTGTCAGACACACCTTTTTGTGCTTGGAATCCATCAGTTCCAGATAGACAATCCCTTCCTTTTCAAGTTTACGCAAAGCAGAATTCGCCGTCTGTTTACTAAGACCGCAATTGCGGCAGATATCCTTAAGCATACAATATTCTCCAGTATTACA
Source organism: uncultured Lachnospiraceae bacterium (assembly GCA_946554445.1). GTDB lineage: Bacteria > Bacillota > Clostridia > Lachnospirales > Lachnospiraceae > UBA3282. Next base: position 59,110 of record CAMNSD010000005.1, on the reverse strand, counting down.
GATGGTATAAAGAATATCAAAAATACTGTCAGAAAGCCCCTGGTTCCACGCAATCTCATGATACACTGCATCAATCTCTCCGACCAGATGGTTAAAACGCTGCATCTCGTTAGAAATCATATTGCTCATGCCCCTTTCCCTGTGTGCATATTGATGGCCGGATAGATTCCATATCCGTCACAAGCACTTTTACATAGTATGAAATCGTACTATATACATTATAGTACGATTTCATACCATAGTCAAAACTTTTCTCATAGAAAAAAGGAATTGGAAAATAAAATCACAATTCCCTTTCTATCCCAAAAACTTGCTCGCCTTATTATACAATTTCCTCCCGCAGTGTCTCGGAAATATTACAGCCAAGCACCTTCTTTCCACCCAGATAATATGCTGCCGCCACAGAGACATAAATCGCCCCCATAAACAGCAACATCTGCCCAACCGGCGCCCTCCTGATAAACACCATTGGGTTCAGATAACTGGCTTTTATCATCATTCCCACCAACACGATAATAATAGGCAGGGTAATCACCACCGGCCGACTGGCGATCACCACAGCTTCCAATGCAAACACTTTTCCTACTCCGCCAGGCGTAAGCCCTACGGATAAATAACGGGCAACCTCTCTTCTTCTGATGCGTAAGAATCCCAGCGTGTTAGAAAACACATTGGCAATGCCGATAATCGCAAGCAAAACGCAGAAACCGCCAAGAATATATTTATATCCGGCAATCATCTCGTCATTCCTGACTTTTTCCTGCAGACGGTTTTCACTTTCTGTGTCGTATGATCTGGCAAGAATCTGTCCCACTTTTTTCTCAAGTTCTGCCAACTGCTCAATCGAACTATCTTCCTTTGCCAAAATACGGATATAAGTATCTCGTTCGGCGCCTCCTGTCTGTGCTTTTATTTTTCCCCAATAGGACTGCGGCATAATCTGTATCAAAGCAAAGTCTGCATATTCCTCCCGCAAAAGCGGCATCTTCTCCGCGTATGCCAGAATGGGAACTTCCGTCAATCCTTTATCCGAATCTGCCCCACCCAATGTAATCTTATCCTGATTTTCCTGTACAAAGGGAATGTATTGACTGTCCCGGAAATTACTGTGCAGACTGTCCCACACACGATTGATCACCACCGTACCTTCCAGAGACTCTGTGCCTCCCTCTCCCCGGAGCCAATCTGTCTTATTGTCTGTTCCAAGTTGTTCATAGTATTGTCGGAAACTCTCATTATCTAATACCACAATAGGCGCTTTCACCGTATATATTCCCTGTGCTGAAATAACACTGCCATCCGTCAGCGCCTCCAAACCTCCCAGAGTCATAAGTTCCCTGCTTACCCAGTCTTCCGGTACATTACAGACTGCCTCTGCCTTCTGATAGACTGCTATATCTTCCACACCGGTCAATTTCCGCAATGCCTCCACATCGTTTAGCCTCACCTGGGCAATTCCGGTATCCTGTACCGTCACCATGATATCCCAGACATCCTGATATCTGGCGAAATATGTTTCCTCTGTGCTGATGTCCGATAAGGTAAAGAAACACTGCACCAGCATAAATCCCAGAAATGACAACGTCAGGGACAAGGTAGCCGTACGAAATGCCCTTTTCTGCGCTTTCAAAAAATTCCCTGCCAGTTCCCCTTCTATGCCAAACAAAGAAAACATAATTGGAGAATGGCGCTTGCGCGGAGCGAACCCTGCAAAAGTAATTCCCAAGAAATTTATCTTTGAGGAAATCTGTATCTCTTCACTTTCCCGAATCGCCTCAAGAGGTGTCATCCGACTCATCTTCTTAGCCGGCATCCAGGCAGCCATAAGCACTGTTGCCGCTGACAATACAAACGTGAGCCCCAAAAGATACGGCGGATACATAAATTCAGCGCTTCTTCCGCCCACAATCTGTTCCGCCATCTTTACAATCACCGCCAATACACCACGGCATAGAGCCACACCGATCAAAATCCCCATAAGGATCGGCAGGATTGTCATGCGAAAGGCTTCCTGCAGCAGACAGATACGAATCTGTGCCGGTGTTGCTCCCACACTGGCAAAAATACCAAACTGATGTACCCTGGCATGCATTGTAAACGCAAAGGCATTGTAAATCACCAGCAACATGGCGATACAGACCAACACAATAATCGCCAGATAAAACGGCATTACAAGCCTTGGATATTCATCTCCGGGAATCCGCACAAAATAAAGCAACAAAAGCTGATAATGATAGGATGCCTCCCCTTCTTCAAGCCCCAGCATCTCTGTAATCAGAGGCATATCCTTTACAATCGACCGCACCGGATCAAAAATGATATCTACCACCGTCCCATCTTCCCCGGACACTCCTTCCTTCACCGTCACACTTTCCACATGCTCCAAACTGCGTATCATAGAAATTTCCTGTTCATCAATCTCGCCTATGATCCGTCCATGCCATGGGCCTTCTTCCTCGATCACATTGGCAATATTATCCCGCCAGAAATTATAAAACAACCCACACAGAAAGGACAAAAATAATGCCGCAATCAATGCCGCCGCCCTGACAGAAGCGCAGATGGCTCGGTTCTGTTTCATATAGCCCGCCGAATATGCTTTCCACATATCACTCACCTCCTACTATCACTGATGATGCGGCCATCTTCAATGGTTATGATACGGTCAGCCATAAGAGCCGCTTTCTCATCATGCGTGATCAACAGAATGGTCTGTTTCAGATTCCGGTTAGAAAGCCGCAGCATATCCATGATTTCTTTGGAATTTTTCTGATCCAGATTGCCCGTTGGTTCATCCGCCAGCAGAATCGCCGGTCGGTAAATCAAAGCCCTGGCAATGGCCGCCCGCTGCTGCTGTCCGCCTGAAAGCTGACTGGGAAGCGCTTGCAGTTTATCGGCAATACCAAGAGCAGTCACAATCTGATCGAAGTACTCCCTGTTTATCTCTTTCTTATCCAAGAGCAGTGGCATCTGAATATTTTTTTCAACCGTCAGTGTCGGAATCAGATTGTAGAACTGATAGATAATACCCACCTTTCTGCGCCGGAAAACAGCCGCCTGTTTTTGATTCAGAGAAGCGATATCCATGCCGTCTATCAGGACTTTTCCTGCAGAAGGCTGATCCACACTGCCAAGAATGTGTAACAGTGTGGATTTTCCGGAGCCGGATGCCCCAACGATGGCCACAAACTCTCCGGCTTCCACGGACAGGTTAATCCCATCAAGCGCCGTCACACGGTTTTCTCCGCTCCCATATATCCTGCTCACTCCCTCACATTTTAAGATTTCCATTTTATCACCAACCTTTCTATACTGATTTGAGTATAGCAATGTAAAGTGACAATTCAGTGACAATAGATACGGATTTCAAAACATGCACCACCCTCTGTTCTGTTTAACGCCCTAAGAGTACCGTTCTGACGTTCAATAATCTCCTTTGCCAGCGCAAGGCCGATGCCGATACCGCCTTCCGAGGCATTTTTTCCACGATAAAACCGCTCAAACAAACAAGGGATATCTTCTTTCGCAAATCCTTCTCCGGTATCCCAGATCCAAATCTCCGTATAAAGCGGATTCTGCCCATACTGACAATACACTCTTCCGCCAGACGGCGTGTGCTCCATACAGTTCTTCAGAAGATTCATCACCGCTTCCATAGTCCAGTCAAAATCCATGTTCATGGATAGTTCTCCCAGTTCCGGTATCAAAACGTCCACCTGTGCCTGCCTGAATAATTCCTGCAAATTGTCTGCCGCCATCATCAAGAGGGTATACACATCTACCTTTTCCTTTTTGAAAATCAGTGTTCCCGCATCCATTCGGGCTAATAACAAAAGCGCTTCCTCCAGATGCATCAGCCGGGAGAGCTGTCTGCGAATCTGTTCCCGACATAGTCCCTGATCATCCTGCCCCGTCTGTAACGCCAGGGAAATGGCCGTGATAGGAGTCTTAATTTGATGGGCGATATTAGACAGATTCTGCGCATAACGTTGTTTCGTCTGCAACGCTTCATCCCTGGTCTGATACAGCATGGTGACCGTTTTATAGATTTCATCCTGCAGTTTGGACAGTTCGTCTTCTCCTTCCGGCATGAGAATTCCTGCTCTTCCCATATTGATTTCTCCCAGATAATCCGTCAGTGTCTTCACTCGCCTGTCCGTTGACTTTTTCAAGAACAAAACCGTACCTGCAAACAGGCTTACCGCCGCACCGAATCCGGCCGCTATATACAGGACCATTTTCCCTGATAACACTGATAGCAGATGAAAAGACACCGCCATAAACAATGCCGTAAAAAAAGCCGCCAGCAGGCTGACGGACATGGTAAATCCCATTAATATTCTCAACTGTTTTCTTTCCTGCATATGGTCTCCTCCATCCGATAACCGATGCTTCTGACTGTTTTGATACAGGCAGGCTGATGCAGTTTTTCCCGCAAACGTTTTAACGTCACCGTCAACGTATTGTCATTGACAAAGTTGCCGCCTGCATCCCACAAAACTTCCAGAATCCGCTCCCGCGGCAGTGTCTTTCCCTGATTCTCCAAGAGTAACAAAAGCAGACGATACTCCGCCGGACTCAAAGTAATTTCTTCCTTTCCACACCTGACGTCCATAGCTTCCCTGTCCAACACAATTTCATCACAGGACAGATAACGTTCGGAAATATCCCCCGTTCTTCTGAGCAGGGCGTGAATCCTAGAGAGTAGGACTTCCAGTGCAAAAGGCTTCACAACATAGTCGTCCGCACCACAAGCAAACCCGTCCACAATATCCCTGGAATCGCCGCGCACAGTAAGAAAGATCACCGGCAGATCTTTTTTATTGACACGGATCCACCGACACAGGGTACTTCCATGACCATCCGGCATATTCCAGTCTACCAACACCAAGGCCGGACAGCCTGCCTTTAGGGCTGTCTGCGCCTCCCCTATCGTAGGAAACAGAGATACCCGATATCCATTTTGTTCCAAGTAAGCCTTGGTAGACCATGCGATATCCACATCATCCTCCACATAATAAATCTCCATGAACAATCCTTTCTCTGCCCTGTTTCTAAACTTTTGCGCCGGATTTAATAAAATGGTTCATACATTTCCCGAATGACCGTGGGACCTGCGTCAATCTGTGTAATCAATGCCAGAATATCGCCGGTATACGTATAACAAAAATACGCATCTGTGGGATAGTCCTCCTCTTTCGTCCTCACCCACATAGTACGCTCCCTCTGCTCGTCCTGGCTGAACTCAAAAATAGATTTTCCATACTTGGCATGATCTACTCCCGCCATCTGTGCTACCGTAGGCAGCATATCACAGTGGGAAATCGGCGCATTGGTCATCGGGCTGGCCTCATGCGTCTCACCGGGCTGCTTGATGAAATATATCACCTGCAGGTCTTCCTTCCAGTCCCCGCCATGATCTGCCGTAATAATAATCGTAGCGTCATCATAGACGCCTAACCTTTTTAATTCGTTCAGATATGCTTCCATGATCGTCATACAACCCCGCGCCGTCTCCTCCACAGAAGTCTTCTCCTGATAATTGCCATTTATATCTGTATTCAACTCGTGTGTTCCAATCAAATGCTGAAAAATAAAGTAATTGGCTGAATCATCCGCCTGCAGCCCGTCTTCCTGCAATTTCGCATAAAAATCACTGTTGGTATGGGCAATCCCATTTCCCAATTCCTGCACAATCAGGCTGTATTCACTGACATTCGTATAAAACTGTGGCTTTAGCAGATCCGGCGCCATACGATAACTGGACATCTTACCTAAAGTCCGAAGCAGCAACCCGGTATTTACATCTACTTCTCTGGGTTCATCGGTAATATTAGAAATTCGGTCACGCAGAATACCACATCCATTGTCCGAACACAGCACATGAACATCTGCTGTGTATACATTCATCTTATAGTTATTTGCCTGCATTTCCTGATAAAACTCTACTGTCAAATCGTTATTCCAGCTATTTTTAAGCCATTCATTATTTGACACCGTGGTGTCTACCTCACAGCCCGTCAACATATGCACCATGGACGGAAAAGTCCCATAATAGGTACAATCTGCATTGCTGTAATAAGTAAAGTCATGCAGACAGTCCGCTCCGTCCGGATATACTGCCAGCATCTGCTGTAAATAAAGGCTGCTGAAATAGTCAAGTACAAACACAATGATATTTTTGTCCATTGAGACAGTATACTGATCCTTCCCCCATAAGCGATCATCTTCCTTAGCCCGCTCATAGGCTTCCTCAGGCGCCGTAATCAGAAGGGAGACGAGCGCCACCGCCTGCATACCGATCAGGAGAATGGACAGATACATAACCACCTTTTTCCAAATTTCCCTTTTCCATACAGCCAGCACGATCACACCCATCAATAGCACGAGCCAGATCAACAGATTAAGGATTCCCTGCATAAACGGTACATGATATCCATCAGGATTTACCCCCAGCAAATCCAGATTCTTATTGAGAAACATAACCTGCAGGTAGCCTGCCACAGATATAACAAAGAGAACCGAAAGCACGATGCTGTGAATTTTCTCCGGCAGCAATGCCAGCACCATCGTGAGCACTATGAGGATTCCTAAGAAAATCAATGCCATATATCCTGCAAATTCCCCATACAGGAATTCAAATTCCGATACATTGGCAAAGAAGATTTCTGCCGGCCCAAATATCAACAGCATAAAACCCAACAAAAAACTTACAATCAAACTCAACACTGCTTTCTTTATATCAAACATCTCTCTTCTGTTCCCCTCACCATTCTATATTCCCGGCTTTTTCCATTTTATTTAACAAACATGCAATCCCCAAAACTAAAAAAACGATACCTCTTCTCTATCGCTTCCTGATATGCTGCAAGCACTTGTTCCCGGCCCGCCATGGCACTGACCAACATCACAAGCGTGGACTCCGGCAGATGAAAATTGGTAATCAGACCGTCCAACACCTTAAACTGGTAGCCTGGATAAATAAAAATCTCTGTGTTGCCGCATCCTGGCTGCACCATACCGTTACAATCCGCCGCACTCTCCACCGTCCGACAGCTGGTAGTACCCACGCAAATAATCCTGCCGCCGGCAGCCTTCGCACGATTGATCTGGTCCGCCGCCTCTGCGGTCACTTCATAGTATTCGGAGTGCATATGATGCTCCGACAGATTGTCCACTTTCACCGGACGGAAAGTGCCAAGTCCCACATGAAGCGTCACATAGGCTGTTTCCACCCCTTTGTCGGCAATCTTGCGCAGCAGTTCTTCCGTAAAATGCAGTCCTGCCGTAGGCGCCGCCGCAGAACCTTCGTATTTGGCATAAACGGTCTGATAACGATTCTTATCTTCCAATTTATGAGTGATATAAGGAGGTAACGGCATCTCTCCCAGCCGGTCCAGGATCTCTTCAAAAATACCTTCATAGGCAAAGTGAATCAAACGGTTACCTTCCTCCACAACATCCAGCACCTCAGCCCGCAGGCTTCCATCCCCAAACACGAGTTTGGCGCCCGGCCTTGCCTTTTTGCCGGGTTTGACCAGCGTCTCCCAGACATCATTCTCCTTTCTTTTCAAAAGAAGCACTTCGATGGCAGCTCCGGTATCTTCTTTGACACCCATCAGTCTGGCCGGCAATACTTTGGTGTTATTTAAGACCAGACAATCGCCCGGCCTTAAATAATCGATAATCTCTTTAAATACATGATGCTCTGTCTGGCCGGTTTCCTTATCCAACACAAGAAGTCTGGATGCCGAACGATCCTCCAGCGGATCCTGGGCGATCAGTTCCTCCGGCAGCGCAAAATAAAAATCTGATTTCTTTAATGCAGTCATATTTCCCTCTGTATATCCCTATCCCATAAAGCGCCAATCTCTGTCTTCCCGTTTCGGTCAAATCTTACATTTCCGCATTCTGAAGGAAGGCCACATAACCGCGCTTGGTCTCGTACACATCCGCCTTGCTGGTGGCTTCCCAGGGCGCATGCATGTTCAACACCGCTACCCCGCTGTCAATGACATTCATCCCGTAAAGCGCCAAGATATAGGCAATAGTTCCGCCGCCACCCAAATCTACTTTACCCAACTCTGCCGTCTGGAAGTTGACTTTCTCTTTCTCAAAGATTGCCCGGATATGTCCCAGATACTCTGCATTGGCATCATTGGAACCGGACTTGCCGCGGGAACCGGTAAACTTGTTAAATACCATGCCGCCGCCCAGATACGCCACATTCTTTTTGTCAAAACTGGAAGCAAAGGACGGATCAAAGGCGCTGCTCACATCCGAAGAAAGCATACAGGAGTGCGCCAGACATCTGCGCAGATTCAGTTCGCTGTACTCTCCCATCAGATTCATCACTTCCGCTACCGCGTTCTCAAAAAACTTAGACTGCATACCAGTAGCGCCAACGCTTCCAATCTCCTCTTTATCTACCAGAATACAGCAGGCTGTCCGTTTCGTCTTACCTGCTTCCAGCATGGCCTTCAAAGAAGAAAAAGCGCATACTCTATCATCCTGTCCATAAGACAGAATCATGCTCCGGTCAAATCCAGCCTCCCTGGCCTTACCCGCAGGCACCACTTCCAGTTCCGCCGAAATAAAATCTTCCTCCTCGATCCCATAGCTTTTCTGCAGGATATCCAGGATACCCTTCTTCACGGCATCTTTTTCTGTCTTTTCCTCTTCGCCGTCTTTTTTCTTTTTCTTGTCGACGGTGAGCGGTTTGTTACCCACAATGATATCCAGGGCCTCGCCCTCGATCACTTTGTTGGCTTTCTTTTCCAACTGTTCCTGTGCCAGATGAATCAACAGATCTGAGACAAAAAATACCGGATCGTCCTCATTCTCACCCACATTCACTTCCACAGTCTCGCCGTCCTTCTTCACCACCACGCCATGGATTGCCAAAGGAATCGTCACCCACTGGTACTTCTTCACACCGCCGTAATAATGGGTATCCAGATAGGCGAACCCGCCATCCTCATACAGCGGATTCTGTTTCACATCCAGACGGGGAGAATCAATGTGGGCGCCAAGAATGTTCATACCCTCCTCCAATTTCTGTTCACCAATCTGGAAAAGAACGATGGATTTATTCATCCATACCTCATAGACCTTGTCTCCAGCCTTCAACTGCTTACCCGCCTTGACAAGTGCTTCTAACTCCTGATACCCTGCGCTCTCCACGGTATTGACAATCTGGTCGATACACTCTCTTTCCGTCTTACCGTTATCCAAAAAATCCATATACTCCCTGGCAAAGCTGTCCACTTCCTTCAACTGCTTTGCATTGTAAGTTTCCCATGTGTTTTTCTGTTCCATAGCAAATCAACCTCCATTTCAACTGTCAAATCAGCTTCTCAACTCGATTCCCATGCCTTCCAATCCATTTAATATCTTCTTCATAGCCGCGGTCACATCCGCCTCTTCTAACGTCCTGTCCTTCGCCCGGAAAGTGATGGAATAAGCTACCGACTTATACCCTTCTTTGATCTGGTCGCCCTCATAGATATCAAAGAGCTGATAATCTTCCAGAATCTTACCGCCTCTCTGGGCAATCACGGCTTCAATCTTGCCTGCCATGATCTCCTTGGGCACCACCATGCTGATGTCCCGAAGCACCGCGGGATATTTGGCAATCCCCTCATACTTACGGTCAAAGGTGGCAAATGGAAGAACGGCCGGCATATCGAGTACCGCCACATAAGCCCTGGTCTTCATGTCATAATTATCGCAGACTTCCGGATGTACCTCGCCCAGATAGCCCACTAAAGTACCTTCATAGAAAATATTCGCCTGTCTGCCCGGATGCAGATAATTTCTCCCTGCATTAGGATCATAGATTGCTTTCTTTCTCATGCCAATGCAGTCGAAGAACTCTTCCAGCACACCCTTCATGGTAAAGAAATCACAATCACCGTACATGCCTAGGGTAAACTGCATCCGTTCCTCCGGCAGTTCGGTAAGCGGCAGAGCCTTGGGCAGATAGATATTCCCCAACTCGTAGAGCCGCACTTCCTTATTGCGCCTGTTATAATTGGTGGCAAGGCTTGTGAGCATTCCATTCAAAGAAACAGTCCGCATGATGGAGAAATCCTCTCCCAGCGGATTGGCAATGGTGATTGCCTTCCTGGCCGGATCATCTGCATCGAGAAGCAATTTGTCAAAGACCTTAGGACTCTCAAAAGAATAGCACATGCCCTGAGAGAACCCGCAGTATTCAGCAATATCCCGTGCCTTCTGTTCAATCCGTAACTTGAAGGGAAGTTTACCCGTTGTCGCCTCACCGGTAGGCAGCGTGGTCGGAATCTTATCATAACCGTAAAATCTCGCTACCTCCTCCGCAATGTCACACTGTCTTAAAATATCCTGCCGGAAAGTAGGCACTTTCAGGCTATTGGAAGCCTCAATATATTCTACCTCAATCATCTTGAAGATTGCAAGCATCTCCTCTTTGGACACCTGTGTGCCAAGCAGTTTGTTGTAGCTGTCTGGCTCAAAAGACAGGACTACTTCTTCTTTCAATTCGCCCCGCACATCCACCATGCCGCTCACCACTTCGCCGCAGCCGAACTCTTCAATCAGCTGGCAGGCTCTGTTGATGGCTGCCTCCGCATTATGGGGATCCAGTCCTTTTTCAAATTTGCCGGAAGCGTCCGTCCGCAAGCCTACACGTTTGGCGGATTTACGGATATTGGCACCATTGAAGGTAGCCGCCTCGAATAACACCGTAGTTACATCATCCGTAATCTTGGAATTCTCACCGCCCATGATACCGGCAATACCCACTTCTTTCTCCGCGTCACAAATCATCAGTACCTCGGAATCCAACGCCCTATCCTGTCCGTCCAGCGTCTGGAACACATCCCCATCCTTGGCACGGCGCACAATAATCTTATGACCGGCAATGGTATTTAAGTCATAGGCATGCATGGGCTGACCATATTCTTCCATCACATAGTTTGTGATATCCACCAGATTATTGATAGGACGGATCCCGCTGGCTGCAAGGCGTCTCTGCATCCATTTCGGGGAGGGACCAATCTTAATATTTTTACACACCCTTGCACAGTATCTGGGACAGAGTTCCCGATCCAATACTTCTACGCTGATATAGTCTTCCACCTTTTCGCTATTACCTTTCACCGTTACTTCGGGCAGGACAAAAGGCTTTCTAAACGTAGCTGCCGCCTCTCTGGCAATACCGATCACACTGTAACAGTCTACGCGGTTTGAAGTCACTTCATACTCAAATACAGTATCTCTGAGCCCCAATAGTTCTACCGCATCGGCTCCCACCGGTACGTCATCTTCAAAAATATAGATACCCATCTCCGGCGCTTCCGGATACATATCCCGGCTGGAACCTAATTCTTCAATGGAACACATCATACCATTGGAAGGCACGCCGCGCAGTTTTCCTGCTTTGATCACAATCCCATCCTCCGGCAGTGGACCGCCATCATGGCCGCCCGCCACTTTGCCGCCGTCTAAGACAACTGGCACCTTGTCGCCCTCTTTCACATTGGGGGCACCGGTAACAATCTGTATCACTTCCTCACCAATATTTACCTGACAGACGATCAGTTTATCCGCATCGGGATGTTTTTCAATCTTTTCAATCTGTCCAACTACTATCTTCTCCAAATTTTTATCAAGTCTTGTATAACCTTCCACCTTTGTACCGGAGAGTGTCATCGCATCCATATACTCTTGATCGGTACATTCTAAATCCGGTACATAAGCCTTAATCCATGACAATGCTGTATTCATAATTAGAGTCCTTTTCCTTTCTTTTTTATAAAATTTGATAAGCATTCGAAAATTGAGATATTATGAATCATATGTGTATCCCGGCTTCTTATATAACAAATCTTTATCGGCCGCCATATCTTTATCCCAAACTTCCTCTTTCCAGGCTTCCTTTTCAACATCTTCAATCGCAACAGAAACACTTGAAATATCACAAACCAGTATTTCAGATATATCTTCTGCGATTTTTTGTGCACATCTTATTTTTTGCTCCTGCGTCCTGCCAGAAAAACATTTAATTTTTACATGTGGCATAATTTTCTCCATTTCTGAGCCGCTTTTGCGCATCAACAATTCTCAATCTTACTTCCTCCTGCTCCCTAAAATTGCTTCAGGAAACGGATATCATTCTCATACAGCAGTCTCATATCATCAATCTCATACTTCAACAGGGCAATACGTTCCAATCCCACACCGAACGCAAATCCCGTATATTTTTCCGGATCAATACCGCTCATCTCCAACACATGGGGATGTACCATGCCGCAGCCTAAAATTTCAATCCAACCCTCTCCCTTACAGAACCGACAGCCCTTGCCACCGCACTTAAAGCAGGTCACATCCATCTCCGCACTGGGCTCTGTGAACGGGAAATGATGAGGTCTGAATTTCACTCTGGTCTCCTCCCCGAACAATTCTCTTGCAAACTCTTCCAATGTTCCCTTCAGATCTGCGAACGTGATATTCTTATCAATCACCAAGCCTTCAATCTGGTGGAAGGAAGGGGAATGCGTTGCATCCACCTCATCGGAGCGGAATACTCTTCCCGGTGCGATCATACGGATTGGCAGTTTCCCTTTTTCCATCTCATGTACCTGGGTGGAAGAAGTCTGCGTCCTCAAGAGGATATCTCCTGTAATGTAGAAGGTATCCTGCTCATCCTTTGCCGGATGATCCGCCGGAATATTGAGAGCCTCAAAGTTATAATAGTCCTTCTCCACATCGGGCCCTTCCACCACTTCATACCCCATACCAATAAAGATTCTCTCTACCTCTTCCAGGGCAATGGTATTGGGATGTCTGTGGCCTACATTATTCTTTTTAGCCGGCAGCGTCACATCAATGACTTCCTTTTTCATCTTTGCCTCACGAACTGCCTTTTCCATCTTTTTGACGGATTCTTCCAGTACTCTCTCAATCTCTTCCCTGGTCTCGTTGACAAGCTGTCCAACTTTGGGACGGTCCTCTGGCGCTACATCCTTCATGCCTTTCAATACTGCAGTCAGTTCACCCTTTTTGCCCAGATAATTGACTCTGACTTCGTTGAGTTTTTCAAGGGCGTCGCTGGACTCAATCTGCCGCAGCGCCTCCGCTTTGATCTGTTCTAACTTTTCTTTCATGGTCGCTCTCCTTTTTTGAATGTTCTGTCTTTTCCTGCATACTTTCCCTGCATAAGCAGATTCGAAATGCTTCGCATTTCTCATTCGCGTTGCTCGTCATAAGACAGCCTCATCATGTGCTCATGCAAGCATGGCACAGGTAGAAGCTATCTTCTGACCTACACTGCATAAGCAGATTCGAAATGCTTCGCATTTCTCATTCGCGTTGCTCGTCATAAGACAGCCTCATCATGTGCTCATGCAAGCATGGCACATGATGCGTCTGTCTTCTGACTCTGCTTATGCGCGCAAAAAAGTCCCACGTGTTCTCAACACATGGGACGAATATAATCCGCGGTACCACCCAGATTCCTGTTGCCTTTGATACGGTTTCATCCGCTGCAACAGACGCTTCATTTGGCGTAACGTGCCGATACGTCCTGCACTACTATAGGTTCGCACAGGCGGCTCCGGTGGGAAATTCGGACCATCATCTGAACCGAAGGGAACTTCCAGCCGCTGATTCCCTCTCTCTTGCGGAAAATAATATCCTACTGACACCTTCTTGGCCTTTTCTTTATAAAAACTACTTGCTATTTTAGTGTCTTTCCCGCGACTTGTCAAGCCAACCAAATAAAAATTTATAAACCGGCCCAAAATAGCGGTTGATATGCGCGCCAATCATTAGAATATACATCAGCATATAAAACCATAGCATCAAAATCACAACCGTAGTTAGACTTCCATATGTACCAAATCCATTAAAATTATCCACATATACAGAGAAGGCATAGGAAGCCGCGCCCCACAGAACAGCGGAAAAGGCTGCGCCGGGAATCTGTACTTTAAACCGCAGTTTCTTACTGGGCACAAAGGCATAAATCATCGCAAAAATCAATGTCAATATCACCCAGGATATCAGGAAACGAAAATGCATGATAAACCGCACCAGAAAATGCAGGGGCGGAATATCCGCCAGCAATAAATCCACAATCACATTGCCAAATACCATGACGAACAATGCCACCAACATAGCCGCCAGAATGATCACCGTATAGATACAGGCAATCGCCCGCAGTACAAAATAATTACGTCTCTCCTCAAAGTCATTGACCGCATTGAGTCCTCGGATCAGCGCCAACATAGCTTTTCCTGCAGACCAAACCGTAACCAACGCAAAGACCGTAATCGTCCCCGCTGACCTGGCATAAACGTCTGACACGATTCTCACCACCATAGCCTCCATGGCATCCGGCGTAAATTGCGTGATAGCACTAATCAGATTATCCTCCGTCAAAGCCGTGTAAGGCAAGACCGCACAGAGCGCCATCAAAAGCGGTATCATAGACAAAAACAGGAAGAAGGCAGTACTGGCCGCAAAAGCGCTGATGTTCTTCTTCGTCATCTGCCAGTTAAAATCCCGCATGATATAATATAATCTGTAAATCGTTCTCATTGTTTTCTTCCAATCATTACCTAATCACTATTCCTATCCCTTTATCACTGCCCGTTTCCCGACTCCCCACCAGCCAGCGTACATCCAGGATAAAACATTGCCAGAATCTGTTCATAGGATACATCGCTCTCGCCCAGCGCCTTCGCCCCGTTCTGGGACATGCCCACGCCATGACCGTATCCTCCGCCAGTCAACGTATATCCTACCACATTCTCCCCCTTTTTGCCAACATCCAGAACAAAAAAACCGCTGGGAAGCAATGTCCCCGGCACCGTAGCGCTGTCGTCCTGTCGTATCACTGTGCTTTTTCCATCACATAGTATATATCGTATATTATACTCCGAGATTACTTTGATTGTTGCCTGATCCGTCTCGATGAGCAATTCTTCCGCCACACCACCGGCTCCCCGCTTTTCGATGGAAAGATTTCTAATCTTTCCCAGTTTCTTCACTGGTTCCGATACATAATACGCTCCATCCCCTCTTGTGAGAACAGCCGTCGGAGCCGCATGATACCGCTCCTGTATACGGGCAAGCATCTTTTCTTCTTCTATTTTCTCCACCGTATAAGTCCAGCGATACCATGGCTCCTCTTTTTCCAAATCTTCCTCGTGGACCGTACTGATAAACTGCCTGAAAACATCTTCCTTGCGCAGTTCCTCACCGTCCACGCCTGACTGTGTATCGCTCACTCTTCCAGCGCGCATATAGGAAGTGTCCACATCTTTTCCGCCCTGCCAGATTCCAGTATCCGTTCCCACCCCACAGGAAGTAGAATAATAATAATTCTGCGCAGGCTGACCGTCATAGAGAAGCAGAACTCCCTCTGTCTCCCTGACCGCCGTAGTAGACGCCACATTTTCCGCAATATTATGATATACCTGATAGGCTGTAGTATCATCTACATGAGCCCCGAACTGCGGCAGACCTGCATGCAGGATATAGCGATACCCATAGGTCCTGGCACAGACTGCCTGAGCCTTCAGCGCCTCCGCCGGATAGGAGGCCGGCATCTCGCTGGGCACCACCGCATATAAATACTCTTCCAGCGGAAGTTCATTGATCAGAACGATTCCTTCCTGCATACGATAACACTCCACAGCGCCCCGATAAGCATTATTCTCCTGCCCGCTTCCTTCCAATTCCAGCAATATCTTGTCCGTAAGGTTTACGCTGCGATAGACTCTCCGCTCACCCACTTCCATATCCCTGGCCTCTATCCGCACATGTTCCTCATCCACACGGATATCCACCCTCTCATGATACTGGCTGTTGGACGCCTTATTTGTAATGAGAACACGAATCCGGTCAGCCTTCTCTGCTTTCGATACCAGACAAGCGCATATACGATCCTGTTCGATCACAAAATCCGTGTCTGCATACCCTATTTTCAAATCCTCCTGACGCAAGGTCTCCATACTTCCGTAAAGCCTATAAATCTCCATATCTTCCGCAATCTTGTAAATCCCCTGCCCTTCAATCTCTATCTCATTCTCCGAAACGCGTAATAATCTCCCATGAATCTTTTTTTCCCGTCCCTTCACATCTGTTAACTGACCATCCTGAAAAGTCAGGTCTGCGACCTGCTCACGCTCCAAATGTTTCATCTGTTCCTGTTCCGCCAGCACCTGAAACATCACTTGATGATAAAAACAAGTAAGCGTCTCATCGGTCGTCTCCATCACCCATACATTGCCCAGATAATGTTCCTCCGGAAGCACTTCCACAATCGTCAAGAGTTTATCTCCTTTAACGTAAACTTTCATCTCCTCAAATACATTTTCCTCAAAAGCAGCTGAACAGTATTGATAAGCCCCCTGCATGGCGCCGCTTTCCGTGTATGCCTCCTTCGTCTGGGGATTTATCTTCAATACAAAGACCGTGGTCTCCCAAATAGAAGATTCTGTATCCAAATGGGCAAGCATTATCCGATAGGCCGCATACCAATCCTTTTTTAAAAATTCATGTTCTGGCTCATACTGATTCGCATAATCAGGCAGTTCCCATTCGGCTCCGTTCATCTGTTCATAAATCTCTATGTACTGCTGATAGGTCAGATACGGACTCTGTGACACGCTTTCGTCAAACGCTGCCGTTGTTCCCAGCGCTTCCAAAAGAATCTTCACATCCTCCGAAAGAATCTTATCTCCTGCAGGCTCATCCTTCTTTTCCTGTCCTCTGCCCAGCCACAGGCAGACTAAAAAAAGCAGGCCGAAAAAAATAAGCGATAATTTCGCCATCATTCTGGTATCTAATTTCATATAAGAACCTTTCCATCCAGCTTCCTGTGTCATTGCTCTTTTTGTTTTCTATTAAAAGCACAGACTCTTTTCTATTTCTATGCACGAATCCGGCCAATTATCACGGACATCTTTATGTATAACAGTAAAAGCAGCCGTCACAGACGACTGCTTTTCCATCTTTTGTATCCCCCCGAAATGCCGGATCTTGTATTTTGACTCCTAGCAAAGCTAGGTGGGTAACCGCAATCACACTTCTGCCTTCCACTGCACAAAGCTCAAAGGCTGGAGGCCTGACATCCATATGACAATGTAGGAATCCCGTTTAAAGTATCTGTAGGTTCAAAATAACAAGACTTTATCGTACATTTCAGGTTAGTTCTATTATATCCGAATCGACCGCAGAATACAACAGAATTTTTTACCAGAAACCCCTTTTCTATCTGTTAATATGCAATAATTACTGTGCCCAGGAAAGCGCCTCCTCAAGGCTGTCCACCTCCAGTATATTTAACATAAATTCCGTATACTCTTCAGAATGTTCTGTATCAATATAACGAAATACATCTTTGATATATTTTTCTGAATGATCGTATTCATAAATCCCGAAAGCAAGCCCCTGTTTTACTTCCTCCGGTGCATCTGTCTGTCTGTTCATAATAAAAGCGTCTATGTAAGGATTTGCCTCTGTAATATAATAACAGTAGGCAAAAGCCGCCGCCTGCAGCTTCTCGCCTGATTTGGAGGAAAAGCCCAGTTCCGTAATGGTGATGCTTCTCACTTCCCCATTGGTATCCAGATACTTCTCCTGACCTAAGAAATCCGTCAGCACACCCAAATTCATGATAGATACAATCTCTGCTTCCTGTGTCTTGTCATAATGCTGTGACCAGTAATTCACACGCGTCATTGGCTGCGGATAAGGATGTATTGCAATCCCCCAGTTATAATTACCATGTGCAAGCGCCGCATCATTGATGGCCCTGATCAAATCCTTGGCGTTAAAATATTTCGGACTTGCAGTCTTATTGCTGTTCCAGTCATGATCGATGCTGAAATACACCCTGGCGTTCGCGTATCGACTCTTGACAGCCTGATAAAATATCCGCATCCCCCGCTCAAATTCTTGTGCGTAGTAGTTCACATCCACCGTGTCCATATAATTCCACAGCTTATTCTGGTTAATCTCATTGGCAATCACCCAACTATGTACCATGCCATGACCATCACCGGAATACCGATCTGCCAGAAAACATGCCACCGCCTCAAGTGTTTTTACGCCTTCCGCGTCCGCCGTGTTAAACATATAATAATAGGCGCCACTGTCGTGATTCCGTGCCTCCGGATGAATTAATTCTAGATGCTCCTCATTCCAGTCATTCAACACTACCGCCGTTATAGCCATCCCTTGTTCTTCCAAATAAACAAACAACTCGTCATAACCGTTAATGGCCGCTCCGTTAAAGAGATAAGTAGTCCCCTCATATTCATACTCGATGGTGGGCAGAAACGGATTGGTGGTTTCCCCCATGATATGGGACAGCGGAATATTATAAATTGCATGTTTAACGCCAAGATCCGTCAGTTCAGGAGTCTTAACCATATTCGGATCCAGCAGCAATCCCTTCTTAGAACCCACATCCGGATATTCAACCCAATTATCGGAAAGCCCTTCTGGATTCAAAAGATAGACTCCCTCCCCCACCGTCACATACTCGCCGTCTATCAAAAGCGCTGGAACGAACTGATTAAACAAGGCTCCTTTCTGATAGGGAAACCGAATCTTCCAGTATCTTCTTTTAGCCCCACAGGCAACTGGCTCCCCGGACAGTGTACCATCTTCATAACACTCCTCCTGAAACAAATACAGATAAGCATCATCACTCGCCGGTATCTGGGGCATAACCATAGAATATTCAAGTTTTTCATGCCCAATATAATATAGTTCCGCTTCTTGCGCATAATCTTCCAATTTAGAAGCGCTCAACTGCACATCTCCGGTGGTCAATCTCTCCGGATTAAATTCCTCACCGGGCACAATCGCTCCCTCTGTCTCAACCCGTTCAGAACTGACGGGGACCTCCTCCTCGCCGCAGCTGCACAAAAAAAACGCCAACAGGATGCCGGATAACAATACGATTAGACTTTGTCTTATTTTTTTCCGTTTATAGAATATTTTTCTTTCTTCTGCCTGCATTAATAATTCACCGTAATAGACACCTGTGGTCTTTCCTCCACCGCATCCGACACTTCTATTTCCCCTCTTCTGACTTGATGAAATAACTTATAGTACTCATCTGTCGTAACATTTTCAAAACGCCACTCCGTATCTGTCACCGGAATGCCCGTACAATTCTCTTTTGCGCCATAAAGCCGTCTCTTTCCTGCATAAGATTCGGACCACCGGCCGCCTGCAGCATAGAAATCGTCCAAAGAAATAATCACTGCATTTGCAGAGTCTTTGATCGCACTGGTTAAAATTCTTTCTGATTCCCTACTTTGATCCACATCCACGCCAATCATTATGCCATCTTTTTCTTCCGCCGCCTGCAGCACAGATTCATATAACGGACCGCCACAGGCAAAAATCACTTCCGTACCGGAATCGTACCAGCCCGATGCCTTTTCCTGGCTTTCCAACTCAGGCGCATAAGTACCGGCATACCAATAATTCACGATCACGTCATCCAACTGCAGCCGGGCTGCCGCATCATCAATCCCCTGCAGATAACCATAGCCATACCGAATAACCGACGCCGCCTCAACACCGCCGATGAACCCAAACCGGCGATATCCTTCCAAAACTGCCATATAACCTGCAAGATATCCTGACTGTTCTTCCTTAAAAGCGACACAATGCACATTTTCTGCAATCTCTATCGCAGCACCGCTTTCCTCTATCGGCACACCATCAATCAATAAAAAAGAAATCTGCGGATATACATCCTGCAGTTCCCCAACCGCTTTCTGAAAATTTTCCCCAGCACATACTATCACCCTGGCATGATTATCCGCCGCATGGATAATGGCATTTCGATAATCCTCATGCGTGCTCTCTTCCACATCATAATAGGAAAAAGAAACCCCCGCCGCCAAGGCATACATTCGAATGCCATTATAAATATTCTCATTATAAACGCCATCCATAAGAGTGCCATCCGGCAAGAAGGCTACTTCTCCGCCCTCTTCCCTATAATCCCCGTACATATCGTTCAACAGGGCTTCCATCGCATCCGGCCAGTCCATTTCCTCCGATGTCTGCGCTATTTCCATCTGTTCCCGGATTGTAACATCTGCCGCCGCTATTTCCTCAATCTGCATTTGTTCCTGGAATGCCGTATTCATCTCTTCTGGTGCTTCTTGTATCTGATTATGAGGCTGTTCCATAACTGCCTGCTGACCGACTGCCGCACAGCCAGACAACATGCCCGCTAGAATAACCACCACAGCCGCTGAAAACACCCGCAGTCTCTTTGTCCCAATCCTCAATCCACATTCTCCTTCTGTCAGATCCAACAACTGCAACACTTCCCATTTATTGTATCTTAAAACTTCATAAAAGGGAAGCATCATTTTATGACGCCCTCTTCTGCTTGATCTCATCGCCGGTAAGGCAGAACTATTATAATCCATGATAACGCGCCAGTTCATATATTTCATGAAGCCTTTTGCCTTCCTCCGTTTCCGCAATTCCTGCACCTGCCTCAATCTCATAAGGCGTCTCATAACATCCGGGCCGTTCTTTTCGATACTGTCTGATAGTACGACGGTACTGTCTGCGGATGCGTTCCGCCTCCGTCAGCCTTCCTCTGCCGACATACCTAACCCTCTTGCTGATACGCTCCACATTCGTTTCCTCTTCTTCCAAATCTTCCACTAAGTCCCCGTTTTCATCATAAGTCTCCCGAAAAAGACTGGCCATTTTCCAAAGTCCATAAATCCCCAGAAAAACCACCAGAAGAATGCTTCCCACAGCCATAACTTTTTCCAAGGTCTTGATCCAGGCCGGTGGCTCTTTCACTTCCATCTCCATCCAAAAAGGCATCTCTTCCCCCTCTTCCGGCACGATGGAAAATTCTTCCCACAACTGTGCAGGCGGCTCACCGAATCCATCCCCCCTATCTTTTAAAAGGGCCCGGATATCCTGATAATTTCTATGCCCGGCCATGGCACCTGCAAATATCCCCACGCACACAATCCCCGACAAAAACAGCAGACAGACGCCGCCGTTTATTCCATAGAGTCTCCGCTTCGGCAAATTACATACCCGTTTATTTAAAAACAGATACTCCTCCGTCTTTTCCAAATACTGGAATAGGAAGGCTATGCACAGATAAACCGGCATCAGACCGACTGCAATATTACAAAGCGGAGGATTGTTGCAAAACTTCCCCACTCCGTATGCCAAAATAAACATCAACGCATATGCGACCTTCGGATAGGTGAGTAAACTCTGTCTTGGCTGCCAGTCAGAATCCTTTTCCTGCCTGTCCACACGCTTCTTATCATGCAGCCTAATCTGGATACGTTCCACAAAGACAAGAACTGATTCCAGTGCCACGATCACTGCCACACCGATGCCAATGTCCATACCGCCTCTGCCTCCTGCCAGCCCATGCGCTTTCCAGACAACCATGTTCACTGCCGTAACATAAGATACAGAGAAAAACAGATATGGCCCCATCCGTCTACACCGTTCCACCAACAGATCGGTTCCCCCAACCACCAGAAAAATCAGCAGATTGAGAAGCCACACCCATAACATATCATATACCACTTCTCCCTGTATGGCTAACCCATATAGAACCGGCGCTGCCATAGACAATAAGAGACTGGCATGTCCCCATCCAAGAATCTGTTTCACCCGTTTTCTCAATATGCTGTCACCTCCCGCACAACACAGTACAAATTTCTTCCAGTACTGACAGCGGTCCTGTATTTTGCATCCTGTGGGTACACCCACAGCCCATATGTATCCCGTAAAAACCGCTCTATCTCTTCCTGATTGCGCATTCCGTCTCTGGTGATAAAAATTGGAAAGGCATCCTCTGGCAGTTCCTGCAGAATGTTTGCATAGGCAGTTGTCTTTCTGACTGCCTTGATTCTGCACAGCATCTGTTCAATCTGATGAAGCCATCTTCTATCAGCTTCTGGTTCCATACGCACAGGTTCCAAGAGATTAACACTGATTCCCACTTCCACGCCCTGGCCGATCAGCCGCTGCGACAGACAGGCCGCCACACTGATGCTCTCCTCTATCAGATAGTCCTGCCTATAGATTCCAAGGTCTTCCACATCCAGATAGATCATCACCTTCTGCGTAAGGGTGGAATCATAAATATTAACCATCATCTCTCCCGTCTTGGCGCTAGCTTTCCAATTGATTGTCCGCAAGGGATCCGCCGTCGTATATTCCCTGATTCCTCGAAAGGCAAAAGGATCTTCATAGAGCCTTTTTGCGCACTGCAGTGTCCCCATCAGGCGCTCGCAGTCGATCAGGATATCTGACACATCCACTCGTTTCGCATACACATTGAGAGCTGCCTTTATCTTCTGTTCCCCAGCATATTTTTTACTATAAAGCATTGAAAAACTGCGAAGTTCCAAAAGGTCTATTGGATAATACCCTCTCTGTTGACAATCCATGGTAACTTCTCTTTTAATACGCTGATTCCCCAACAGAGAAAAAATATCCCTCTTATATACATAATCGCTGACCAAAGTATTTTCCATCTGTGCAAACACTACGCCCTTATCCATCCGGAAGGCGATCTCCAACACAGGCACCGGCATCCGCTTACGATTCTCAATCTGCTCTATGATATGGGCCTGTCCGCCCGCATACACATAATCTTCCACAAACCAGAGCATACACTGCAAGCCCTTCATCCATCCTCTCCCGTAGAGGAAATACCAGCCTGCCGCAAGCAATACCACCCCAATCAACAATATGCTAATCATGGCGCGACCAATCTTCCGTGGGCAGCGATATACTCTGTAGCAATCCCCGGATAATTTCAACATTAGATTTCTCGCTGCCATAGACAGCCAAAAGCCTGTGTGCCAGCACAGGCACCGCCACCTTTTTGATATCTTCCGGCACCACAAAATCACGCCCTGCCAGCATTGCCCATCCCTGGGAAGCCCGAAGCAGCGCCAGGGTGCCCCTCGGACTGACACCGGTAACCTGTTCTCCCTGCCTGGTGGCCTGCACCAAATTCACCATATAATCCCGCAAATCAGGATTCACATAGACTGCCTGACATTGTTCCTGCAGCATCCGTATCTCCTCAATGGAAGCCACCGCGCCAATCTCCTCCAGAGGTTTCGCATGAATATACCGATCTAACATCTGCCGTTCTTGCTCTTTCTCCAGATTTCCCATACTGATTTTTAACAGAAAGCGGTCCATCTGTGCCTCCGGAAGCGGAAAACATCCCAACGTTTCCACCGGATTTTGCGTTGCTATCACAAAAAACGGTGGCTCCAAAACCCTGGTCGTACCGTCCACCGTCACCTGACCTTCCCCCATACATTCCAAAAGGCTGGATTGGGTACGCGGCGTGGCACGGTTAATCTCATCCGCCAACAGCAGATTGGCAAACACCGGTCCCTCCCTAAATATAAATTCTCCCTGCTCTTTATGATATACGGAAAGCCCCGTCACATCACTGGGCAGAAGATCTGGTGTAAACTGAATCCGCCGAAACACAAAATCCATGGACTTGGCAAGTGCCTTGGCAAGCTGTGTCTTTCCTGTCCCCGGCACGTCTTCCATCAAGGCATGTCCACCCGCCACAAGCGCCGTTAACAGAAGGTCTGTAACCTCCTTTTTGCCAATAATGACTTTTTCTACGTTTTCTTTGATTCGCTGTAATATATTCGATGTCATTTTCCGTCTCCTCTTTTTACGGTTCCCGATGTGTTTTCTTCTCTGGATTCCATAAATATTTTATCTCCAGGACGGTTTCCTTTAGTTAAAGCCGCCCGCCACAATCCGATACTTCTCTTCTTGTTCCCATACCTTACGTAATGCCTCATGATTTTCATTTGGACGCAGCAAGAGTTTTGCCAATTCATCCAGTTCCTCATATTCTTCCGCGGAAGGCTCCATATCTTTTCTGTCCAGATAAGCAGGCACATGCCAGAAAAAAATCTCATCATTCATCAAAGAATGGAAATCATAGAAAAGCGCCCGAAGCACCGCTTTCATACCGATTGTGGGAGGCACGGAAGCATAAAGAAACTCTTCTTCCCGATACCGATTCTCCCGCAGACACAGATATGCCTGCGCTCCAAAGATAAAACGCCCTTCCGGGATGTCATAAATATTAAAATCAACATCCTCACAGCAGCAATCGGCATCCGTCAGTACCCATCTAGCCTTCTCCTGGTCATAATATTCTGTAATCCAATGGTCATGATTGACGCCGTCCTGAGATATATATCCCGCAAAACCGCTTCTTACCCGGGCGGCCTTTCCTTTTGCTTTTAAGATGGCCGCCAGCAGAATCGCCTGTTCCCGACAGCAAAGATGCAGTTTATTCTCAATTTTTCTCTCCAGAGAATACCGCTCTTCCCGCCGGAGCAGTTCCGCGAGAATGGAAACAGCCGTCTGATATCTCTCATTCTCAAACAGCAGACGATCTACCGGAATCTTTGTCATATCCCCATGAAAAGTGTCTTTTACACCTCTCTGCATCATAATGGCCACAGGATGAATGATCTGATGACGCTGTAACAAGCATAATTCCTGGATATCATCCGGCAGGTTCACCGCAAAATCCCGATAAAATCCAAGGTCTGTAAAACAGCTTGTCTGTCTGTAAAACTCCATAATGTCTTCTTTCATAAATATTTTCCTCCCTAAATATCTTTTTTTATCCTCTTTTTTGCCCTTCCTTTTTATCTTCCCTTCTTTACCTTCTCTTCTTTATCTTCTCTTCTTTATCTTCCCCTCTTTACCTTCCCTTCTTTATCTTCTCTTCTTTACCCTCTCTCTTTTATCCTTTCTCTTTTTCTTGTTTATCTTTATATAGAAAGTATAACACACAATAAATTTATATTCCCGTTCTTTTCTGCTTCCCCCTGTCGCTTGTGTTTTGCTGCCTGCAAGCTTATAATGTTGCTGAAAGTTATTCATCCTATGGATTTTTCAGAAGTCACCAAATAAGTATCTATCTGTAAACATATTCTCACCAAACACAGGAGAAACCGCTCATGCAAGAAAGCCGATTATTCAAAATTCTATATTGTCTTCTTCGTCAGGGACATGTTTCCGCCCCGGAACTTGCAAAAGAACTGGAAGTCTCGGTACGAACCATTTACCGGGACATCGACGCCTTAAGCGGCGCAGGCATCCCCGTTTTTACAGAAACCGGGCGAAACGGCGGCATTTATCTAATGGATGACTTTATTCTTGACCGGACCATACTGTCCAGCGAAGAAAAGCAGGAAATTCTTTCCGCCCTGCAAGGCATCAGCATTGCCCCAGACATTGAAGATTCTGGAATCCTTCGGAAACTCTCCTCCCTTTTCCAGATGCAGTCAGATACCTGGCTGGAAGTTGACTACACAAGATGGGGCGATAAATCTTCCGATAAAATAAAGTTTGACTCCCTCAAATCCGCCATCCTGCAGCGCAGATGTGTAAAAATATCCTATACCAGTTCTCACGCCCAAACTACGGAACGAATCATTCATCCGTTAAAACTTCTATACAAGGGACGAGCCTGGTATCTGAAAGCGTATTGTACCAAAAGACAGGAATTCCGTCTGTTTAAATTAAACCGCATTCTGTGTCTGGAAGTTTTAAACGAGATTTTCCCTTACTGCTCTTTTCCCGAAACTGATGAGGATTCCCCCGTAGCATATGAACAGCAGGTCACCCTCTGTTTTCCGTCGGAAATGGCCTATCGCGTATATGATGAGTTTTCTCCGGAGCAGGTTACCCTGCAAGATGACGATACTTTGCTGGTCTGCGCAAAAATGCCGGTAGATGACTGGCTGGTCGGATTCCTGCTCTCTTTCGGGCCCAATGTAACAGTCCTGTCTCCCACAGACTTAAAAAATGACCTTGCCGAATGGGCAAGACTCACCTATGAAAAAGTCAAAGACTCAGCCGCAAACAGTCACTTGACTCGTCATCCGCAGGAATAAAATCTGAAAAATTTATTTTTGAAAGAAACCATGACATATGTTGTCAGGGTTTACGTCGTAATATATATTCAGATACCATGATTCAGGAAAATAATTAGAATATTTTGGAAAAACTGTATCCTGGAATCTTATTAAATAATTAAGTCATTTAAATTTAAGAAAAGAGGGAATTCATATGGGCAGACCAACCACAAAATCAGATTTACTGAGTGCAGCAACCGAAAACTATGAACAAATGAACCTGTTGATCGCAGGATTGTCAGACAAAGAACTTTCTACACCTTTTGATTTCAGCGGTGATGCGAGTAAGAAAGAAGCCCACTGGAAACGTGACAAGAATGTAAGAGACATCCTGATTCACCTTTATGAGTGGCATCAATTGCTGCTGCATTGGGTCCACACCAACCAGGCCGGTACTCCTGCACCCTTTATTCCCCGCCCTTACAACTGGAAAACCTACGGCAAAATGAATGAAGTTTTCTGGCAAAAACACCAGAACACCACCACGGAAGAAGCCAAAGAAATGCTTGAAAAATCCCACCATGATGTAATGCAGCTGGCCGAAACCTTCTCAAATGAAGAACTCTTCACCAAAGGGGCTTTCCCCTGGGTTGGCGGCAGTACGCTAGGTTCCTATTTTGTCAGCAACACTTCCAGCCATTACGCCTGGGCCATCAAGAAACTGAAAGCCCACAAGAAAAACTGTAAGGCAAATTAACAAAACTTTACCAATCCATACTAAGTTACCAAAATAAGCGGAGAACTTTCCTATAAAGTAAAAAAAGGAGAATCCATTATGGATTCTCCTCTTTTATATTAGAGTGCGTTCACCAGTTTCTCAAGTGCAGCCAGTGCCTCGTCAGGAAGCTTGTCATAACCTTCCTTCTTCTCAGCAAAGCCTTTAACCGCATTGACACGAGTCTCCAGAGCGCTCTTTAACTGAGCCTTGTAATCAGCATCGTTTAAGTCGGGTGTGAAGTCACCTGTCTTGCCGCTCCAGTCGTTCATGATCTCGATATCCTCGAAAGGACCCCACTGCTCGAATTTAGCCTTGCCCTCTACGATGGTCTCTAAGATACCAAGGGTGTCTTCCTTCTGGCACTTGTGACCCATGAAGTCACCTGTGTTAACGATGTAGCAGTCAACGTTCTTCTCTTCCACTAACTTCTTGAACTTCTCATAGTCATTTACCAGAGGATAGGTTCTGAACGGGTTAGCATAAGGAACGATACGGATTGCGTTCATATCGGTACCAGCTGCCACACGCTCTGCGGAAGATGTCTTGGTTGCCAGGGTTGCGCCCATAACGGATGCCAGCGCGGAACCTTTTAACTTAACAACCGGCGGAATGGTAGGATCTTTCATGATCCAGAAGATTGCATTAACAGGTGCATCAATCTTGTCCACACGGTTAGGAGACCATAATTTGGACTTGATTGCACGGCCGTTACCATTTCTGATATCCTCAGTTACCAACTGAATCTTACCTTCGCTGTCCATGGTGCAGGAGCAGTTCTGAGCAGATAACAGATACTCATTATCAGGACATCCTGTCGGATAGTCTGCTGTCTTATCGAAATAAGTAGGCTCTAAAGCAATGGATGCACAGGTATCACTGTTGATGATAAATGCATCGTCATGAAGCACTTTGATACCGCCAAATGCATCATACTTGCCGTCATGTTTCGCATGTGTCAGAGTAGATTTACCAGAACCTGACAGACCATATACAGAAGCAACGAACTTCTTGCCGCCCTCTAAGGAGTACTCTTTCTGACCGCCGTGGCAGGAAGCGTAACCATTTCTGTTAGCCAGTGCCCATGCCATTGTCAGAGTACCTTTCTTATGCTCACCGAAATACTTCATACCAAGGATTGCTGCACAGTTCTCGTTGGTGTCGAAGTAGCACAGTGTCAGAGGATCACTCAGGCAGCTGTAATCTACATCGGGAGCCTCATGAGGTGCCCACTGAGGATCGGAGAAGATATAGATATCAGGCTCTTTGCCATCGCCAACCGGCTTGGAGTTCTTGTACATCTTAACATACTCGTCAGACATATACTGGAAATTGATCATCCAGTTGTACAGTAAATTCTCCTCTCCTTCCGGAATCAGAAGGTGAGCCTTAGCCATGAACTCAGGATCAAGACCTACGAAACACTCTGCATGATACATGGTTTTCCAACGTGTCTCATAGACAGCATCCATAACCACTTTATCCAGCTTAGCTTCGTCTACACCGGGCTCACCCTTGATACGACGAGCTGCCGCATAACGGCCTGTAACTGCACCGTCATTAAATAACAGAACTTTAGCATCTGCGGGAAGACCAAATGTCTCACCGTCTTTGATCGGCATGTCAGTCACAACTGTACCAGGTGAATTCTTTGCCAGCTCATAAGCTTCTCTCAAGGTGCTGACCTTTACTACATTGTTTCCGTAAAATGCTGCCTCGATAATAGAACGAGTCTTGGAAAATCCAACCTTGCCGGCACCAATCTCGGAAATGGGATAATACGCTTTTGTTGCCATATTATATTCTCCTCCTTAAAAATTGTATTATTTCACGGAATACCAGGACGCTAGTCCCGGAACCCCGAACTTCCCTTGTATGCACGCGTATCCGTACATCTTTAACATTATCTCAAACAGACTTTAAAAAGTCAATATTAAAACAGAGCCGTAAGCGATTTCTTCTGTTCCATCTGCTTCCTAATCATATGCATCCGATACTGCCCCAGCAGTTCTTCCTGCTTCTTCTTGGAAACTGCCTTCGGAAAATCCAAATCTTCCAATCGGCTTCTGGATGACAACTGATTCAAGGCTGCCGATGAATTGTAATTCTGTACGCGCTGCAGGGCATTCATGGAACCACCCAGACTGCTTCTGCGCTCAGAAACCATATCCATCGCCTTCTTGATAGAATCCAGGTTGAAATCTTTGGAAGTCACATCCAGATCAGCGATCCCCAACGCTTCCAACGTGGAATTTTCCATCTGAATCCTCATACCGCCGCCGTTTGGAGATGTAGCCACCGCCATATCCGCCATACTGCCGTCCAACATCTTTTGTTCATTAAAAGATGTATCCCTCGCCAGAGACTCTATTCCCTGTTTGAGTTGATCGATTTCTTTCTGATAAATCTGCTTATCAGCGTCGGAGTTAATACCATTCATAGACCTGATCGCCAGTTCATGAATCCGCTGCAGATAATCCGACATGCCTCCCAACGCACCTTCCGCCACGTTGGCCGCATTCATAGCCATCCCAGCGTTATCTGCGCCAACGCGAAGACCGATTTCCTGGCTCTGCATCCGCTTCGCAATGGCCATCCCAGCCGCGTCATCTTTGGCCGTATTAATCCGTTTACCGCTGGCAAGATTTTTGTAGGACCAAAAAACACCCTTTTGCGATGATACTGCGTTCATAATCATGCCCCTTTCATAATCGCTATATCAAAGAATGCAACTCACACTGTACCTAGTATAATAATATTATACCGCCACAGTACAAAAAAGCAAACCCAAAATAGGAAAAATTTCCTAAAAAGCTTTTAATGCTCTTCTATTTTTTTCAAAATATCCAACACGTGATTAGAAGCGCCAATCAAATCTTTGCGCTCACAGATTGAAAAATGATATTCCAAATACTTCCGATACAACGCCTCATCCATCTGCTCCAACATGCTGCTTAAATATCTTGACGCGCCGTCTGTTGCGATAAGATTCACACGTTCTACCGGAAAATCTTTGGTCAATGCCCTGATATCTGCTGGACGCACCAATGAAAAAACATCATTCTCATTGGCCTGCCATATAAAATCATCTGTCAACAATCCCTTCCGCAGATCCTCCCAAAGCGTCTTTTGTCCAAAACAATATTGCAGAATCGTGGCCTCGTTCTGACAATAAGCCACAAACAACATGCCGCCTGGCCTGGTAATCCGTATCGCCTCAGACAGCGCTTTCTTCTTATGCTCTTCTGTAAAAAGGTGATACATCGGTCCAAGCAGCAAGGTAATATCCATACTGTCGTCAGCAAAACACGAGAGGTTCATGGCGTCTCCCTGCTGAATACGAATATCATCCTCTGCTTTCAGCTTATTTTTAAATATCTGAATGTTGCGTTCCACTAGTTCTACGGCTTCAACGCTGTATCCTTCTCTGGATAAAGCCAGTGAATATTTGCCGGTACCGGCGCCAATTTCTGCAATCCGCATGCCGGGCTTCAAATACTGATGGATATATGCCATTGTTGTTGCATATTCAATCTTCCCCGGACGGTCTGCCAACCGCTCTTCCTCGTTAACCCTCTGATAAAACGCTTCTACATAGCTTCTTTCTTCCATATCAATTATACCTGATTAATCTCTGAGCAATCCTACCGCCCTGGAAGTGCCAATCCTGTCGCATCCCTCGTTCACAAAAGCCTCTAAATCTTCCAACGTAGAGATACCTCCTGCGGCCTTGATTTTCACATTCGGTCCAATATACTTTTTAAAAAGACGAACATCCTCGATTGTGGCCCCGCCCGTGCCAAAACCGGTGGACGTCTTGATATAATCCGCTCCCGCATTAGTCACGGCCTTACACATGGCAATCTTCTCTTCCTCGTTCAAGTAACAAGTCTCTATGATGACCTTTAAGATCTTATCGCCGCACTCCTGTTTTAAGGTACGGATTTCGTCCTCTACCTTTTGATACAGGCCATTTTTCACATCGCTGATATTGACCACCATATCTATCTCGCTGGCACCGTCCTCTATGGCTTTTCGCGTTTCCGCGACTTTGGCTTCCGTCACGGAATACCCCAGCGGGAAACCTACCACCGTGCAGATATTGATTTTCTCCTGATAAGTATCGTGTATCCTCTTAATATAGGCAGGCGGCACACAAACCGAAGCCGTCTCGTTTGCAATCGCTTCATCGCAGAGGACAACGATGTCCTCCCAGGTTGCAAACGCTTTCAACTGCGTGTGATCCACACGCTTCAATATTTCTTTCTTATCCATTTTACGATGATACTCCTTTCCCTTCCCGAACATTGGACTTTACCTTCCCTGTCTCTTATATGGCAGTCTCAAACACTGTGATTCTCAAGACACAGATTGCCAAACCAGCGTCTTTCTTAATCATAATCTCCTATTCTCAAAATTTCCAGCACTTTTTTATCTGTGCAATACGCCGTACTCCATATATCTGCCTTTACGTCCCGGTTTCATAACAATTCGCCATATTTCTCCTTTGTTTTTCTGGTACTATATTACTATTTTTGATACAAAAATTGTTAAATTTTTGTTAAATTATTCTTTTTGCTTGTTTCACTCTTTTTTTTCATGGTATGATAAGAAAGTCAATGTATAGGAATGGAATATCCATATCCATGCACCGCATCGCATGGAAAGATATGACGTATTGCGAAAGGAGGTACATATCTTATGGAACAGAACAGTTTTTCTGAAATCACACCTGAAATCGTACGACTTGCGAATATGAGTGAACAAGCCGGTATAATTGATACAGAGCTTTTTACGAAATATGATGTAAAGCGTGGACTGCGTGACTTAAACGGTAAAGGCGTGCTGGCCGGATTAACCAATATCTCCGATGTGCGCGCTAACAAGATTGTGGACGGCGTACAAATTCCCACTCACGGAAAACTTTTTTACAGAGGCTATAACGTCAGTGATCTTGTGAACGGCCTTTCTACCGATAATCGTTTTGGATTTGAAGAAGTGACCTATCTTCTTCTGTTTGATAAACTGCCCAACAAGAAGGAACTTGAAAGCTTTACCAAATTATTAAACAGCTATCGTTCTCTTCCTACCAGTTTTGTGCGCGACATCATCATGAAAGCGCCCAGCAACGATATGATGAACACCCTGGCAAGATGCGTGCTCACGCTCTATTCTTATGACGACCGGGCGGATGACACATCCCTGCCCAATGTTTTAAGACAGTGTCTGCAGCTGATTGCTTTGTTCCCGA
This sequence comes from uncultured Lachnospiraceae bacterium, assembly GCA_946554445.1. Taxonomy (GTDB): domain Bacteria; phylum Bacillota; class Clostridia; order Lachnospirales; family Lachnospiraceae; genus UBA3282. Next base: position 27,141 of record CAMNSD010000005.1, on the reverse strand, counting down.
TGCTCTCCATCTATGGCTACCAGGCCTATAACCATTATCACAATGGAGAAAGTCTCTACATCCATCAGCCAGTGCTGGAGTTATCCAATGCAGAAAATATTCTACATATTCTGCGTCCCGACAGTAAATATACACCACTGGAGGCAAAGATACTGGATATCGCCCTAATCCTGCATATGGAACATGGCGGCGGTAACAACTCCTCCTTCACAACCCACGTGGTCACTTCTTCCTTGACAGACACCTACTCTGTCATCGCAGCGGCCATCGGTTCCCTGAAAGGTCCCCGCCACGGCGGCGCCAACATAAAGGTTGTGAAAATGTTTGAAGAGATGAAGCGGGAGGTATCCGACTGGAAAAATGAAGGACAGGTGGCAGACTATCTCACTAAATTACTGCACAAGGAAGCCTTTGACCATGCGGGATTGATTTATGGTGTCGGTCATGCGGTTTACTCCAAATCCGATCCTCGTGCCATCATCTTTAAGACTTTCGTGGAAAAACTCTCCGAGGAGAAAGGTCTGCAGGACGAATTTGCACTCTACTCTCTGGTCGAGCGGCTAGCACCGGAAATTATTTCCAAGGAACGCCCCATCTATAAAGGCGTTAATATCAACGTAGATTTCTATTCCGGTTTCGTGTATGATATGCTTAACCTGCCCATGGAACTCTACACCCCCATCTTTGCAATCGCAAGGATTGTTGGTTGGAGCGCCCACCGCATGGAAGAGCTGGCCAATAATGGCAAGATTATTCGTCCCGCTTACAAGACAATCTGCGTGGATAGGGACTACCAGAACCTGCTGGAAAGGAATGTCTGACCGGAACCAACATACAAATAACAGTAAAAAGAGCATTGTGCCATCACTGTATTTCAGTTTTGGTCAATGCTCTCTTTTATTAACCTGAGATGATGTTTTAATTCCCCGCCGGAACAATCTCAACACTTCCCACATGTTCCTTGGCATAAAAAAGTATCTGGTACGTTCCTGCCTTATCAATATTCACCGTATACTCACCATCCGGATTTTTCTCGTCAAAACAGGCCTCATTAGTATCAGTGTTCACTATCTTCAAATGCAGACTGCCATCCAATGTCTCACAAGAGACTGACAGTGTCATGGGTGTATCAATTTCAATCTCCGTATACAAGGGATACCCATAGACACCATCCGCATTATAACAAATACTTTCCGGCCAGTTTTCTTCCAATTCTCTAATTCCCAGTTCCTCCATACTTCCTAATTGTTTCAGGCTTTCTAAACCTCCCGTCTCATCTGTCTGTTCTCTGTTCTCAGCTTCTTCTCCACTCTCTGACTGTTCACTACTCGCAATCGCCTTCTCTACCCCGGTATACAATGCAGGTGTTACGCTTTTACAGCCCGTAAGGAATATACAGACAATAACCGATGCTATCATAATTTTTCTCATACAATCCTCCTAATCTTTATGCTAAAATTTATGACCGGTATAGCCGCCGTTTTGTTATTTCTCTATATTTTTATAAACGAAATAGGACAGTTATTGTCTTCAAAAATTTTAATTTCTCTTCTCTTTTTCTTTTGTTATTCGTTTTTATGGCATATTTATACTGGATATGTTCTTACATGTCCTTTACGAAATGCTCTTTGATTACATTGCCATCAGTGATAAGGTTGGTATAAAAGAGACGGAATATCGTGAAAAACAGACTGTGCAGAAGGCGCAGATTGCAGAAAATATGGTTTTGTAGACTCTGAAATAAACTTGATTGGGGCTGTTGCAAAAGTAGATGAATAATCTACCGGAGCAACAGCTCCGTTTTTGTATCTAAAAACAGAAAAGCAGGCTCCGAAGAACCTGCCATCCGTGGTATAATAAGATATGTCAAGTAAATTAAAATACCATAAAAATTATACCGAATTTGGCGAGCCTTATCAACTGGTTTTGCCATTAAGTTTGGAAGGTCTGGTTCCTGAAGATGATTCTGTCCGACTGCTGAGCCACGAATTGGAGGGATTAGATTACAGCCTGTTGTACAAGGCTTACTCTGCCAAAGGCAGAAATCCGGCAGTAGACCCAAAAACCATGTTCAAGATACTGACCTATGCTTATTCACAAAACATCTATTCTTCAAGAAAAATCGAGACCGCCTGCAGGCGCGACATCAACTTTATGTGGCTGTTAGCCGGACAGAAAGCACCGGATCATAGTACCATTGCCCGTTTCCGCACGGGATTTCTGGCAGATGCCTGTGAGAGTCTTTTCTATCAGATGGTAAGAAGACTGGAACGGGCTGATGAACTGTCAAAGGAGACCGTGTTCATTGACGGGACAAAGCTGGAAGCCAGCGCCAACAAGTATACTTTTGTGTGGAAAAAGTCTGTTGGGAAATGGGAAGAAAAAATGTTCCGGAAGATACAGGATGCCGTACAGCTTCTGAACCATGAATACATACAGGATTTTTCAGTCGGCACAGAAACAAGGGCACAGGATATACAAAAGATATTCGGATTTTTGGAAGAAAAGTGCAGGACAGACGGAACTGTTTTTGTCCACGGGCGTGGAAAAAGAAAGAGCAGAAACCAGAGGTATCTGGAACTGTTCCGCAGGTTTCTGGAACGGCAGACTATTTATGACTGGCACACGGCAAGTTTTCAGGGACGGAACAATTACTGTAAGACAGATCCGGATGCCACCTTTATGCACATGAAGGATGACCACATGCGTAATGCCCAGTTAAAACCGGGATATAATGTACAGATAGGTGTAGACAGCGGATACATCGTTGCAGTGGATATTTTTCAGGACAGAAACGATGTATGGACGTTGATCCCGTTTCTGAAAACAATGGAAGAAAAACTGGGGTTCCGATATCCAAGTGTAACAGCAGATTCGGGTTACGAAAGCGAAGAAGGCTACAGCTTTTTAAGAGAAAACAGACAGAAACCTTATATCAAACCTCAGACCTATGAGAAATGGAAAAAACGCAGCTTTAAAAAAGATATCAGCAAACGTGAAAACATGGGATATGATGAGAGCACTGACACATACACCTGCCATGCCGGAAGATCATTGTCCCCTCTTTTTATCAAAAGGCAGAAGAGCAAGAGTGGCTACGAATCGGAAGTAACTGTTTACGAATGTGAGGACTGTACGGGGTGTCCTTATAAAGAAAGATGTACCAGGGCAAAAGGCAGTAAACGGTTATATATTTCCAAAAGTTTTCTGGAGAAGCGGCAGGAATCCTATGAAAATATCCTAAGTGGAACGGGGATCAAATATCGGATGAACCGTTCCATTCAAGTAGAAGGGGCTTTTGGCGTTCTGAAAAATGACTATGAATTCCAAAGATTCCTGCTGCGTGGAAAAACAAAAGTAAAACTAGAGATCCTTTTGCTGTGCATGGGCTATAACATCAATAAACTGCATGGAAAGATACAAAAAGACCGGACAGGGAGTTATTTCTTTCCAGTCAAAGAGACCGCATAAACCATAGAAAAACAGCAGCATTATTAAAGTATGCCAAAAATCAGGGAAATCTTCCAAACACCAAAAGATACTTTCCAGATTTTCTGCACATAGAGCGAAGGGTGCCGCTCGATCATCTAATCTGATGATTTTGCGACACCCCCAATCTCAGTATCATTTTATCTCATATATTCATTACTCAAATCATATCTTTATCCGGCACGATTATTCTACATCTCCACTCAATATCTCATACTGATGTGGATAATAAGTTTGTAACTCTTCTACTCCGATTTCTTTACCGGCATATGTTACAGACCAACTTTCATAATCCGGGTTATTCCAAACCGTACCGTCTTCAAAAACCACCTGTTTTAGACAAATCAGGGAGTATGCGACATGATTGGCTCCGCCATCTCCAACTTTGGGAAAATCTTTCATGATCTCCCCATCATATAATGACCAGCCGCCACAATACTGTTCTGTCTGTCCGGGTAAGATATTCTCCTTTGACAAGACCACGTTATCATAGCTGCTTTCTGCACTGCTGTCAAGGAAATTCCAATATAATTTCAGCGGAGAACCTTTTTCATCATAAGCCAGCATACCATACTGCGTTTCTATAATAGCTTTATCTGTATTGTTTGTAAGAATATCGTGAATATAAGGACTCCCGTCCTCATAACAGAGAATATCTGCACTTTCATGAATAATTGACATAGCACTTTTTTTATCTATAACAGACTCTTCTGTGTCTGTCTGCTTATCTATAATAAACGCATCATTAGAACTACTACCGTTTGATGCTGAAGCAGAAGCAGATATCGAACTGACTATAGCAAAAATGATAAAGCAAGTAAACAAAAAAGTCACAGGAATTGTTCGTTTTATAAGCATAATCATAGTATTTCCTTTCTGCATTTTCTAAGTCTTCTGCCCAACCGAAATAACTCACTATTTTAGATGTTCTAAGCTAAACATTATACTGTTTCTGATAATTTGTCAACACAACCGCATCCATATTAAAGTTTCTCCATACAACACTGCATCCTGCCCATAATATCGGGAATCCCACAGCTTAGATACTCCAGCATCTCTCTGTCGTTATCATAATATTTTATTACTAGCTGTTCTAATGCCTTGAAACCATAAACTTGTATCTGCTCCGCTGTCTTTCCAGCCAGAATCTCTTTCAGAACTGCCAAATCCTCTCTGGTAAAACCAGTCTCTCGCAACGGCTTATCAAGCATCATGTGTCCTATCATGTTTTGCAGAACAATCTCACAGATATTTTCCGACAAATGCCCATAATCCCTGTGATATCTGCGCAGATTCTCTATGATATCATGCTCATCCATCTTTTGTAAAAACTTCTGTTCCAGACAGATACATTGCACATAACAAAGCACCCTGCTGATTCCTGATCTCGCAGTATCCTCTCTAAGAATTGGATAATCCAGCGTTAAAAGCGTTTCCTGCGGTGCAAATTTAAAATCATAATTCTCCAGAAAGGCAGGAATCCCCTGCCAAATGGTATCACGCAGACATACAGAACCATAATCTTTAAAATCCATAATAAGCTGATTATAAAGTTCCTGCAGTTTTCTAAGCTTATCCATCACGATTGCCCACCCCTGCTCATAGGCCTCCCTTGCCGATACATGCTTTACCAGAAGCACATTGCTTTCCTGCCCTTCATACTCATGGATACAATATAAAACCGCTTCCATCAGCATCTGTGCTTTCTCATACGTGACAGAAGTATGATCGCACCCTGTATACTTCCATGCCAGTTCCGATACCATCGGCATTACTTCTTCCATTGAGTAATGATTACTTTCCATCATACCGCCTCCATCTGTCAATTTCACATTACGATAGTTTCACATATACTTCTATTACGAACACAGCCTTCAAAAAAGATTCCCCAATGCTTCCAGATACAATTCCCTGTCCCATCTTTTGACGATATCGAATTTCTCAAACTCGCCCTTTCTCTCCGACTGCTTATACCCGGAATAACCGGCCCGGATAGCCTGGGCAAAAATATCCAGACAGGTTCCTTCCAGATAGCCAAAATCCCCGAAACACACATTCTCAAACTGCTCCCGCATAAATTCCAGAAGTTCATCATCGGTAATCTCATCCAGCATTTCATTCTTATAGGCATAAAAAATTTCCTGCAGACGCGCCAGACTCTCACAATAACTATTCTGATCAATATAAGATGAGTCGCAGAATGTATATATAATCTTTGGTAAAATACCCTGCCCAAACTCGACTCTCCGCTCCTGCCGCAATACATTTGCTCTTTCCTGCGCCAAAAGCGCCGCATCCTCCTCCCGCAGCACAAGGCCGTATTTTTGCGTATAATGATTCGTTTCCAAAACCTGCCTTGTCAATGTCTGCTTTGCCATTTCTTCCAGCCAGTTTTTCTGTTCCATAAGCGCCCTCCCGTAGTCCGTTAATCCTTTCTACTCTCATACCTCTGTTCACTATACTTTCCACACCGTATCATAAATGAACCGGTACATATGAAAAGCGGCATTCATAAGTATACGTTGCCGGCAAATGCTTTACAAGTCTTGAGAAAATAGGATTTTTATGGTATAATGAAATAGTAAAAGAAGCGCTGCATAACGTAGCGCCTCTTTTTATTTATGATACTAACATACCTATATAACACTGTAAATGCAGCGTTACTGCAGCCTAAAATGAAAGGGTGTAAAGCCTTTATAATTCAATAGACTCTACACCTGAGTTTGTGTGATATGATTTTGTAGCTACTCTTTTATTTCGTCAATATCTGTGAGATTTACGCCTGAAACCTGCAATAATGCTTTGATGGTAAGGTATTCTTTTTTTAGTTTTGCATATGTTTCAGTTGCGTTTTCTTTTCGTGCTGATAACATGTAATCTTGAATCTTTTTAAAATCATCAAGGGCCTGTTTTATAACTTCGATATCTGATGGCATATAATCACCTGCTTTCTATCACTGTGGCTTTTATTGTTACAATAAAAGTATATCACAACTGAGGTGCAAAACCTAGTTAACAGCCACCACTTCAAATTCACGAAAATTAAATCCCCAGAATCCGCTTCACAACCGCTTTCATCTCCGTCTTATCACAAACCGTATCATGGAGAACCGGCGCTGTCCTGATTTCCTCAATGGCCTTCGGCACATCCACATTTCCAATCTTAGAAAGCTCGTCCACCAGTTCAAAATCAGATAAGCTGTCATATTTCTGGTCGATGGCCTTCATAACGCTTCTGGTAAACTTAAAGGGACTTGCCGTGGAAGCGATCACTGTCTTCGTAGTGTCCTTCGTATCCGCCACATACTTCTGGTAGACAGCGCTTGCCACCGCCGTGTGGGTATCCAGCACATAACCGGTATCTTCATACATCTGCCGGATTCTATCCGCAGTTTCTTTCTCATCCGCAAAATTGCCGTAGAAATCTGCCAGCTGTTCTCTCATTTCGGGCGTGATCTGATAGCTTCCCTGCTCGGACAACGCCTTCATCAGTCCGGCATTTTTCTGGGCATCACTACCCGCAATGCGATAAATCAGCCGCTCCAGATTGCTGGAAATCAAAATATCCATGGAAGGGGAACTGGTCAGTTTAAATTCCCGGTTCCTGTCATAGTCCCCTGTCATAAAGAAATCATAGAGGACTTTATTTTCATTGGAAGCACAGATCAGTTTGTTGATCGGCACCCCCATGTTCTTGGCATAGAAAGCCGCCAGGATATTGCCAAAGTTCCCTGTAGGAACCACCACATTGATCTGCTCCCCATCCTGGATCTTATCTTCTTTGAGAAGCTGTGCATAAGCATAGACATAATAGACCACCTGCGGCACCAGACGGCCAATGTTGATGGAATTGGCGGAGGAAAACTGTAAACCATGAGCCGACATCTCTTCTGCCAACTGTCTGTCATTAAATAAGGTTTTCACACCAGTCTGGGCATCATCGAAATTGCCGTGTATCCCCACCACAAAGGTGTTATCCCCTTTCTGTGTCACCATCTGCTTTTCCTGGATGGGACTCACGCCGTTCTTGGGATAGAACACAATAATCTTGGTGCCTTCAACATCTGCGAAACCGGCCAGAGCCGCCTTACCCGTATCCCCGGATGTGGCGGTGAGAATCACAATATCATTCTCCACATGATTCTTCTTGGCGGAAGCAATCATCAGATGAGGCAGGATGGAAAGCGCCATATCTTTAAAGGCAATGGTCGCTCCATGAAAAAGTTCCAGATAATATGTACCCTCCGCCTCTACCAGCGGAGCGATTACTTCCGTATCAAACTTGGAATCGTATGCACGCGCAATACAGCCCTTCAACTCTTCCTCGGTGAAATCCGTAAGGAACAGTCTCATGACTTCATAGGCTGTCTCTTGATAGTTTTTATCCACGAGGTCTCTCATGGAACAGGAAAGCGTGGGGATGTGGTCCGGCACAAACAGGCCGCCGTCCTCCGATAAGCCTTTTAAAATTGCCTGGGAGGCCGTGACACGCTTTCCGCTGTCTCTGGTACTGCTGTATAATATTTCCATTGTTATTGACCATGCCTTTCTATTTGACGTGTTTTTGACTCGCTCTTTATCTTACCACATATTTATCGCCTATTCAACACGCCTTAGGAAAAGAACTCATGATGTCCGTAGGAAAAGAGTTTGGTCAGTTTTCTGTCAAACCATTTGAGTTTATCGGAATCTGCCTTTTCGCGGGCGCAGAAATACAGCGCTCCCTGGGAGATATCCTCTCCATAAAGGGCCCGCTCCACAGCCGCCACCGTATCATCGCTGACACGGACATTCTGAAATCGGCCGTCCACAGTCGGGGAGAACTGCGCTATCCCCTGTTCTCTCTGCATGACCACATCCCACACCGTATCGGGAAATACATCACTGTTGACTCTATTTAAAACCACATTTGCCACCAAAAGTTTCCCGTTCTGATCTTCTCCGCCTGCTTCCGCTTCCACGATTCGAAGGAGCGCATCATAGTCCTTGTCCGACAATTGATACTGCATGGTCTGCTCCAACACCTCGTAATCCACAATCCGCTGGCCAGAGGATACGCTGGCTATCGTTTCCACATAACTGTGCGTATCTTCCGCCATCGACTCATCCAGATATTCCATACGGAAAGCAGGCTTGGCCGATATTCGATTAATTTTCAGTTCCCTTGCGCAGATGCCTGAGGCGGCAAACATTACACCCGCCAACAGGAGACCTGTGATATATTTCCTGTACATTTTCCCTCCATCCCAATATATCCAATATACAAATACTTCTTGTCTTACCAATATTAGTTTATACAGGAAAAAGGAAAAATATTTCTGAATTTGTTTTTTTTCTCAAAAATGGTACAATCATATAAAAGGAGGATTGCGACATGGAACAGCGCTTAACCGGCGTATATACGGCAAAACGCAAGGATGGAACCATCTATTTTCGCGCTTCATTAACTTATCGCAGTAAGCATATCAGTCTCGGCAGCTATGACCATGAAAAAAAAGCGCACGAGACTTATCTGTGCGCCCTCAACATCCTAAATGACTCTTCCATCCGCTTGGATGACTATACCGCATCCTCTCCGCTCTCCTTCCTCAAATGGGTGAGTCTGATTAATTTTCGGGACAATAACATATATTTCAATACCCCTATTTATATCCGGCCACGGTTTTTTTATTATTACTTTACGCCCTCGGACTTTTTTATCTTTGATATGGATGATCTGTTCTATTATTCTTCCCGCAAGATTTCCCGCCGGGGCGGTCATTTTTTTGTGGCGGATTACGGGATGCAGGTCAACATCATGAGCCGCTACGGTATTAAAAACTACGCCGTGGAAAACAAGGATTACCGCTTTATCAACGGCAACCGCAATGACCTGCGCTATGAAAATATCGAAATCATCAACCGCTACAATGGCGTGAGCGTCATACAGGAAAGAGGAAAAACCTTTTATCGGGTAAAAATTCATGTCAAAGGCAATGTGACGGTAGGCACATACGCCACAGAGACAGAAGCCGCCATCGCCTACAATAAAGCCATCGACCTGCTCAAAAAAGCCGGCGTGGACAAAGCTTACGCCCCCAACTACATGGAAGGCATGTCACCTGCCGCCTACGCCGACTTATATTCTGCTATAAAAGTCTCTTCTGGTCTATACCACTACCGTTCCGAATAGTTCACGAAACAGATATTGAGATCCGCACCGCCGTCAATGCCGTTTAATACACTGTTGGTATCATACTGCCACATGGTATACAGATAAGGATAGTCCGGAATATCTGCCTCCTGAGAGAGCCATACGTCATAATCCTGCAGTTTCGCCAAGTCAATCTCCTTGATCAGCCACTCCTTTCCCCCATAGATCATCGGTACATATCCCGCTGCCTTGATGCCTTCCGCAAAGGTGGCCGTCACAGTCGTCTTATCCTCACGACTCAATCCCTCAATCCTGGATTTATCATTGGACACAAATTCCATGTCAAAAGCAACCGGATACTTCACATGCGCCCGGTAAGGTTCCAGATTCTGAATCACAAAATTGGCTTCCTGGATAGCCTCCTCCGGAGAGACCGCCTGGGAATAGAAATAGACGCCGATATCCATTTCCGCTTCGATTGCACCTTCTATATTTTCCTTAAAATTCTCGTCTAACGAAATTTGCCCAGTGCTATATCCCCGACTTCCAAGACGAATCATGACATAATCCACCCCAGCCGCTTTCATACTCGTAAAATTAACTTTGCCGGTGTGTTTGGAAATATCCACCCCCACATAGGAAGTATCTCTGCCATTCTCCATATACCGCTTAAGACCGGCCTTTTCTTCAATCTTCGTAAAATCAATGGTATTCTTAGTCAGATATGGACTGATCAATACCCACTCTTCCTCCCCGTTACGGTTCGTGATCAAAGTATGCTTCCCATCTGTGGCCGGATCGTTTCTGACTTCCTCTTCCTTCTGTCGTTGTTCTTCCCGCTCTTTCTCTGCCTTCTCTGCATAAGTAGATTTCCCGCCTGTTGTCTTGGAAGAATCGTTTTCTTCCCCCGCCGCCTCGGCCTCTTCTCCTTCCACCGGATACATATCCCAGAAATCTAGATCCTCCGCACGCAGTTTAGGTCTTGCCTCCTCTTCCTGCTGTTCCTCCACAAGTTCTAATGTTGCTTCCTCTTCCTGCTGTTTCTGTACCTCTTTTAAATACTCGCTGCCGCTGCTCTTACGTTCATTATTCTGGAATACCAAAAACAGTGTAATCAGCACAAACGCTGAAACACCTATGACCATATAAATTACGGCCGGCCCCATGCCCCCGGATTCTTCTTCGCCTGGTAATCTCATCTTAATAACCATGCTCCTTTCTCAACCTGCGCATCTGTGCCCACAAGCACAATATTTGCAAGATGAATAAATTCGTCCGTGAAAAATCTATTTTTCACACCATATATAACCTTAAAACATATTTGCCATATACATTGGCCAATGGTATATTTATGGTATCATGTTATGAGAAAATTGGCAACTTGTCAGAAATTGGAACCGTCAAAAATTGCCTCCATAAGAATTTAAATCCATAAGAAATAAAATAAGGATGCCTGAAAACCGATATTGTCATTTATGCGATACGCATTAGAAAGTCAGAAGTGAATCATGAAATCTCAGAAGAAATTTATAGCCAAACTTCATAGAATATCACAGCCGTTCCTCTGTCTTATACTCCTTAGCACAGCATGTTTATTCTTCACCGGCTGTAAACGAAATACTGAACCCATCTCCCGCACCGGCTTCTACTTTGATACAGTCATCCAGATCACCCTCTACGACACGGAAGATACCTCTATACTGGACGGTTGTTTTGAACTTGCCGAAACTTACGAGCAGCTTTTCAGCGCCACTGTGGAAGGCTCCGATGTGTGGAACATCAACCACAGCGGCGGCAAGGATGTCATTGTCTCTGAGGAGACAATATCTATTCTGGAGACATCGATTAATTATGCTGTTATGACAAATGGAGCCTTGGATCCCACCATCCGTCCGGTCAGTGAACTCTGGCCCTTCGGTTCCGAAGACGAGCCGCATGTGCCAGCCGAGGCTGACATCAAAGAAGCCCTCTCTCATGTCTCCTACCAAAATATCCAGATGAGGTGTGCAGATACGCCAGAAATAACACAGTCCGGCCATAGCACTGTCAGTCTGGGTGATGCGGATGCCTCTATCGATCTAGGCGCTGTCGCCAAAGGATACATTGCAGACCAGATGAAAGCGTACCTGCTTTCCCAGAATGTCCACAGCGCCTGTATCAGCCTAGGCGGCAATGTATTGGTCATCGGTGAAAAACCGGACCACAGCCCGTTCCGTATTGGCATCCAGGAACCCTTCGCGCCGGAAGGGACCTCCCTTGGCACCGTAGAGATCAGGGATACATCCATGGTCACCTCCGGCATTTATGAGCGCTGTTTCTATGAAGGAGACGTGTTCTATCATCATATCCTCGACACCGCCACCGGTTATCCTGTAGACAATGAACTGGCCGCAGTGACCATTCTCTGCCCCTCCTCCACCAAAGCAGATATCGTCTCCACCGCCTGTATGTGCCTTGGGCTGGAAAAAGGCCGGCTCCTTCTTGAAGATTTCCCGGATGTTGAATATATGCTGATCACCAAGGATGGGACACAGTATTGTTCTGACGGATTCTTTCTAAACTAAAGGGCCGCAATTCAGGTCTTTCCATTCTCACCCTCAACCAATTCCAACGCCGTAACTACTTCCTCTTCCGCTATCAGGCCCACCGTCTCATATGATTCCCCGGCTCCAACTCTGATTTTACATACCGTCTCGCATACACGCATCGTCTGTGGAAATTCTCCCGTGCCACGCCCATTGACCGCCCAGAATATAACAACTGCCGCCACTAAAATAATCGCACCTGCCAAACAACTTATTTTCTTCTTCATATACCCTTCCCTCCATCCTCTTTTTCTTTTCATTATATCACTTTATCAGTTGATCCTGGCTTAATCTATATCCGGATTCTTACTTCCATTCCTTATTCCCAGTATACATCAAACCATTGCCGGTATCCGGCATAGATCGTATATTGCTCCCCGGTCTCAATATCAATCACCTTATAATAACAATATTCCTCATCCGAAGAATAACCACCGTTCACGCCATATTCTTTCTCATAATAGAGAACATACTTATCGTCCGGTGAAAACACGATACGTTCTACCGTATCATATTGTATATCATAGGAACAAAGAATCTCTCCTCCTAAATCTCCCAGAAGAATCTTTTCTCCCTCCCTGTCATACCAGACAATATGTTCCATTATCTCTGAAACATCATACACATCCGTATCTAGCCATGTAATCTCTGCTTCCTCATCCTCCGCTATTTTTACATCCTGTAAATTATTCTGACGGTCCATATCCTTTCCCACAGAACGCAGTCCCCAGAAGGTTCTGGCATAAATCTCGTGATGCCAATTCTCTTGAAACCTAATCTTTTCTATGCCGTTTACCTGGCGATACTCCTGGGAAAAGTCCAGATGCAAGGCTCCCCGTAACAAAGAAAAGGACAGGCCGCCCACAACTACTATAAGCAGTAATACAGGCAGCGCTATCCCCACTATTTTTATAATATGCAGTTTCTTTTGTTTCAACAGATCCATACTACTCTCATCTCTAAACAATCCGCTTTTATTCCCTATAGCACGAATACATATTATCCATATTTAAAACATTCTTTCGTCTTATACCTTTACCTTACCTGCCAGCACATTCTTATAATCTTCCAGATTCTTCTCCAAAAGGGTAGGCGTATCCAATCCGTAAGGGCATTTCCCCTTACACTGGTTACAGTGCAGACATTTCTCAATCTTCATCATCATCTCCTGGCCTGCCGGACTTAAGTGTCCTGCGGAAGGGGAACGGCGAAGCAGCAGGGACATTCTCGCACAGGTATTGATCTCAATGCCTACCGGACACGGCATACAATACCCACATCCTCTGCAGAACTCGCCCAAAAGTTCTTCTCTGTCCTTCTGAATCAGCGCTTCTATCTCTTCCGTCATCACCGGCGGATTCTCTATGTAAGATAAGAACTCATCCAGTTCCGTCTCTCTCTGTACGCCCCAGATAGGCAGTACATTGTCATATTGAGCCAAGTATGCATAAGCCGCCGCCGAATTAGTAATCAGACCGCCGGATAACGCTTTCATGGCGATAAAACCCATGTCCGCTTCCTTACATTTCTCTACCAGTTCAATATCCTTTTCCGTAGCCAGATAACAGAAGGGAAACTGTAACGTCTCGTAAAGCCCGCTGTCGATTGCTTCATGGGCCACCGCCAGACGATGATTCGTGATGCCGATATGTCGAATCTTCCCCTGCTCCTTTGCCTGCAGGGCCGCATCATACAGGCCGTTCTCATCCCCAGGCTTCGGACAAAACGCCGGATTGTGGAACTGATAAAGATCAATATAATCCGTCTTTAACTCTGTCAAACTGGTCTCCAAATCCTTCCAGAAGCCTTCCGCATCCTCTGCCCCTGTCTTGGTGGCAATAAATATTTTCTCTCTTATGCCTTCAAAAGCAAGCCCCACTTTATGTTCACTGTCCGAATACCACCGCGCCGTATCAAAAAAGGTCATCCCATTCTCATAAGCCTTACGAAGCAGCTTCACCGCCTCTTCATCCGATATTCTCTGAATCGGCAAGGCCCCAAAAGCATTTTTATTTGTAACAATCTCTGTCTTTCCCAGTCTTACTGTCTGCATAACATTCTCCCTCCCAATTTATATATCTCCGCCGGAACCAAACCCTGAACCGTCATAACTGCCAAGCGTCCCGGACAAGCCGCACCAATTACAGGTAAAATGGGAATCATTCCCATTATGGCAGTTCAATTTGCCACAGTTACAGATCACGAAATCTTTGGTCCGGCAATAAGGACAGCCCGGATATCCGTTGTCAGGAACAATCTGTCCGACAATCTTTGTCTGGTCATAGTGTTCCCTCTTGGCGGCCGCCTCCTTGACCGGAAATGCCCAAGTATATTTCCATCCGTCTTCCATCTTCTCGAAACGGACTCCATAAATGTTCCTGCCTTCTTTACATTTACACAGGGCAATCCGTGCTTCCATTTTGTAACCTCCCATAAGCAAACAAAGTTGTAATATCGTCGCCGCTTCCCAATTCACTGGTCTCTTGAAGCCATGTTTTCAATTGGTCGGAGACGGCTTTTACCCCATGCTCCCGAAGCAGCAGATAATAATCCCTGCAAGTCTTCTCAAACTCCTCATCGTTTTTATAACTGTTGGAAAGTCCGTCCGAGGAGAGCATATACATGACTGGACAAGATTCCTTTTCTTCCCTTTTCCGAATCAATGTGACTGCTTTTTTCCAGGACTCTGACTTACTTAGGGAATGGGTTTCCGTGCCAAGAATCTTATCCGCCTCAATGACATGCCATACCCCCGCCTCTGATACTTTTACAATATCCCCGTCACCCAACTGAAAAGCAAAGAGAAAATCTTCTGTGAGCACCAACCCCAGCAATGTACTGCCGTATAGTCTGTAAACCGCTTCGTTCTTCCTGCTTTGCTCCGCATCTGGAGGGATTTCACGCTTACATCTGGTATGAAGCCTAAGAATCCTGCGCTTCCATTCCGCATCGATTTCCTGCGCTAACTTGGTATCGCCCTCCCGTTTCAAAAAGGTGAAGAGCATCTCCGGTTGTCCGGCATAGGTATCCAAATAATCGCCCAATATTTTACAAAACACATTGACCGCCGCATGGGAGCCTGCCTTACTGTAGGGACAGGCATCGCTTCCATGACCGTCAGCCACCGCCAGGATCACTGTGCCCGAATCTTTGACCACCTTTTTAAAGCTGTCCTGACACTCCCTGCCGCTTCGTATATGGGATGCGCCCTGCACAGATGCCCCGAATACATTTTGTATCATATGCCGCATCCTTTCTACCAGACGTCACCTTCCTCAATATCATCTAAATCAGGAATCCTGCCGCCCATATCTACAATGATTGGCGCTGTTTCCTCCTGCCCTGTCGTATCCGCGGCGATACTTGCCGGTGCAGACACCAAAGAAGCCGCTGTGGATGCCCATTTGATCATCTTAGTGAGCGCCGCCGCGTTATTGGCCTGCAGTACCAGTTCTTTATTTCCCGTAAACTCTTCCAAAACGGCATCATCCGCATCCTGGCCGATGGAAATAGCAATCTTGACAGCTTTTTTGCCCCAGGGCAGTTTCTTCAACTCCGCCAGCGCCTTTTTATAATCATCCGTAGGCTGTCCATCAGACAAAAGCACCAACACAGGCGGAAGCGCCCTGTCCGACATCGGGGGAATGGTAAGCTGCGCTGCCAGAAGTTCAAAGGCTTTACCCAAATCGGTCACCCCGACTGCTTCCAGATCGTCCCAAGCGAAATCCTCCACCTTGACAGGATTGCTTGTCACCCAGGACGCCCCAGTGGAAAATTTTAAGGTCCGGATCATCAGCTGTGCGTTTGGATTATTTTCCGCCGCCGATACCATCTCCGGTATCGTGGACTGAATGGCATGATTCACCGTTCCAATCTTCTCGCCGTACATAGAACCGGAACAATCCACAATCCAAAAAAAATGAAGCGGTCTGCTGGCCAGTTCTCCTCCCGGTCTTTTCATGGTTCCCATAATCGTTCCTCCTTCACTTTAAGCTTCTGCACATCTGATCTGCTGTGCCCTGGCATACTGCATCGCATAAGAACCCAAATTACAGCGAATTGTAAAATTCTCATGTCTCTCATGAGGTTCTCCAAAAGTTTTCAAAAAGCCAGTGCCTTTTCCGCCGCCAATCTCGACAACGGAATCTGGTATATATATACTTTCCAGTCCCTTACAACCTGCAAAGGCCCCTTCTTCTATGCCTGTTACCCCTTCCGGCAGATCAACTGTCTGCAGGACATTACAGCCCTCAAAAGCCGATATCCTGATAGCGTCCAGTTCCTGTGGGAAAACCACTTCCCGCAGGCTTGTGCACCAACGAAAGGTATTTTCCCGTATTTCCTTTAACTTGGCCGGCAATACAGCCCGCTTAAGCTGCCCGCAGCCGGCAAAACTGTTCTCGCCTATATATTTCACACTGTTCGGTACGGTAATCTCCACCAGTCCGCTGTATTCAAAGGCTCCCTCATATTTGGTCAGACTGCCCAGGATTTTGGGACAGCCTGTAGGATCCGTGTTCCCGATACACCGCAAAGACTGCGGCAGCACCACCTCTTTTAATTCCCTGCAATTCAAAAACACACCATTTCCCAATATCTCGATGCCTTCGGAAATCACGATCTTCTCAATGCCCACACAACCCTTAAAAGCATAATTTCCGACCGCGCATACCTTTTTCCCCTCAATGATATTGGGAATCACCACCTCAGGCTCGTCAAAGTCAGCAAATTTCAGAATCTTAAGTCCCCGTGGTGTCTCCTCGTATTCATAGATACTATCACTCTCACAGGGAACCCACTCTTTTTCGGCAGAAGTCTCCTGCCTGTTCACCAAAGCCGGTCTTTCTTCCACTTCATCCATTGACAAACCAAGCGCCTTCACCCACGCCAAAACAGCGGCTTCTGCGCTCTTCGTCCTGATATCATACCCCAGTTCAACAGATCTGACAAACCGATGCAGCGTCATTTTATCTATCTGTCCAAGACTTCTCATCTCCTGCACGATGCCATCATCAAAGACAATCAACAAAAGATTTCTTTTACGCCTGTCCTGAGGAAAAAAATCCAAAAGAAGAGCTTGCAGCTTCCTTCTATCAGAAAGTGCATCGGGATAGTCCTGTATCATGCCCGCCAAAATCTTATCGTCTTCCATACCCGCTGTCATGCTCCTCAATAAAATTCTCCCGTCAGCTGCCCAAAGTCAATCTTGGTATCTTTGACGATTGCTGCCGATCGGCCCTGCGGCACGGGGACCTGTGTTCCGTCCGCTTTTATGTATGTCCAGTTTTCCCCAGACAGATTCCGGATTCCCCATAATTTCGGGTTATTGGGATTCTGCACCACCTCACCGATGATGGTATCCATATCATAATTTTCTTCAATATGGTGTTTATATAACTTTGTATTGGACAACAGCAGTATGGTGCTCTTGCCAATCACGATCTTGGGCGGCACAATCACTGCCTTCTGACATCCCCAACAGATATGCGCTGCGCCACTTGCTTCTTTATTTGCATCATAAAACACCTCACACCCACAATTGGGACAGGTGATAATACCGGACATGAGGTTCGCAAAGGTTTCCATCCATTTGCCCTCTGTAATCCGGCGATTGGGCTGCCTAAGTCCTACGGTGAAGGATGTGGTGAACAGATCCCGCAATTGCTGCGGATACAGATCCCAGAAAATAAGGGCATTATCCTGATAACCAGCAAGAGGTCTGTTGTCCTTATCCTCCGGATCAAAGATAAACAGAGGATCCGTACCGTACAGCATGTTCATGGCATGAATATCCATGCATTTGATCTTTGCCTCTCTCCTGCCCTCCAGAGGGTGGTTCAACATAAACATATAAAAAAGCAGGACAGCCAGAGAAAATAAATCCGTATTCCTGGAAGGCTTTGCTTTGCCTGTCACAATTTCGGGCGCCATAAACCGCGGTGTGCCATAAACACCGGTCTTCGCTCCGTTGTAAGAAACATTATCATTATCGCAGATCAGGACATCTCCCGTATCAGGATCAAAGAAGACATTACCAAAAGAGATATCCCGGTAGCTGTATCCCTTTCCATGCAGCGCATAATACCCTTTGGTCAGATGATAAGCGGCCCTGCACAGACAATAAAAGGAAGGCTCCGCCTTTCTCTTCATCATATCCACAATGCTTCTGTAGTTTTTCGGACGCAGGGGCATAATGTAACCAAAAGATTCCCCATATGTCCTAAAAATCATATCCTGCGGCCACAGGAAAGAAGCATCCGGCGGACCGCTCTGAATCAAGTTATCCAGAATTTCCTTCTGGTTTTGAGTCGCAGTATTTTTATAGTACCATTTCAGGGCATATAACTTTTGCTCGGCTTCTACCGAATACACTTCCCCCTGACCGCCGGCGCCAAGCAGTTGTTTGACCGTATAAACATTACCGCTTTCGGAGGTAAGGATAGTTCCACTCTTCAACTGTCCTTCCATACTCGTATTCTCCCTGTCTTCTACACGATTGCCTTCTTCGGACACTTCTCTTTACAAGCCCCGCATCCAATACATTTCTCCTGATCGATAGTCGCATGGAACTCTTCGATCGTCACCGCATCTGCCGGACAATTCCGTTTACACAACTGACATCCGATACACCCTACATCGCAGGCTTTCATAGTATCAGGTCCCTTCTCCCTGGAACTGCAGGCCACCACATATTTGGCATCATAAGGAATCAATTCAATCAGATGCTTCGGGCAGACTGCCACACACTTGCCACAGGCTTTGCAGGCTTCCTTATCCACCACTGCCACTCCGTTTATCACATGAATGGCATCAAAGGGACATACCTGCACGCAGCTGCCAAATCCAAGACAGCCATCATTACATGCCTTAGGCCCGCCGTTTGGTACAAAAGCCAGCATCCGACAGTCCTCTATGCCGGTGTAATCATAATCCAGACGAGTGCGTTCCTTATCTCCCTGACATTTTACGAAGGCTACCTTGCGCACGCTCTCACCGGCCTCCACACCCATGATCTGCGCCACTTGGTTGCCCACCTTCTCGCCGCCCACCGGACAGGCATTGGCGGGCGCCTCACCTTTTACAATAGCCGCTGCCAGACCGGAACACCCCGCATAGCCGCAGCCGCCGCAGTTGTTGCCGGGAAGGACGCCAAGTATGGCCTCTTCCCGCTCATCCACTTCCACTTTAAATTTGATACCGGCCACACCCAGAAACAGCCCCACAAACAAACCGACTGCTCCCACCAGCACTGTTGCTATCAAAATTCCGGTTATATTCATAGTAATAACCATGCTCCTTTCTCACACTATAAAAGTCCTGAAAATCCACAGAACGCGATTGCCATCAAACCAGCTGTCACCAGCACGATTGGCATCCCCCGGAAAGATTCCGGTATGTCGTTGTGCGCCATCTTCTCCCGGATGCCCGCAAGAATCACAATAGAAATTGTAAATCCAACTGCCGTTGCAAAGCCGTTGACTACTCCGGTCAGTATTCCATAATTCTTCTGCACATTGGTTAGCGCCACGCCAAGTACCGCACAGTTGGTCGTAATCAACGGTAAATACACGCCCAGGGACTGATACAGCGAAGGAATAAATTTCTTTAAAAACATCTCCACAAACTGCACCAAGGCTGCAATCACCAGGATAAAGACGATGGTCTGCAGGTAAGTAATATCAAAGGGCACCAGAATAAACTGATAAATAGCCCCTGCCACCGCCGATGCCAGTGTAATGACGAAGATGACTGCCACACCCATGCCGGTTGCCGTGTTGGTCTTTTTGGATACGCCCAGGAAAGGACACAAACCTAGGAACTGACTTAAGACCACATTATTAACCAGAGAGGATGCAATCAAAATCACCAATAAATCTTTAATCATTCTTTGTATCCTCCTCTCCTGCTTCTTCGTCCACGATTTCTTCTATCTCAATCTCTTTTCGTACCTTTGAGGGCTTCTCATCAATGAGCCGCTTCGCGCAGCCCGTATCGGAACAGTTCAGGCAGTCGTTACCGCAGCCAGACTGAATCTTAGACATATCCTTACCCTTGCGCTCGCCAATGATCTTGACCTTATTCTGGATTGCCGTCAGCACCGCCAGCACGAAGAATGCACCCGGCGCCATGATAAAGATGCTCACCGGCACAAAACTCTCCGGCATTACACTGATATTAAATAAAGTGCCTGCACCCAGAAGTTCTCTCACTGCACCGATACAGGTCAGGGCCACGGAAAATCCAAGTCCCATGCCGATACCGTCAAAAAGAGAAGGAATCACCGGACTTTTATAGGCATAGGCTTCCGCCCGGCCTAAGATGATACAGTTCACCACAATCAGCGGAATATAGATACCCAGTGCATCATACAGGAAGGGAATAAATCCCTGTAACAGCAGCTGTACCATCGTCACAAAAGAAGCGATGATCACGATAAATGCCGGGATTCTCACCTTATCCGGTATGATATGCCGCAGCATTGAGATAAACACATTGCTCAAAGCCAATACCACCATGGTGGTAAGTCCCATGCCCAGACCATTGATTGCCGAGGTAGTGACCGCCAGTGTGGGACACATACCAAGCATCAACACAAAGGTTGGGTTCTCTTTTACGATACCATTTACAAGCCGTTCTTTTACACTATTCATTTTCACTACCTCCCTTCAACTGTGTCTGGAAATAGTAAAGTCCTGCATTGACTCCATTGGTCACTGCATTTGTCGTGATGGTCGCACCGGAAATCGCATCCACCTGATTCTCCGACGTTGCACCGCTCTTGGTATATTCAAATTTCTCCACATTTTTATCTGCAAACTGCGGTTTCAGAACTTCCTCCGCCCGCATGCCGAGACCTGCCGTCTCGGAAATCGAAAGGATGGAAATCCCATTGACCGTGCCATCCATGCGCACGCCCACAGTAAAACGGATATCTCCGCCATATCCTTCTTTGGTGGTCACAGTCACCACATAGCCCAGCGTTCCGCCGGCGCTGTCCTTGGCCATCATCACTTCATCGATCGTTTCCTGCCCGTATCCGGCGGTGCTCCATGCTCCCTCTTCCACGGCCACAACTTCCACCGCATCAAAGGACGCCGCATCCGCAAACACTTCCTGACAGGCTTCCTGTTTCGCCTTGGCCTCCTGCACCGCAATCGGCTCCTTCGTCACCTGATAGACGATTCCCAAGAGCAGACCGGCAATCAGCGTGATAGCCACCATAATACCGGTATTTTTCATCATTTCTTTCATGCCTTCTCTCCTCCTTTACCAAATGCTTTCGGAAGAGTAACCTTCTCAATTAATGGCACTAAGAGATTGCCGATAATGATCGCATAAGATACCCCTTCTGCGGAAGGTCCAAAAATCCGGAAGATTCCCGTGAGGATTCCCAGCAGGATACCATATACATATTGTCCTCTCTTCGTGATCGGTCTTGTCACATAGTCCGTGGCCATAAAGAACGCCCCTAACATCAGACCGCCGCCCGCAAGATGAGCTGATATGTAAGGCCAGTCTAGCCCACGGCCGCCAAAAAGGCTGATAAAAATGACCAGACTCACAATATAGCTGCCCGGAATCCGCAGGTCAATGATGCCAAACAAGATCAGGATACAGGCACCGATCACGATCGCCACCATGGAAGTCTCACCTATGGTTCCCGCGGTACGGCCAATCACCATATCCAGTATATCCACCGCCTCGCCGCTCTTTAAATTCGCCAAAGGTGTAGCTCCCGTATAGGCATCACAATCAAAATTCGTCATAATGGACGTAAAGGAAATCAACAGGAAACATCTTGCACCTAGTGCCGGATTCATGAAGTTCTGCCCCAGACCGCCAAACAGCATCTTCACCACCAAAATCGCGAACACACCGCCCACCACGCCGATCCACCAGGGCGCGGATACCGGCAGGTTCATGGCCAGTAACAATCCCGTTACCACCGCCGAATAGTCTCCTATGGTCACCTTTTTCTTACAAATCTTTTCAAAAACAAATTCCGTCAACACCGTGGATGCCACGGTCACCAACATCAATATCAGCGCTTTCAATCCAAAATTATAGATACCAAAACCAGCCGCCGGAAGAAGGGCAATCACCACGGTAAGCATAATACTGCTGGTGGTGGACTTGGATCTGACATGGGGATTGGAAGACACTTTCATTAAATCGTTCATCTCTTCAGTCTATGCTCCTTTCTTCCTACTTTTTCTTCTTTGCAAGCTGCATTTTACGCATGGATTTGATCATTTGCGTCAAAGGCCGCTTGGCCGGACACACAAAGCTGCAGCAGCCACACTCACAGCATTCCATTCCATTGTGGGAAAGGAATTCTTCTTCCTCATAATGTTCCGCAAAGTCTGCTAACATTCTGGGCACCACCCGCCCCGGACACACTTCCACACAACGGCCGCAGTTGATGCAGGCACTGGGTTCCATACGGGACACATCATCCTCCGTCAGACACAAGAGCGCCGAAGCCGTCTTGGTGGTGGGCACATCCAGATCAAAGATGCCAAATCCCATCATCGGTCCGCCAGAGACAATCTTCACAGGATCTTTCTTAAAGCCTCCCGCCTCTTCCACCAGTTCATGATAATTTGTCCCAATCCGCACAATGAAGTTGCGGGGATCTGCAATGGCATCACCAGTCACCGTCACAATACGATGCATCAGCGGCTTGCCTTCTATCACGGCATGGTAGATTGCCACTACCGTATCCACGTTATTGACCACACAACCCGCATCTGCCGGCAGCATGGAAGAATTGATAGCCCTACCTGTGGTGGCATAGATGATCTGCCGCTCTGCCCCCTGAGGATACTTGGTCTTTAATGCCTTGACACTGATCCGTGGCTCATCCTTGGTAAGTTCTTTTAAGATTTCGATACAATCCGGCTTGTTGTCCTCCACCGCCAAGATACCCCTGGCATTCTCGAACAGCTGCAGGGAAACCTTAAGGCCCCCAACCAGCTTCTCCGGCTCTTCTATCATCCTGCGATAATCCGAAGTCAGATAAGGCTCACATTCCGCACAGTTAGCGATCACATAGTCAATCTTTTCCGGCTCCTTAGGAGAAAGTTTGATAAACGTAGGAAATCCTGCGCCGCCCATACCTACGATACCAGCCTCTTTCACGCACTCGATAATCTCTTCCCTGCTCATCTCCTCAAGTGGCTTCCTCTTCGGATACTCCACTTCCTCATAGAGTCCGTCATTTTCGATGACAATGCTCATCACATTGTCTCCGGTAACCACACGCCGGGGCATAATCCCCTTTACCGTACCCGATACAGTCGCATAGATCGGCGCGGATACAAAACCGCCAGCCTCCGCGATCAGCTGCCCGGTCAGCACCCTGTCCCCTTTCTGAACGACAGGTTTGGCCGGCGCCCCGATATGCTGGGACAGCGGATACACCAGATCTCCTTTGGGCAGCACTGCCTTGATGGGCTTATCCTTCGACAGTTCCTTGCCGTCGTACGGGTGTATGCCGCCATGAAATGTTAGTTTTGCCATACTTTCCCTTTTTACCTCCTGCTATAATATCCGATTCATGGACGAGTCCCTATAAGAAACACATCCGTAATAACCTTCCTTTATAAATATACTATTTTTCGACGAAAAAAACTACTGCTATTTCAAAAAATATGCTAAGATATCATCAGATATGTTACTGACTCTGATGACGTATTGAAAAAGGAAGAAAATCATGCAAATAGTAAATCAGACATTGGACAATTTTACGATCGACTATCCCTTAGAACAGATTGCTCCTCTCGAAAATATTCTGTTTCTGGATATTGAAACCACAGGATTTACCGCCAAAAGTTCCTCTCTCTATCTGATTGGAACAGCCTATTACCAGGCCGGAAACTGGCATATCAGACAGTGGTTTGCCCAAAATCCCGCCGATGAAGAAGCTCTGCTGACAGATTTCTTTTCTTTCTGTCTGCCGTTTACGCACCTGATTCATTTTAATGGCAATAACTTCGATCTTCCCTACCTGCTTCAAAAATGTGAGCAGTATAAGTTGTCGTACAATTTCAACAATTTCGAGGGACTGGATCTCTATAAACGGGTTTCTCCTTACAAGGCATTCCTGCACACACCCAACTGCAAGCAAAAAACCTTGGAAGAACTTTTGGGCATCGACAGAGAAGACCTCTATCATGGCGGTGAACTGATTGAAATCTATCACAATTATGTGAAATCACCTTCCGATGAGGCCCGCTCTCTCCTGTTGCTGCACAACAGTGATGATATGAAAGGCATGTTGCAGATTCTGCCTCTCTTAGCTTTTTATGACCTGTTTAATGGTCCGATCAAGGCTAAGAAAGTACAGGCCAGCCATTATATTGACTATCACGGTCATGACAAGCAGGAAGTGCTGATGAAACTGGCGCTCTCCACGCCGCTTCCCATCCCTGTTTCCAATCTCTCTAACGGTTGTTATTTCAGCGGTGAAGGCAGTCGGGGCATCTTAAAAGTGCCTCTCTATGAAGAAGAAATGAAGTATTTCTATTCCAACTATAAAGATTACTATTATCTTCCCGAAGAGGATGTGGCCCTTCACAAGTCTGTATCCTCTTTTGTAGACAAGGCACACCGCACACAGGCCACTGCAGCCAATTGCTATACGCGCAAATTTTCTACTTATCTGCCTCAGTGGGATGTCTTTATCGAACCCTTTTTTAAACGGGATTATAAAAGTAAAGATCTGTTCTTTGAACTGACAGAAGACAAAAAGACCGACAGGGAATTTTTCTCCCGCTACGCCCAGTATCTGCTCGGCAAGATGGCAAAGACTTATTGATGTTACGTTTTGTGAGGGATATGCATTATACCGTCAAAAATTATGCCTATTCAGATAAGAAATCTTTATAAGAAGTTTCCTGCATCTCAAAAAGAGAGTAACGAAAATTCGTTACTCTCTTTTATAATATAAGAATATTCTCGGTTACATCCAAGGCTGCGAAGCAGTCCTCGTAAAGTTATTTGCGAAGCAAATTACTTTTTTACATTGGTCTCTGATAAAAGAAGGAATTCTTCCTTTCAAATCCCACATCCTTATGATTGATAATCTGCTCGGTACTGCCAATGAAGAGATATCCGCCAGGCTTTAAACTCTTTTGGAACTTGCGGAACACTTCATCCTTCGCTTCTTCCGTAAAGTAAATCAGCACATTGCGGCAGACAATCAGATGAAAATCCGTAAGATATGTATCTTTGAGAAGATTGTGCTCCTTAAACTCCACCCTGGACTTCACTTCATCCGAAATCTGATAAGAAGGTCCTACCTTGGTAAAGAACTTCTTTTTTAGGTCAGCCGGTACACCTGCAACGCTCTTCTCCCCATACAGACCTACCTTTGCCTTCGCAATGACCTGCTTATCCAAGTCTGTCGCATAAATCTTAATCTGATTCAATGGCAGATGCCTCGACAACGCCATGACGAGGGAATAGGGCTCATCTCCTGTGGAGCAGGCTGCACTCCAGATTTTCAAATTATTACCATACCGTTTAATCAGATCTGGAAAGATATCCTTATCCAAAAGCTGCCACTGATCTACATTACGGTAGAACTCCGATACATTGATGGTCAAGTAGTTTACAAACTCCTCAAACTTCGCATTATCGGATTTAAGCGCTGCCACATAATTATCATATCCCACAATCTTATTTTTAGCGATCAGTGTATCAATACGTCGTTTCATCTGCTTTTCTTTGTAAGCATTGAGATCAATCTTGGTCAAATCAAAAACCGCTTTTTTGAAATACTCGTAATCATATGCCATATAGCTTTACCGCCTCACCTGCTTTTTTATTCAGCTTCCTCGCTGGCAATCACTGCGTCAATATCAACGGACACTACATCCGCATCCTCTTCCTCTGTTTTTTCCTCCTTGGGCTCCGGAGCAAACATCGCTTTGATACTTAAGCTGATCTTCTTATCCGCCTCGTTGAAGTCTACCACCTTAGCGGTCACTTCTTCACCTGTCTTTAAGACATCAGAAGGTTTCTCAATATGTTCCTTGGAAATCTGAGATACATGAAGCAATGCATCAATGCCGGGTTCTAACTCAATGAAGGCACCAAAATCGGTCATCCGTGCTACTTTACCAGTAACGACATTGCCAACCGCATATTTGTTCGCTGCATCTTTCCAGGGATTTGCATCCTCAAATTTCAAGCTGAGCGCAATCTTCGTGCCGGAGATATCTTTGATCAACACTTTAACGACATCGCCCACTTTAAATACCTTCTTGGGATTCTCCACTCTGCCCCAGGACATCTCAGAGATATGAAGCAGTCCATCACAGCCGCCCAGATCGATAAATGCACCAAAGTCAGTCACATTCTTGACCGTACCTTCCACGGTATCACCAATCTTAATGGTCTCAAAGAGTTTCTTCTGCATCTCTGCCTTCTCTTCCAGAATCAGCTGCTTTCTGTCACCGATATACCTTCTTCTCTTCGGATTGTACTCGCTAATCACAAACTGGATTTCCTGTCCGGCATACTTATTTAAATCTTTCTCATAAGTATCGGATACCAGACTTGCTGGGATAAAGATCCTGACTTCTTCCACAACAACGCTTAAACCGCCTTCCAGTACCTGCGCTACCTTTGCTGTAAGTACTTCTCTGTTTTCGTAAGCTTCCTCAATTCTCTTGTTACCCCTGTCAGCAGCAAGACGTTTATAGGTCAGAAGGACTTGTCCTTCTCCATCATTTACTTTCAATACCTTTACTTCCATGGTATCACCAGGTTTCGCAACGGTTGTTAAATCTACATTAGGTTCGTTTGTATATTCATTTCTGGTAAGAACGCCATCTGATTTATATCCGATGTTGAGAATGATTTCTTCCGGCTTCACATCAATAACGGTACCTTCAACAACCTCTCCTGTGTGTATTGTCTTTAAAG
>CAMNSD010000004.1 GCA_946554445.1 uncultured Lachnospiraceae bacterium | reverse complement strand
GAAAAAGAACAATCCCTTCTTCTTAATTTGTCCTTGACAAGGGGTACACTTTAAAGGCAGGACAGAAGAAAGGCCGCGAGGATCATCTAAAGGAATTGATTGAGAAGAAATTCTCCAAAGGAAAGACTGTTTCGGAGATTGCAGAGGAATTGGAGGAGGACATTGCGGTCATTGAAAGGTTAGCTTCCGAATGCAGAGGGAGTCGTCGTGATCAATTGGAAAAGAAATGATGGAGGACAAGGATGCAGTCATTACATATAAAAAAAGCGGAGATGAAAGATTTGCCAAGAATAATGGAAATCTATGCATATGCCAGAAACTTTATGAAAGAGAATGGCAATGCCAGTCAGTGGAAAGATGATTTCCCGCCAGAATATTTGCTGAAAAATGATATCAAAGACGGGAACCTGTATGTGATGAAAGAAAGAGATACCATACACGCCGTATTTGCTTTCCTGATGGGAGAGGAGCCCACATATTCCATGATAGAACAGGGCGGATGGCTTTCTGATACGGAATATGGGACGCTGCATCGAATCGCGAAAGATGGAACCGTGCATGGCATTTTTGACAGGATTGTGGCATTCTGTGACCAAAAGATTGACCATCTGCGTATTGATACGCACAGGGATAATCATGTGATGCAGCATCTGATTCAGAAGAATGGTTTTCAGGAATGTGGGATGATTCATGTGGCGGACGGTTCTCTGCGGATTGCATATGAAAAAATTTAAGACATTGCAGATATACTGTTTATGAGGAGACAAAAATTGTGGCAGGACAAAGGGATTATTCCGGAGTCCTGCTTTTTGTATGTGGCTTTATACTGATAAAGATGTTAAGGTTCCTTTCAAAAAAATTTAAGAGAAAAAACAGAAAATATATGTTGACAAACAATATTATATGACATATAGTATAAGCAGAAACAGTATTATACGTCATATAATATTATATAATTTAATAATATTATAGACCAACATATGGAGATGTTCCTATGAGATATGTAAAAAGCAGGAAAGGAGTATATTGCATGGTTTTTAACACAGGTGCGGCGTTGCTGGATGCTATAGTGCTGGCTGTGGTGTCCCATGAGCCGGAGGGCACATACGGATACAAGATCACGCAGGAGGTACGGCAGGTCATCGAGATTTCCGAATCCACACTGTATCCGGTCCTGCGAAGGCTGCAGAAGGATGAATGCCTGGAAGTGTACGACATGGAGTGCGCGGGGCGCAATAGGCGCTATTACAGGATCACGGAAAAAGGAAGGGCACAGCTTAATCTGTATATCAGTGAATGGTATCGGTATTCTGCCAAATTGAACAGTATCTTTGAGGGAGGATTGAGGAATGGATAGAGCAGAATTTATGAGGAGACTGACAGCTCTGCTTAACGATGTGCCGCCGACAGAACGGGAGGAGGCAATACAGTATTATAATGACTATTTTGACGATGCGGGCGAAGGAAACGAGCAGGGTGTGATTGCATCCTTAGGCTCTCCGGAGGATATCGCCAAATCCATTAAGGCCGGTCTTGTGGACGGCGGCAGTGCGGGAGAATTTACGGAGTCCGGTTTCCGCGGATATGAGGAGCAGAGAAGAAATGAAGTGATGCGGACACAGGACTTCGAGGAAAATAAGACCGGTCAAAATGACGGACAGCAGTATGCCTACGGTGGGCCGAATGCTAAAAGGAATTTTTACAACGCAAACAGCCAAGGCAACGCTTACAGCGGAACGAATGGACAGGGAAATGCTTACGGCGGGCCAAACGGTCAGGAAAATACTTATGGCGGGCCGAATGGCCAGGGTGGCCGTTACGGGCAGGCCGCAGGGAACAATCCGCCGCCGAAGCAGGGGATGTCGGGCGGTATGATCGCGCTTATTGTGATACTGGCCGTACTTTCATCACCCATCTGGATTGGTATTTTAGGAGGGCTGTTTGGCGGCTCCGTGGGACTGCTTGCCGGATTGTTCGGTATCTTCCTGGCGTTTTTGGCGGTAGGTGTGGTGATGATCGTGGTGGGCATTGCTCTGGTGATTACCGGAATTGTGGCTATGTTCGGGATGCCGCTTGGCGGTTTGTGTCTCGTTGGTGTGGGATTGATTTTGTCGGCGCTTGGGTTAGTGTTCTTATGGCTTACAGTGTTGGTGGTGGGTACGGCGATTCCGGCGCTTATCCGCGGTATTGTCAATCTTTGCCGGAGAATTTTTCATAAAGGAGGTGCGCAGGCATGAAGAAATTTACAAAAGGCAGTTTGATCACAGCGCTTGTTCTGTTTATTCTGGGATGCCTGATCTGTACGGTGTGCGGTTTGTTAGGCGGATTCAGACAGATTGCGTCGGGGGCGTTGAATGGCGTAGCAGGTATTCCTTTCGGCTTTTATAGGCATGTGGACGGAGACTATAGATTTGGCTTTTGGGATGATGATTGGGAAAGAGAAGACACTTTCTGGGAGAAGGAAAATTGGTTGAAAATGGAGGTAAATGGGACAAAGCAGAAATTGGCCGTGACGGCGGATACGCTCCACAGTTTGGAAGTGGTGGTGACGGACTGTAATTTTATCATAGAGGAATCATCTGATGAACATGTCTGGCTTTCTGTGAAAGGTGATACGGGCAAGACATATTACAAGATAGAAAAAGATACGGTAGGTAAAGACATTTTGTCCGTAGAGAATGCCGGATATCATCGGGTTGGCAATTGGCGCAATGGACCGAACGACACCATCACACTGTATCTGCCCCAAAGTTGTAATCTGGACTATATCAATATTGAAATGGGAGCCGGTTATATGGAGTCTGTGCCGCTTAAGGCGGATATCATGGAGATTAATGTCGGTGCAGGCGTCTGCGAGGCCAAAGGATTTGAGGCAGAGACGATTAATCTTCTTGTCGGTGCAGGGCAGCTTGAGACTGCCGGTTTAATGGCGGATTCGGCGGTTCTGGAGATTGGCGTCGGTGAGATCATTGTGCAGGGGATGGACGTGAAGGAACTCATGGAAATAGAACTGGGCATGGGCAATGCGGAGGTTACAGGAAAAGTTACTGGACGGATGGAAGCGGAATGTGATCTGGGAAATCTGAACATGCATCTTGCAGGTGCGGAAGATGATTATGGATTTGAAGTGGATTGCGATATGGGGGATGTCAGGATTGGCAGTCATCATTATTCCAGCCTTTCCAGCAACAAAAGCTGGAATAAGGACAGCAGGAATCAGATGGAGATCGACTGTGATATGGGCAATATAACAATAACATTTATGGATTAAAGGCGTTGAGATAGAGGCAACGCGGAAAAGGAGAAATGGATGAATAACGATTACAGAAAGTTAATGCGTTCGAGAGTAAACAGGATGATATGCGGTGTCTGCGGCGGTATTGGGGAATATCTGAGTATTGATCCCACCTTGGTGAGGCTGATATGGCTTTTGTGTTCGCTGGCAAGCTGTGGCACAGGACTGATCATCTACATTGTGGCAGCGGTTGTTATGCCGGAAAACGATGGTTATGCGGGATGATATGGCGCAGCTGTATAGTGCTATAATAGAGAGATAATCAGAAAGGAACGGAAAGATAAGGGAAAAACAGAACAGCTGAGAGACAACCGCATGGCGGTAACAGTCTCTCAGCTGTTTTGCAGTCTTGGAATTGATCAATATGCGACAGTCCGAAATCAGGATATGGTAAAGAATAATCCCGACTTTTTCAGGGCAGGCCGCAGGGCCATATATACCAGTACGGATACAATGGCAGAGGTCACTGCGTTGATGGAAGTGGAAGCCACATTCCAGGCAAGAGTCAGTTCAGCCG
Source organism: uncultured Lachnospiraceae bacterium (assembly GCA_946554445.1). GTDB lineage: Bacteria > Bacillota > Clostridia > Lachnospirales > Lachnospiraceae > UBA3282. The sequence continues at coordinate 160,076 of CAMNSD010000004.1, read as the reverse complement.
CCGGCTTTCCTAAAATGACCAATTTATAGAAATAACCGATCAGCGGATCAAATATCACATTAAACAGCAGACCGCAGATAGAAGCGGCTATGGTCCATTTCAGGACTTTTTTACTATCCGTTTCTGTACTGACATGTCCCAGTTTATGGGCAATCAGGCCGGTGATAAAGCCGATGCAGAACTTTAAGAACAAAGTCTTAGGGGCATAGACCACATAGACCGGATCCAGCAGGTCGCCTATGGTCATTCCAATGGCTCCACCCAGTCCGCCGTAGACGCCACCCAGCAGCAGGGCCCCAAGAACGCATACGGCGTTACCCAGATGAATGGAAGTGGCATCCCCGCCCGGCAGGGGAATCTTAATCTGCAAAAAGGTAAATACCACATAAGACAGCGCCGCAAAAATGCCGGTAAACACAACTTTCAGTAATTTTTCATTTTTCATAATCATCCTCATCTCCCTGATGCAAAATTTTATAACACCCTAATCTTCCGAAGGAATTTACTTCTATTATATGGAAGTATGGATGCTTTGAAAGTGCCAAATTGAGATTTTTTGGCCATGCCAGATAAATAACTAAAGTTGGGTAAGTTAGGAAGGCATAAGAATGTATAGGAGATGAAGAAGATAAAAGTGTATAAAGGATAAAAATGCATAATCCGGAAGAATACGGAAAATACTCATAGTATTTACCAGAGGAGTCAATATTATGAGGCCATCAATGTCATATCCGGAGAAATGGGATTTTATATTTTATCTGTACTTGTTTTTTATAGCCGCAGTCTTTGGCTGGCTGTGGGAGGGAGGACTGTATCTCTTTAAGGATGACGCTTATGTCAATCGAGGTTTTCTAACCGGTCCATGGCTGCCAATCTATGGAGTCGGGGCTGTTATGCTGGAAATACTGTTTCACAGGTGGCGGGATAGAACTTTCCTGACATTTTTGTCATCTATGGCGCTGTGTACGGCGTTGGAATATCTGGCTGGCTGGTATTTAGAATTGACTTGGAAGGTCAAATGGTGGGATTACAGTCAGATGAACTGGAATCTGCACGGCAGGATCTGTCTGGCCAGCAGTATTATGTTTGGGCTTGGCGGGGCAGTCCTCGTATGTGTGCTGGCTCCTCTGCTCCATTCCCTCTATCGTAGGATTCCCGTGAAGATTAGGGTGTGGACAATATTGACTATATTAGTCATATTTACTGCGGATGCGGCTTACAGCGCTATTATGCCGCATATAGGGCGTGGCGTCATCTATCACTGAACTGCATTGGGTATGCCTGATTATGTTATGGTCTAAAATAGACAAAATTTCACATGGAAGTTTGTAGCTTATTACAAGAAAGAAAAGGAAAGGGAAGGATAGAAATGGAAGAAGTTATGTGGTATCATTAATCTAGATATGGGCAAAATATGACAGAAAATTATCTGTTACGCAGAATGATGTGCTTGTAGAAGGGACTCGCACAACATGCTATGATTGCGGAATGCCCGATATTCTGTATTCTGGGGAGAATACTTATTTAATTTAGAAAGGGTTATTTGTGATGGGTTATTTTCTGGGATATAGCCTGGCGGCTTTGTGTGCATTGGTCTGTGCCGTGCTGACGTACAGACGCAGGAAGCGTATGGGACTGCTTACGGGTACGATGTTTGTGGCGGTGGCAGCAGTTAATCTGGCTTATCTGGCAAGGATAGGAGCGGATACGTATTTTGAAGCGTCAGTTTCCGCCAGTATCTATTTTGTCTGTCTTGACTTTTTGATTTTGGCGATGGTCTGTTATTTGATAGAATTTACACAGTCCAAATTAGCTGTACTCAAATATAAAAAGGCGTTCTGTTTTTCTGTATGTGCATTGGTATGTATAGATGCCGCATGTCTGTTCATAAATATTTTCCATGAAATTTTGATGCGTTATCAATATCAGCCAAATGAGGGATATGTCATTTCTTATATGTATCAGATGAAACCGTCATTTTACCTGCATATGGGTTTTATATGTCTGCTGATTATCCTGTCTGTCTTTATTCTGATTTATAAATCCGTCAGTATTCCCAAGATATACCGGGGCAGATATGTGAACAGCCTTTTGTGGCTGCTTTCCATGATTGTGCTAAATGCCTTGTATTTGGCAGGGATTTTGAAACTGCCGGTGGATATTGCATTGCTGATTTATGGTTTCAGCTGTCCTTTCGTCTATATGAATACGTTCGATTATTCTTCCCAAGGTATGCTGAATACGACACGCAAGATGATATTGGAATATATGGGTACGCCCATGGTCTTATTTGATTATGAGGGTTATGTGGCGGATAGTAATAAGGATATGAGGGCTCTGATACCAGAATTGGATAATCAGGAACGCAGGCTCAGCCTGATGGATTTTATCCAGATTGGTGCGTTTCGGCAGTTGCAGAATACCAGCATGGATCAGGAGTTTGAGTGGGACAATCCCTCTGAAACCGGCGCACGGGTATATCAGGGCGATTTCAGGTGTCTGAAAGATGAGAAAGGGCGTAGTATTGGTCATCTTTTGATTTTGCGAAACAGGGAAGTGGAACGGGATATGCTGACACAGTTGTATTCCAGGAACAGCTTTTACAGCCGTATGGAGGATATGCTTTCCGGTGAAGCCTATCCGGTGACTGTGGTGGTCTGCAATACCAATGGAATCGGTCTGGTTAATGATGTGTATGGTTGGGCGAAAGGGAACCGGATTCTTAAGAAAGTGGCGAGTCTTATGCGGGAGAATTTACCCAAGGAGGCGATTTTAGCCAGGCTGGAAGACGGAGACATGGCGGCAGGTCTCATGGAAGTAGAGCAGGAGTATGCAGTCCGGCTTTTTGAGAATATCCGGGAGCAATATCGGCAGGGAAATGATACCGGGATCAATACGGACCTGGAATATGGTATTGCCGTGATCAGGGATCAAAGCAAGAGTCTTGAAGAGGCTATCAGGGAAGCTTCGCAGAGTATGCGCACGAAGAAACTGATGAGTCAGTCTTCCAGAAAGAGTTCTCTGCTGGATTCCCTGACACAGACGTTAACAGAGAGCGATTATGAGACAGAAGAGCATGTGGAACGCACCAAGGAAATGGCGACCAGGCTTGGACGGGCCTTGAATCTTTCAGATGTAGAACTTGGTAAATTGGCGCTTTTAGCGGTGCTTCATGATATTGGTAAAATAGCGATTCCCCATGCCATCTTGTCTAAACCGGGCAAGCTGACAGAATCGGAGTGGGAAGTCATGAAGACACACACGGAAAAAGGCTATCGGATAGCCAGCGCCTCCAAAGAGTTACAGCCAATCGGGGAATTTATCCTGCACCATCATGAGAGATGGGATGGCGGAGGGTATCCTGGCGGCCTTGCGAAAGAAGAGATACCGCTTCTTTCGCGGATTATTACGGTGGTGGACTCCCATGACGTTATGGTGCATGACAGGCCGTACCATAAGGCTATGAGCCATGAGGCTGCGGTGGAGGAACTGCGGCGCTGCTCCGGGGCACAGTTTGATCCACATCTGGTGGATGTGTTCTTGGAAGTGTTGGAGGGGCAGAAGGTGTCGTGATAGGATAGCATCGACAGTTTGATTTTTCCACAAATAGAGTAGAATTTGAATTGACAAAATGAAAGTTATTGTCTATATTATTAATAATTACTGTCAAATAGGCAGTTATGATTTGGTTGTATAATATAAAGGCGATGACAGGGAAGAGTACACAAGCGCCGCCGACAGAGAGAGAAATCGGAAGCTGGAAGATTTCTTCGGAGAGGGATTGTGGAACGTGGCCTTGAAGCCGGCGGGCAGAAGCGTCTGTATGAATACGGATGATAGTAAGCGCGCACGCGTTATCCCCGTTAACGGATAGAATCCCAGACTGGATTCCGGCTGTGATTCGGTGAGTGATAAATGAAGGTGGTACCGCGTATTTACGCCCTTTGCCAGAATATGGCAGAGGGTTTTTTCATGTAGAAAAGGAGGACACAATATGAAAAGAGAACTGGCCAAAACCTATGATCCTAAGGGCATAGAAGAGAGGTTGTATCAGAAATGGATGGACAACAAGTATTTTCACGCCGAGGTAGATAAGACAAAAACGCCTTTTACCATCGTGATTCCCCCGCCAAACATCACGGGGCAGCTGCATATGGGACATGCGCTGGACAATACCATGCAGGATATCCTCATTCGTTATAAAAGGATGCAGGGATATAATGCGCTCTGGCAGCCGGGAACGGACCATGCTTCCATTGCCACGGAGGTAAAGATCATCGAGAAGCTGAAAGAGGAGGGCATCGACAAGAACGATCTTGGTCGTGAGGGGTTTTTGGAGCGGGCCTGGGACTGGAAGAGAGAATATGGCGGCAGGATTGTCTCTCAGCTTAAGAAACTGGGTTCTTCCTGCGATTGGGACAGAGAGCGTTTTACTATGGACGAAGGCTGTAACAAAGCGGTTACGGAAGTGTTCTGTAAGATGCATGAAAAAGGCTGGATTTATAAAGGAAGCCGCATTATCAACTGGTGTCCGGTATGTAATACATCCATTTCCGATGCGGAGGTAGAGTATGAGGAACAGGCAGGGCATTTCTGGCATATCAAGTATCCATTGGTGGATGAGAATGGGCAGCCCAGCAAGACGGAATTTTTGGAGTTTGCAACCACCCGTCCGGAGACTATGCTGGGTGATACCGCTGTGGCAGTGAATCCCAATGATGAGAGATATGCTTATCTAAAAGGAAGACAAGTCTGGCTGCCCATCGTTAATAAGGCGATTCCTGTGGTGGAAGACGATTACGTGGATATGGAATTTGGTACGGGCGTGGTAAAAATTACGCCAGCCCATGATCCCAATGACTTTGAGGTGGGCAAGCGTCATAACCTGCCAGAAGTGAATATAATGAATGATGACGCGACCATCAATGCAAACGGCGGCAAGTACGAAGGACTGGACCGTTACGAGGCGAGAAAGAGGATTGTGGAAGAGCTGGAACAGGAAGGACTTCTGGTTCGCATCGAGGATTATTCCCATAATGTGGGTACGCATGACCGCTGTAAGACGACGATCGAGCCCATGATCAAGAAGCAGTGGTTCGTGAAGATGGATGAACTCATTAAGCCTGCGGTGGAAGCAGTGAAAAAGGGCGAGATTAAGCTGATTCCGGAGCGGATGGAGAAGATTTATTATAACTGGACGGACAATATCCGAGACTGGTGTATCAGCCGTCAGCTTTGGTGGGGACATCGGATTCCGGCATATTACTGCGATCAGTGCGGCGAGATTGTGGTGGCGGCGAAAGAGCCGGAGGTATGTCCGAAGTGCGGCGGAAAACATTTTACGCAGGATCCGGATACTCTGGACACCTGGTTTTCCTCGGCCCTGTGGCCTTTCTCTACGCTGGGATGGCCTGAGCGTACGGAGGATTTGGATTACTTTTATCCCACGGATGTGTTGGTGACCGGATATGATATCATCTTTTTCTGGGTTATCCGCATGATCTTCTCTGGCTATGAGCAGATGGGGGAGAAGCCCTTTAAGACGGTGTTGTTCCATGGACTGGTAAGAGATTCCCAGGGACGTAAGATGAGCAAATCACTGGGAAATGGCATTGATCCGCTGGAGATCATCGACCAGTATGGTGCGGATGCCTTGAGATTGACATTGATCACCGGCAATGCGCCCGGCAATGACATGCGTTTCTACTATGAGAGAGTGGAGGCCAGCCGTAACTTTGCCAACAAGGTCTGGAACGCTTCCCGTTTCATCATGATGAATATGGATCAGGAAGAAGAAAAGACCGGTAAACGGGGCTGGGAGGTATCCTATGATGAGATCAAGGACAGTCTGTATCCGGTGGATAAATGGATTCTCTCGAAGTTAAATACCCTTGTCCGGGAAGTGACGGACAACATGGACAGTTTTGAGTTAGGTATCGCAGTGCAGAAAGTCTACGACTTTATCTGGGATGAGTTCTGCGACTGGTATATCGAGATGGTGAAGCCAAGGCTCTACAGTACAGAGGCCGGTGAGGAAGACGGGAAGAGAGCGGCGCTGTGGACTTTACAGAATGTGTTGATTGATGCCTTGAAGCTGCTGCATCCTTACCTGCCGTTTATCACGGAAGAGATTTTCTGTACTTTACAGAATACAGAGGAATCCATTATGATTTCCAAGTGGCCGGTGTTTAATGATGACAGGCAGTATACGAAGGAGGAGACGGCCATCGAACTGATGAAGGAAGCTGTGCGCGGTATCCGTAATGTGAGGACGCAGATGAATGTGGCGCCGGGTAAGAAGGCGGCAGTGTATGTGGTCAGCGACAAGGATGAGGTACGGCAGATCTTCACAGAAGGCAGGCAGTTCTTTGCCGCACTGGCGGCAGCTTCGGAGGTGACCATGCAGGCGGATAAGAGCGGTATCGATGACAGCGCCGTGTCAGTGGTGATTCCCAATGCCACCGTCTACATTCCTTTTGAGGAGTTGGTGGATATCGCCCAGGAGATCGAGCGGCTAGGGAAGGAAGCAAAGCGCCTGGAGGGTGAGCTTGCCAGGGTGAAAGGGATGCTTGGTAATGAGAAGTTTATGTCCAAGGCACCGGAGCAAAAAATAGCTGAGGAACGCGCAAAGCTTGAAAAATATACCCAGATGAAAGCACAGGTAGAAGAACGCCTGACACAGCTCGGACAAAAATAAAGGAATTTTCTTTTGGGACTGGAAAAGTACAGGAATTTGGTGTAGAGTTATATATAAGGGTATTTTGGTTTTTATTTTGGTGTGTAGAATAAGTGACATGAGTGTCACAAGGAAAGTGTGGTGAGTCACGTGGCCGTATCAAATCTTTCGTCAGAGCAGTTGGAGAAACTGAAAGCGGCGATGGCCAAGGCAAAAGGGCTTCCCCCGGCAGCGCCAGCAGCTGCACAGGCGCCCAAACCAGGGGAGGAAACGCAGTCAGCTGCTGCAGAACAAGCGGAAGAGGAGAAGAAACCTCTTATAGAAACCAATCTGACAGAGGGCACTTATCTGCGTGTGGAAGATGACGAGATGACAGCGTGGCTCTATCTGACACCGCCAGCGGAGGGCCAGGTGTATTCCAAGCGTGAGTTGGAAAGTTATCTGGAACAGCAGGGGGTGGTCAAGGGATATCACAGTTCCAATCTTTCTGCGATGGTGAAGAAGAAAGTCTACGAGAGAGAAATCCTGGTTGCGAAAGGGCAGGAGGCTGTGCCGGGGCAGGATGGCTATTTTGAGTACCTTTTTTCTCCGGAGGAGCATATGGGCCCGACCATCCGTGAAGACGGCACCGTGGATTATTCCAGTATGAGTGCGCTCCAAAACGTACATAAGGGAGATAAGGTAGCGATTTATCATTATGCGGTACCGGGCGTGGATGGCTATACAGTGCAGGGTAATGTATTGAAGGCTGCAGCGGCCAGGGATCTTCCGCCTATGCGCGGTAAGGGCATCACCAGGGAAAACGGTGTATATTATGCGCAGAATGACGGCAAAATAGAAGTAAAAGACGGCAAGATTGATATTCAGAACGTGCATGAGATTATGGGTGATGTGGATGCCATCATTGGAAAGATAGAGTTTTTTGGCGATGTCATCATCAATGGCAATGTAGAAGGCGGTGTCACGATTCGCGCCGGCCGTAATATTGAGATACATGGCACCACAGGCGGCGCTTCCCTTTTTGCGGGCGGAGACGTGCTTTTGTCACGTGGCATACAGGGCGGTGGCAAGATATCTGCCAGAGGCAATGTGTTTGCAGAATTTATAGAAAATACTACGGTGGACGCTGGCGGCATTGTACAGTCCAATGTTATCTTGAATTCCAAGGTATCAGCGAAAGATAAAGTCATTACCAACGGTAAGAAGGGTGCGATCATTGGCGGGCAGGTACATGCGCTCAAGAGTATCGAGGCTATGACAGCTGGCAATGATGTGGAGGTGAAGACGATCCTCCATTGCGGTTATCAGCCGGAGTCTTTCGATATGTTGTTGGAGAATAGGCGTAAGGAAGCGGAGATTAAGGAAAAACTTGCCAAGTTGGTGGATGCCATGACGGAGGCTTTGCGTGAAAAGCGCAGACGGGGCGCCAATACGGCGATGACTACGGAAGCTAATCTTTCCGAGTGGAACCGCTTAAAGGATGAATATTTTGCGGAACTGGATAAGATAGGGAAAGAACGGGAAGAATTGGAGACGACCATGGAGGAAGGCCGGGAATCCTATATCAAGGTGGACGGTAATCTCTATCGAAATGTAGTTATCAGTATCAATGCAGAGCGGATGATTATGGACAGAAATACTTGTTTTATGAAATATACCGCGGATAAGGGTGTCATTGAGGGTACGGTAATCATACACAATTAGCGGCGGGAGCAGCAGGAAATGACACAGACAATTGATTCTTACGGGGCAGCGCAGGAGTATATCAGCGCTACCCCGAAATTTACGAAGAAAAACAGTATGGAAAACACCGGGAAATTTCTGGCTCATCTGGGGAACCCGGCACAGAACTGCAAGATACTTCACGTAGCGGGCACAAACGGAAAAGGATCTGTTTGTGCTTATTTATCGACTGTTTTAAGGAAGGCTGGTATCCGATGCGGGATGTTTGTCTCGCCGCATCTTGTGACCATGCGGGAACGATTTGTGATTGACGGCGAAATGGTGAGCGAAAGAGAATTTGTGGAAGCCTTTCATACTGTGAAGAAGCAGCTGGACAACCTGCCACAGGATCTGCAGAGGATAGCTTATCATCCCACGTTTTTTGAGTTCCTCTTTTTTATGGCGATGGTGCTTTTTGATAAAAAGGGTGTGGAATATGTAGTGTTGGAGACTGGTCTTGGAGGAAGGCTGGACGCTACCAATGCCGTGTCGCACAAGGATCTCTGCGTCCTGACTTCCATCGGTTACGACCATATGGAGTATTTGGGGGATACGCTGCCAGAGATTACCAGAGAGAAGGCGGGGATTTTGCGGCCCGGCGTGCCAGTGGTCTATCCGGTCAAACAGCCGGATGTAACGCAGGAGATAGAAGAATATGCAGCAAAAATAGGCGCAAAAACTTTTCCATTACAAAAAACGGCGATAAAAGAAATAAAGATTCTGGATAAAACAATTGATTTTTCTCTCCATTTAAACTATTATGATTATATTGGTTTTACTGTGTCCACCTCTGCGGTCTATCAGATTGAGAATGTTTCACTGGCGGTGACGGCGCTGGATTTGCTGGCAGATTCCCGCATTACGGCCGATATCCTTCAAGACGGCATCAGGGAAACATTCTGGGAAGGCAGGATGGAGGAAGTATTTCCAGGCGTATATCTGGACGGTGCCCATAATATAGATGGGATTCAGGCCTTTTTGGAGACAGTGAAAGTCCATGCTTGCAGCGGAAAGCGTAAATTGCTCTTTTCGGCTGTCAAGGACAAGCAATACAGGGAAGCAGCGCAGGTGCTGGCCGGTTCCGGATTATTTGATGAGATCGGCGTGGCGGCAATTTCAGGAGAGCGTGCACTGCCCCTTCAGACATTGGAAGATTCTTTTAGACAGTATACAGGGGTCACAGTCAGGGCCTATGATACGCTGGAGGCTGCATTTACCGGAATGGTATCGCACAGGTCTGATAAGGATAAAGTGTATATTGTCGGTTCATTATATTTGGTGGGCGAGGTCAAAGCCCTTATAAGGAGATCCGGGCATGATTAATTTTGAAGAAGAGTTAAAGAAATTCCATCCCAGCCTGGAAGTTGAGGATGCAGAGGAAGCAATCTATAATCAGGATCTTACCGATATGGCGGATCTGATGGTGAAGATAGTCAAAGACGCTAAGAAAGTGGAAGAAGAATAGGGGATTGGCATAGATGATCTGTTATCAGTGTGGATGTACTTTGTCAGAACACAATTTCTGTACTAACTGTGGTGCCGATGTAACCCTTTATAAAAGGATTATATATATATCGAACCGTTTCTATAATGACGGATTAGAGAGGGCGAGTGTCAGGGATCTGACAGGCGCTATTGCAAGTTTGAGACAGAGTTTGAAGTTTGACAAGAATAATGTGGAGGCCCGTAATCTGCTGGGGCTTGTATACTTTGAGACAGGTGAGGTGGTGGCAGCTCTCAGTGAGTGGGTTATCAGCAAGAACCTGCGTCCGAAGAAGAATATTGCGGATGATTATATTGATATGATCCAGACCAATCAGAATCGGCTGGATACAATTAATCAGACGATAAAGAAATATAATCAGGCGCTTACCTATTGTCATCAGGATAGTCTGGATCTGGCGGTGATTCAGCTGAAAAAGGTGTTGTCCTTAAATCCGAAATTTATCAGGGCGCATCAGCTTTTGGCCCTTTTGTATATCAACAGTGAGGAATGGGAACGGGCCAAAAGGGAACTGACCAAATGTCTGGAGATTGACGCGAACAATACGGCCACCCTCCGTTATCTCAAAGAAGTGAATGAGATGCTGATGCCGGAGGAAGGCGTCAAGAATACGGGGAAGAAACCGAAGAAGTCGGAAGAAATTGTCAAGTATCAGAGTGGAAATGAGACGATCATACAGCCCGTTAATATGAAGGATGGCAAAGGCGTCACCTCGCTCCTTAATTTGGGAATCGGGCTTGCAATCGGTATTGCCATTGCCTTTTTCTTGATCCTGCCGGCCAGGATACAGGCGGCCAAGGCGAATATTGATGAGAATCTGCGCAAAGTCAGTGAACAGTCTGACGCTAAGACGGCTACCATAGATGAACTGCAGCAGCAGCTTGGCGTCCTGCAAGAGGAGAAGGCTGATTTAGAGCAGGATCTTGCGGCATATTTGGGAACAGACGGAACCCTGCGGTCTGTGGATAGTTTGATGAAAGCAGCAGGCGCTTACTTGACGAATCCGGAAGAAGTTACAGTGGTGGCGGATTATCTGGAGGAGATTGAAGCGGAAGAGGTCGAGGGTGAAAGCGATAATTCAGAGGCCTTTGAGACGCTCTACAATACGTTGCTGGCGTTGGTGGGACCAGGTATCGCGGAATCCTATTATAATGATGGGTATGAGGCATATCGTCAGGAAAATTATGCGGATGCGATTCCGAATCTGGAGAAGGCATTCCAGTATGATGCCACCAATGGCGAGGCGCTCTATAATCTGGCCAATGCCTATTACCGGCTAGGGCAGACGGAGGAAGCGAAAGAGGCATATCTTCAGGTTATCCAACTTTTCCCGGGTACGGAGAAAGCCAGTAAGTCCGAGGATTTCCTGCAGGAGATGGAGGATGAGATACAGGATTAAGAGCGGCAGCGCTGGGTGACGGCGGAGGGGCGCTTAGAAGAGAAATCAGATAAAAGGATAGCAAGAAGACACGAAAGAGAACGTAGTGAAATATCACATTGCGTTCTCTTTCTTTTTTTAAAATTTAACGGAAAGGAGTTTACATAATATGGATGAGGATTTCAGAGTGATAGACAAATACCTTATGATAAGGATGCCGACGGAGATAGATCATCACAAATCGGTTAACATAAGTTCGAAAGCGGATAGATTCATACTTTCCAAGGAAGTGGAAAATATTGTCTTTGATTTTTCGCAGACAACCTTTATGGATAGTTCTGGGATAGGGATTCTAGTGGGCCGTTATAAAAAAATATCCTGCTTTGGGGGCAAGGTATATGCCGTGCACACGGATAGCCGCATCAAGAGAATCCTGCTTTTAGCCGGGGTGGAAAATATTGTGGAGATCATGGAGTAGAGTAAGAAGAATGCCTGAAGGGCGGCATTCTCCGCACGAAATTTAAGAATGTGTGAAGCGGGATTTGGTGGTTAGGGAGAAGAACTTCTAAAGGTATGGAACTTTGAGTAATTGGTATGAGAAAGGAGCAGGAAACAGCTATGATAGAGATTTTAGAGAAGAAGGATTACAGACAGATCACAAATGAGATACACTTGGAGTTTGCGGCGGTGTCGGACAATGAGTCCTTTGCGCGGATGGCGGTGTCGGCTTTTATCACGCCCTTAAATCCGACGTTGGAGGAAGTATCCGATGTGAAGACTGCCATTTCCGAGGCGGTGACCAATGCGATTATTCATGGCTATGAAAACAAGGGAAATGTCGCAGATCGTATTTACATGAATTGTGAATTGAAAAAGGACATGCTGGAGGTGGAGATTATAGACCGCGGCGTGGGGATAGAAGATATCACCAAGGCCATGGAACCTCTATTTACCACCAGGCCGGAACTGGAGCGGTCTGGGATGGGATTTGCTTTCATGGAAGCTTTCATGGATGATCTGGAAGTAAAGTCCAAGCCAGGACAGGGTACAGTGGTACGTATGTGTAAGAAGATTGGCCTGGGATCCTGGATTGGCAGCGAGGAATAGCCCATGGAAGAGACTGCCGTATTAATCGAACGATCACAGGCAGGAGATAAAGAGGCAAGAGAGAAACTGATAGAGGAAAATCTGGGGCTGGTACGTCATATTGTAAAACGCTTTATAGGGAGAGGGTATGACGCGGAAGATTTATTTCAGATTGGATGTATCGGCTTGATGAAGGCTATTGATAAATTTGATCTGCAGTTTGAGGTGCGTTTTTCTACGTATGCTGTGCCTATGATACAAGGGGAGATCAAGCGATTCCTGCGGGATGATGGGATGGTCAAGGTCAGTCGTACATTGAAGGAGAATGGCTGGAAGGTCAAACAGGCTGCGGAAAGGCTCTCCCAGGCATACGGCAGGGAGGCTACATTACAGGAACTGTCCGAGGCGACTTCCTTAAGCGTGGAAGATATTGTGATGGCCCTGGACGCCAATGTGGAGGTGGAATCCATTTATAAGTCTGTCTATCAGTCTGACGGGAATGAGATATATCTGGTGGATCAGGTGGTGGGCGGCAGCGCAGGCGTGGGTTGCGCCGCCGGCTTGAACAGCCTAAATGGAAGCGGGGCATGTGAGGATGTGGAGAAGGAAAAAATCTTAAATCATATGCTGTTAGAGGAATTGTTAGGGAAACTGGGCGACGTAGAAAGACAACTGATCGACATGCGTTATTTTCAGGATAAAACACAGGTGGAAGTGGCCAAATGTTTAGGAATCAGCCAGGTCCAGGTGAGTCGTATGGAGAAGCGTATCCTGTTGCATTTACGGGAGGAAGTATGTTAGACTGATAACAGAATATGATAGGATGAAGCCGAGACGGGGACATGATGAGAGACGGCATTGTGATATAAACGAAGCAGGAAAGGTACGGTGTGTGGGATGAATACATTTCAATATCAGGTAGTCAGCATCGACGGAGACTATGCGAACCTCAAAAGAACCGATGTGGAGAGCGATGAGTTAAAATTGGTGGCCAGGGCGCTTCTGCCCCCTGAGATCACGGAGGGGACGAAGCTTCTGTATGAGATGTTGGAATATCGGATTCTGGATTGATGGATATTCTGACTTGCAACATTTCCAATCTGGCGTGAGAGCAGTATAGTTTCTTCTCATACTATACCATTACTATACCATGCCCAGTAAGCATCCGATCCAGTAAAGTATGCCCAGGCACCAGCTGGTGAAAATGCCGTAGAGGATAACAGGACCGGCGATGGTAAAGATTTTACAGCCAATACCAAAAACCTGTCCTTCTTTCTGGTATTCGATTGCTGCGGAAGCGATGGAGTTGGCAAAACCCGTGATGGGCACCAGCGCCCCGGCGCCGCCCCACTCTACCAGTTTGGGATAAATATTGAATCCGGTGAGAAGTACGCTCACAAGCACTAGAAGCATGGAGCACCAGGAGCCGGCGGTATCCTTATCAAGCCCCATGGAGTTTGTTGCATAGTTTAAGATGATCTGTCCGATCAGACAGATGAGACCGCCGATAAGAAAAGCCTTGCACATGCGAAGCGGCAGGCTGTATTTCGGTGTGGTTTGTTCCACGTGCTGTCTGTAAGCTTCTTCCTTTTTTTCTTGTATGGTCTGTGGTTTCTGAGTCTGTGTCATATTCTGATAGTTTCCTTTCTTACATGTAGACGATTTTTGGATGCTGATAATTCTTGTATTTGTATTGTCTCGCACGAAAAATTATGGGTTGCCGTACAAAAAAACACGCTGCGTAAAATAGATCAGGCTTCCCAGCAGTTTTCCAAAGGCAACGGCAAGGATGGCGATACCCAGTCCGTGACGAAATCCAATCCTTCTTGCAAAGACTGGTATGGTGTTGAGCATTTCTGCGATGGCCAGTGCCAGACAGCCCACGAAAATGCCGGCAAACAGACCGAAAAGGATTAGAAAAACTGTGCCGATAAAGTTCCAGATGCCATTGGTGGTACCCTGTCCAAAAAGCTGTCTTTGTTTTACAAACTCCCCGATCATTCCCCAGTCGCTGAAAATACTGAAAAATCCGCCGGCCAGCGTGCCAAATACTACCATTTCTTCTAATACGAATATCTTGCGAGCTACGTGCATTTTGCCGGCGAAACGGGGGATCAGGCCCACTGAGATTAGAACGGTGAACACACCGGCGGAAACGATCAACCCGGCGCTGATGCCGATGACTGCCAAAAGGATTTGTTTAAGAAACATCAATCGTTTTACCCTCCCTGTCTGCCGTCTCAATCAGGGATTTGTTGACATCCTGTTCGTAGACGCGCATTTCTACTTCTATGGGGGTGGGATCCTTGGTGATTCTTCTGCCGCCGATGTGGTTGAAGAATACGGTGATGCCCACCGCGAGACCGACAGAGTAGGATAATTCTAAAATGCCGTAGCCGTCTCCCGGTTGTCCCATCACCATCCCGTAAATTTTGGTAAAGACATCGTTGATGCCGATATCGTTATGAAAAGCCATGATGGTAAAGGCGGTGCCGAAGAAGCTGACACAGGCTACAAAGAGCAGCTTGATCCATTGGATCAAGCCCTTGTGCTTGTCTACATCAATGTATTCCACCAGTATATCCGCTTCGCCTAGACTTTCTACAGAAACGCCAGGACAGACCTTTTCGATTTCTTCAATGACTTTCAGGAGACTGATGACCTGACGTTTATTCATATCCTTTTTGAAATGATGTAGTTTAATGGCCTTAATTTTAGCCAGGATATGGTTGTCGGAGCAGGTGAGTTTTCCAATGTCCTTTATATACACATCTGGGGACTGCAATTCCACGTTTTGCTCGGCTTTCAGGTAGATGGTTACATTGTTGGTTGACATAATACTCCTTGGCTGTTTCTTGTTTATAGTATCATTGAAATTCTTTTCGGTTAGTATGCGGTTATATGTTTTTTTTATACATTAATATCAGGGGATATTCTCTCCAGAGAGTTGAAGTTATTATTTTATCCATATTAAAAAGGCGTCTTCTTGTGTGAAGCGCCTTTTTGAAACAGATATTCCTGTGCAGCGTTTGTATCTCTCATGGAAAATTTAAAAATTTCCTTAATGAGTAAACTCATAAGTCTCCTGTTGTAATTTCTCGGAGAGAGCGTTTAAGTCGGAGGACCATTTCGTCAGTTCTTCCACGGCTTTGGTCTGTTCCTGGGAAATAGCCTTTGTCTGATAGCTGATGGAAAGACATTCTCCGCTGGTCTCCATAATCTGCCCGAAAGACTGGTTCATGATATCCTTGCCTTCCACAAATTTTTCCACGGATTTAGATAGTTCTTCTTCCATGGTTTCTAGTGCGCCAAAGGATTCGCCCACCGCGTTGAGCACATCCTGTACTTCTTCGGAGATGGCGATGTTTTCATGGAACCTGCCGCCGGTCCGCTCGATATCTTCCACGGCCTTTTGGATGCCCATACAAATATTGTTGACTATCTCAATGATATCACCAGAGGCGGAACTGGTCTGTTCGGACAGGCGTCTAATCTCATCCGCCACGACGGCGAAGCCGCGGCCGGAATCGCCTGCTCTTGCGGCTTCAATGCTGGCATTTAATGCCAGCAGGTTGGTCTGTTCAGAGATATCCGTAATGACCTGTACCATCTGGGAAATATTCTGTGAATAATCGCCAAGATCGTGCATCTGCTGTAAAACAGACTGAATTTCCCGGGTACTGGACTCGCTGGATGCTTTCAGGTTCTGTGCCACTTTGGCATTGCTCTCCATCTGCGCATTCATATGGCATACGATCTGGTTCATTTTCTCGAAATTTTCTTCCAGGGACAGGATACGTTCACCGATTTCCGATAAGACGGCCTGGCCGTTTCGCACATCTTTCTCCTGGCGGTCCATAGTCTGGGTGATCTGTTCCATGTCTTGGCCGATCTGGTGTGCTCCTTCGGAGATGGATACTGTCAATTGGGAAAAGGTCTGCGCCGAGTTCTCTACGTTTTGCACGGTGTCGGTTCCTGCCTGTAACACGCCAGACAGCTTGCGTCCCATATTGCGGAAGCCCTGTGCCAGTCTGGAAATCTCATCTTTCCCGTTTACCGGGATTTCGACGGAAAGGTCGCCGGAATCCACTGCTGTGGCAAGTACTTTGATCGGACGTACCATCCGGTTTACGATCAGGGTGATGATTGCAATCGCTACAGCCAGGGAAATAACGGCGGAGATCAAAAAGCCTTTCAGCATGGTCATTACGTTCTGATTGATGATTTTTTTATCAATTGCCAGATGGATATTCCAGCCGCAGCTTGGTATCGGGGCGGATACGAATCCTCTGGTCACACCATCATAGTCCTGAATCCATATCAGATCATCCACGCTTCCTGCATCCAGTGAAGTAGCCAGTTTTTCATAGGGATTTCCTGATAACTGTGTCAGATTGACCGGTTCGTCATCCACATAGCCGTACGCTTCATGGGGGTGTACCACCACACCGTTCAGGCTGTCAGTCAGCATGGCGTAGCTGTTGGCAGGCACTTCCACCGTGTTGGTGATTTCAATCAGCTTATCGGCAAAAATATCTTCAGCCAGTACGCCGACTGCCTTGCCGTCTATGATTACTTTTGTGGAAATTGTGATAACAATCCTGCCGGAATCAACATCCAGATAGGGCGTGGAATATACAGGAGAGTCCTGCTCCATGGCGGCCACATACCAGCTGCGGGCGGTAAAGTCCACTGTGCCGTCCGATTCATAGCCGCTTCCCGCGGCCATTTTACTGTCGGGGTATGTAAAATAAATATCGTAGATACAATGATCTGCGTTATAATTGTCCAGAAGCTGTTTCATTTGTCCACACAGCTGATCGTAGTCAAGATTTTTGTGGATTTCTATATCAGCCCTGACGGTATTTAGAAATTCGCCTTTTACGTTCATCCATGTTTCAATTTCCTGGGCAGCTTTTTTGGAAGTAAGGCTTTCGTTTTTTACACTGGAATCCATCATAATGGAAGAGGCCAGTCCATAGCTGATTCCGGCGGTTAGGCCGATACAGATCATGCAGATAATGCAGATGATAATGATAAATTTAGTCCTTAGGCTGTGCATTGTCATTTCCTCCGTAGTGTCCTTTATAACAAATTGTAATATAGTAAAGTTTAATATAAATAAAGTCTGTGATAAATAGCAGGAAAGATTTTTTTCGGATTTTAACGATAAAGTTACCTTATGTTTACCTGAGAGACTCCTTGAATGAGCCGTAAATGCATCAAAGTGCAGGACAGCCGGCTAGGATGGATGTTTTTTGCATGGTTACAGTTTTAATACCATCAATAATTCGTCGCTGTATTTTCCGCTTTTTAGTTTAAAAGAGTGCGGACGCTCACCGTAAACAACAAATCCCAGTTTCTGATAGAGACGGACAGCCGGCTGGTTATCCGAAACGACTTCCAGTTCAATCTGTTCATAGCCTGTATTTGCGGCAAAAGCAATGAGTTCTGACAGTATTTTATTGCCTAGGCCCTGGTTCCACGCATCCTTTAAGATAGCGATGCCGAAGGTGGCCCTGTGACGGGTTTTCTTTTTGTCAAGAACGGCAGAGAGACTTGCATTGCCTACCAGTGTATCGCCCTCGAAGGCAGAAATCATAATGCCTGTTCTGTCCTGGGCAAATTTATGGATAAAGTCTTCTTCCTCCCGGATACTGAAATCCAGTTCTTCCGGATAGCTGATTCCGTGCTCGGTTTCTTGGGCAGATTGTTTCAGATAGGATATGAGTTTCGGTGCATCCTGGGTTCGGGGACTTCTTAATAAGTAGAGAGTGCCGTTTTTGCCGATAAAAGATTGTTCCGGATATTGCATGCTGGTCCTCCTTATTATGTGGCAATTATGGTATCGTTTGTCAGGGGTTAGTATCAATATAAAGTTAGAGGATGAAATTGTCAAATCCGGCCTTGACAAATTTATATGCGCCATCTATAATACTCTCAAAGCATAACAATTTCTAGATAACAATAATGTGTCAAATCAAACATTCTTACTTTTCAGAAAATCTATGCTTTTAAATTCAAACCAATTACATTTAAAAGCAGGAGATTCTGAGACGGGCGGTTCTTTGGCAGACTTGAAATGTTTTCAGGCAGACGCATGAAAGTACCGAAGGCGATTCTAAAGTACCTAAGTTGGTTCTGTTCGGACAGAGATGCAGCCATACCATTTTCTCCTGCGGATGGGAGGAAAGATGGAGAAAATTTCATTAAAGGCGGACTATGCGTTTAAAGAGCTGTTTGCCCACGAAAAAGTCAGGAAACAGTTTTTGAGTGATGTGCTGGGGATACCGCTGGAACAGATCAAGTCGGTGCGGCTGGCGAATCCTTTTCTGCGGAGGACATTTCGGAGGCAGAAGCAGGGGATTATGGATATCGCGCTGGTACTTAACGACAACACCAAGATTGATATCGAGATGCAGGTGTACAGACAGAAACATTACACCCAAAGGAAACTGTACTATTTGGCGAGGATGTACACGGATGACCTGATGATTGGAGAAAAATACAGGAAACTGCGCCGATGTGTCAGTATCAGTCTGGTGGATTTTGAACTTCTTTCGGATACGGAGGAATATCACAGTGTCTATCGTCTGCGTGATGAAACGGGCAGGGAACTGACGGATCTATGGGAGATACATATCATCGAACTGGGAAAAGACTTGACTGGGGATAGAGTAGATGATTGGATTCGGTTATTCAATGCGACCAGCCGGGAAGAAGTAGACCAGATTGCAGAGCAGAATGGGAGGATGAGAGACGTGGCAGAGGTGGTAAGACAGATGGGACTGATCAGGACATTGCGCTGGATATATGATGATTATTGGCGGGCGAAGAGGGACCGGTGGGACGAGGATGAGTATGTGAGGGATGAAGGAAGAGCGGAAGGAAAAGCGGAGTCTATTATACATTTGCTGCAAAATATCAGCAAAGAGGGAAAAATTCCGCAGGAACTGATACAGAGGATAAAAGCCGAGAAAGAGGATGAAACCTTGAACAGATGGCTTTTATCGGCGGCCAGGGCGAAATCTTTGGAGCAATTTAGAAAACAGGAAAACTTATAGATTCGGGGAGGTGTCTACCTCCCTTGTTTTTATTTTATCAGGATTAGGAAAGTTCTTATATGGAAACCAGTTGTAGGTTGCCGTTTTTGGCTTTTTCCCCTATAATATTCTAGAGATATTGTCAGTAAAGATGAATATAAAAGAAGCGGATGACCATGGTATGTCAAAAGTAATACAGAAAGAAAAACTAGCTGCGATTCAGGCACAGCTTTCCCGATGCATCGCCCAAGGGCGGAAGGACTTGCTTATCACGCCTGGCAATTACGGAGAAGGCGTTCTTGCGGACAAGCTGAATTTGAACTTGGAAAATATGGTGAAGTGTGGCGATTTTATCAGCGAGACCATAGATATGGCTGCTGAATTGGGGATAAACAGCCTGCTGTTGGCAGGGCATCTGGGTAAGATGATACAGCTTGTGAATGATATGCAGGATATCTATGAACGCTCAAATGATGAATGCATGGAGATGTTGGCAGATTGTGTTCTTCTAGCCGGGGGAGATGTAGGCGTTTCCCAGAGAGTGTTGTATTGTAATACGATGGATGAGGCGGTGGAAGCACTGTGGATGACGGCTTTTTTACAGCCTGCTATGGCGCAGCTTATGCGAAGGGTAGGCTGCGTGCTCACGGATTATGCCGGATCGCGGATACAAGTTGAGGCGTTGGTGTTTTCTAACCGTTATGGAATGTTGGGAAAGACGCCGGGGGCGGAGGAATTGATCATGCTGCATCGAAAGCTGCTGTAGGTGCAGGCTGCAGTATCGTTCCACAGGCAGAGGGAAGACAACATGGAAGAGGTAAGATGAAAGAAATAGGATGGAAAAAACAGGATGGAAGAGATAAAAGGTTTGGACAGGGCGGGTATAAGAATCCGCACGGTCACACCAAGGGATGCGCAGGCACTTTTGGATATTTATGCCCCTTATATTAAGAGAACAGCTGTTACGTTTGAGTATGAAGTGCCATCAGTGGCAGATTTTGCTGAACGGATTGCACATACACTTGCAAGATATCCGTATCTGGCGGCGGTGGATGGGGAAGAAATCCTGGGCTATGTCTATGTGGGGCCTCTTCATGTGAGACCAGCCTATGACTGGTCGGTGGAGACTTCCATCTATGTGCGTATGGACCAGAAAGCCAGGGGGATTGGCAGTGCATTGTACCGGGAATTAGAGAAGACGCTGCTGCGGCAGAACATTGTCAACGTGGCGGCTTGTATTGCATATCCGGAAATAGAGGATGAATATCTGACGAGGGACAGTGTGCGTTTTCATGAGAAACAGGGATACAGGATGGTGGGACAGTTCCACGAATGCGCCTATAAATTTGGCCGATGGTATCATATGGTCTGGATGGAGAAGCAGATTGGGCCGCATCTTGCTAAGATGCCGCCGATGATACCTTTTCGGGAATTGTAAAAGGACGAGAAGGAAAGGAGAAAGTGTATGAACTATCAGGAGGTATTGGAGGCGGCGAGACCAAATATGGGACAGGTGTGTAAAGCTTGTGCCGTGTGCAACGGCAGGGCTTGCGGTAACAGGATTCCCGGTCCGGGGGCTAAGGGCGTAGGAGATGTGGCCATACGCAACTACGAGGCATGGCAGAAGATCCGTGTCAATATGGATACGCTGACCAAAAAACAGGAGGTGGATACTTCCATACGTTTGTTTGGAAAGAACTTTCAATATCCGTTTTTTGCCGGCCCGGTGGGGGCGGTAAATCTGCATTACGGGGATAAATATAACGATATGACCTATAATGATGTGTTGGTGGCCGCCTGTGCGGATGCCGGTATTGCGGCATTTACGGGGGACGGTACGAGTCCGGAAGTGGTGAGGGCGGCAGCGGCTGCCATCAAAGAAAGAGGCGGTGCGGGGATTCCTACCATTAAACCCTGGAATTTTGAGACCATTCAGGAAAAACTGACTCTGGTGAAAGAGGCCGGCGCCTATGCGGTGGCAATGGATATTGATGCGGCGGGCCTGCCCTTTTTAAAGAATATGGAACCGCCGGCGGGAGCAAAATCCGTGGAGGAGATGGGGCAGATTATCCGGGAGGCGGGGCTTCCTTTTATCATCAAAGGTATTATGACAGTCAAAGGTGCGGTGAAAGCGAAGAAAGCAGGAGCGTCTGCAATTGTTGTATCCAATCACGGGGGCAGAGTACTGGATCAGTGTCCGGCTACGGCGGAGGTACTGGAAAGTATCGTGGATGCAGTGGGCTGTTCCATGAGAGTATTAGTGGACGGTGGCATCCGTTCCGGTGTGGATGTGTTTAAGGCCCTGGCCATGGGCGCGGACGGTGTGTTGATAGCCAGACCTTTTGTAACGGCAGTGTATGGAGCCGGTGCAGAAGGCGTAAAAACATATGTGGACAAGATTGCCGGGGAACTGCGGGATACCATGGAAATGTGCGGGGCTTATTCGATTGGGGAAATCAGCAGGGATAAAATTTGGAAATAAATACCATGTGTTATATAATTGACATTTGGAAAGCAGGATATAGTTGAAGGATTTTGCAATAGGAATATGACAGGGAGCAGACAGTGAAAAAAACGGAACATATCGTAAAAGAGGTCATGACCGGTTCCATAGCCCAGGAGATGGAGATTGCGCCGGGAGACATTTTACTTGCAATCAATGACAAAGAAATAGAGGATGTATTTGACTACCGCTATCTGCTTAAGGATGAGTATATAGAAGTGCTTGTGCGCAAACCGGATGGCGAAGAGTGGCTTTTGGAGATTGATAAAGAGTACGATGACGATCTGGGAATCGAGTTTGAGAATGGCCTGATGAGTGATTATCGCTCTTGTAATAACAAGTGTATTTTTTGCTTCATCGACCAGATGCCGCCGGGGATGCGCGAGACCTTGTATTTTAAGGATGATGATTCCAGATTATCTTTTTTACAGGGCAATTATATTACCCTGACGAATATGAGTGAAAAGGATGTGGAGCGGATCATTGAGATGCAGCTTGCGCCGATCAATATTTCCGTGCAGACGACCAACCCGGAACTGCGATGTAAGATGCTTAACAATCGGTTTGCGGGGGAAAAGCTGCGGTTTTTGCAGAAGTTCTATGAAGGACATGTGGAGATGAACGGACAGATTGTGTGCTGTAAGGGCGTCAATGACGGGGAGGAACTTAAGCGTAGTATCACGGATTTGATGGCATATCTGCCCTTTATGCGCAGTGTGTCGGTGGTGCCGGCGGGAATAAGCAGATTCCGGGAGGGATTATACCCGATTGATTTATTCACCAAAGAAGAAGCAGGACAGATTGTGGATATGATTGAGCGTTATCAGCAGACTTGTTATGATACCTATGGTCTGCATTTTATCCATGCCAGCGATGAGTTCTATATTCTGGCGGAACGGGAATTTCCGGAAGAAGAACGCTATGACGGTTATATTCAGCTGGAGAACGGCGTGGGTATGATGCGGCTGTTGATGGAAGAATTTGCATCTTCCTATGAAATGTTAATAAATAATGATTGTTATTTAAAAGACAAGAATACACTGAAACGGAAGTTGACTATGGCAACGGGACTGTTAGCCTGTCCAACATTGGAAGAGATGGCAAAACAGATGATGTCGGCCTGGCCGGGACTTGAGATTGGTGTCTGTGGTATCCGCAATGATTTTTTCGGGGAGACCATTACCGTTTCCGGGCTGGTCACGGGGCAGGATTTGATCGCCCAGTTGAAAGAGAGACAGATAGCAGGGGATGATTTGGGAGAGGCGCTTTTGATACCGGTCAATATGCTGCGAAGCGGGGAACAGGTTTTTCTGGATGATGTGACGGTATCAGATGTGGAAGAGGCGTTGGGAATCCGTGTGGTGCCGGTGGAGTCTTGCGGGCAGGACTTTGTGGAGGCGGTTCTTGACCGGGATTATCGTATGGACAGGGATAACGGAGAGTTTGTTTATGTACAGGGGTATGACAGAAGGGATGACATTTAATGACAGCATGTGTTATTATAAATAATAGCAATCTTGAAGATGCATGAAAAAGGAAATTGTATGAAAAAATTATACCCTCATTTGTTGGTCGGCGTTCTGGTGATTTTATTGTTCATTATTTTAGAACGTGCAGTTTACATGAACTATGATTTGTTAAACAAATCACCTGTTATTTTAAATAATTATATGTCTATTTCCCCTGTTTACAATACGGCAGGCAGCTGGCTGCATGGCAGATGGGATATCAGTTATAATAGGATGCTTCTGTCTCTGGAAAATCTGGCGGCCTTCCTGATGGCGGTCTATCTGTTCCGTTTCATGGATGTCATGACGCGCTTTTTTCAGACGCCGGGAGGAAGGCGGTGGCTGTATGCTGTGGATATAGAAGCAGCAGTCATGGCGTACAGGCTGATAGCTAGAATTTACAGTCCTTACACATTGGATTATCTGTATGTCCGGGGCAGCGGCACTTATGATCTTCCGGACCTTTGCATCGGCACAGGGATTGTGGTGATTCTCCTGTGGACGGTTTTGGAGATGGTGCAGTATTATTCTTTTAAGAAAAAACAGACAGTGGGCATGTCTTTCGGGGCAAAGTTTAAATGGGAAATGAGAATTTCCCTAATGTTTATGAAAGCGGCGTTGGTGCCGGAGGACAGGTGGGAGAGTATGTTTGCTCCCTGGAAAAGACTGGGAGAGAAGGAGTGAAACATAAACAGTATGGAGTATAAGGTAAAAAGGCTGAACTTGGAAGAGATTGGCCATGTCTATCAAACTTACATGGTGCCGGATTTCCCGCCGGGAGAGTTGAAGCCGCTCAGTCATATTGAAAGAAGCGTCAAAGAAGGATTTGGATTTACCTTGGGATTCTATGAGGAAACGGATCTGATCGGGTATGCTGTCCTCATTATCTGCGAAGAGATGAGCTGTGCTCTGTTGGATTATTTTGCCATTGTGAAAGAGCGCAGAGGGCAGGGGTTGGGACATGAGGCGTTCGGGCTCTTGACAAAGTATTTTGTGGAGAATCTGCCAAAGATTCATGGTATTTATATTGAGGCGGAGCAGATTGTCAAGGCAAGGAATGAGAAAGAGAAGGTCATTCGAGAAAGGCGGATTGCTTTCTATCAGTCCTGCAATTGTACGATGACGAAATTAGAATCGGAATTATTCGGCGTAGAGTACAGTATCCTGTATCGGCCGCTGGGAGAATCAAAGGTGCTGCCAATAAGGGAGGCTGTAGATGCCATTTATAGGACTATGTTTAAAAAGGAACATTATGACCAATTTGTAACACTTGTTATGAAATAATGTCTGATCGTTATCAATCCGTACTGGGCAAAAACGGAAATCTGAAAGTATGGCTGATACGGGACAAAACGGAGGGAAGATATATCTATGAAGGCAGTATTTAACAGTTTTATCATTGCGGTTTCCGTATATTCTAGGATTCCCATGCCAAAGATTGAGCGAAACCAGAAGAATATGAAATATGTCTTATGTTTTTTCCCAGTTATCGGCGCAGTGATCGGGGGGCTTATTTATGTCTGGGGTAGACTTTGCATAGCCTGTGGTTTTGGACAGGTATGTTTTGCGCTGGCAGGAACGGTGCTGCCTCTGATTGTGACAGGGGGGATTCATCTGGACGGATTTATGGATACTGCCAATGCACTTTATGCCTATGACCAAAAGGAAAAGAAATTGGCAAGTCTGAGGGATTCCCATGTGAGCGCCTTTGCCGTGATTTCGCTGGTGGGATATTGTTTCTTATATGCGGCGGGGCTGACACAGATTTGGCGCACGGACCATCTGCTGCTCTTAGCTTACAGCTTTGTGATTTCCAGATGTTTGAGCGGTTTGTCCCTGGTGTGGTTTCGGGAGGCGAATAAGGAGGGACTTTCCTATATGATCGCGGCATCGGCACACAGACAGGCGGTGCGGCTGGTGCTGGTATTGGTTCTGGGCGGCTGCTTTATAGGGTTGATTCTGGTGTCACCGGTGATTGGTGCGGTGATGGCGCTGGCCGCTATGTGGGTATGGACATATTATTTCTATATGTCAAAGAAGCAGTTTGGTGGTATCACGGGAAATCTGGCGGGGTATTTCTTAAGCCTGTGCGAGTTGTCCAGTGTGCTGATTATAGGTTTGATGGGAAGGGTAATGTGATTGTGGTATGAGTGATAAGAAATTGGTGTTGGGTGTCCTGGCCCATGTGGATGCGGGTAAGACGACATTGGCGGAACAGATTCTTTATAGAAGCGGTATGATACGCAGACTGGGGCGCGTGGACCATAAGGATGCCTTTCTGGATACGGACAGGCAGGAGCGGGAGCGGGGCATCACTATCTTTTCGAAACAGGCATTATTTAATTGGCGGGATATGAAAGTTACGCTATTGGATACCCCTGGACATGTGGATTTTGCGGCGGAGATGGAGCGTACTTTGCAGGTGCTGGACTATGCGGTGTTGATTATAAGCGGTGCAGACGGTGTGCAGGGACATACGCTGACACTCTGGAAACTGCTGGAACGCTATCAAGTTCCAGTGTTTCTTTTTATTAATAAAATGGACCAGCCGGGAACGGAGGCGGACGCACTGCTTGCAGAACTTCAGAAGAGTCTGGACGAGCGGTGCGTATCTTTTGTGTGCCGGAATGCGGAAGAGATGGCTTCGTTTTATGAGAATGTGGCGGTATGTGATGAAGAATTGCTGGAGAAATATCTGGAACGCGTAGAGAGACAGAACAGTGCGGAGGGACAGCATCAGGAGAGACGGTATCCGGGAGGACAGACAGAGAGAACGGATTCAGATAGTGGGCTGCCCATTACTGAGGAAGAGATAAAAGATTTGATTGCCAAGCGGAAGCTTTTTCCTTGTTTCTTTGGTTCTGCTCTCAAAGGAGATGGAGTAGAAACGTTTCTGGACGGGCTTTCCAGCTACACCCGTATGCCCTCTTATGGCGCGGATTTTGGGGCGAGGGTGTTTAAAATCACACGGGATGCCCAGGGCGTCAGGCTTACCCATATCAAGGTGACCGGCGGCAGCCTGAAGGTGAAGCAGATGATCGGTGTTTCCAGGCGGGACAGGGGTATGGATGCAGATAAAGATGTCAGGTTGAGAGCGGAGGCAGGCAGGGATGCCGGCTTGGAGGCAAAAGTAGATGCCAACGTAGAGGAAAAGGTTGATCAGATAAGATTGTATGGTGGTGAAAAATACACGATAGAGCAGGAAGTATCTGCCGGGAGCATCTGTGCCCTGGCGGGGCCGGTGCGGACTTTCTGCGGACAGGGACTTGGTGCCGAGCAGGAGGATACAGTACCATTCTTGGAACCGGTCATGACGTATCGCATTGTCCTGCCAGCGGGAAGCGACGTACATCGTATGTATAATATGTTATGTCAACTAGAAGAGGAGGAACCCCAGCTTCATATTGTCTGGAAAGAGCAGGTTGGTGAGATTCACGCACAGCTCATGGGAGAGGTGCAGATTGAGATTTTGCGGAACCTGATCCTGGAACGGTTCGGTGTAGAGGTGGCATTTGACGAGGGAAGCATTGTCTATAAGGAAACCATCGCTGATGTAGTGGAGGGCGTAGGCCACTTTGAACCGCTCAGGCATTATGCGGAGGTGCATCTGATTCTGGAACCGGGGGAGCGGGGCAGCGGGCTGCAGTTCCATAGTCGGTGCAGTGAGGATAAACTGGATAAAAACTGGCAGCGGCTGATTTTGACACATCTGGAAGAAAAGGAGCATCTGGGCGTGCTGACCGGTTCACCAATCACGGATATGCAGATTACTCTGGCAGCCGGGAAAGCCCATTTGAAGCATACGGAGGGCGGGGATTTCAGACAGGCTACTTATCGGGCCATCAGGCAGGGACTCTGTCAGGCCCGGAGCGTACTGTTAGAGCCAGTCTATACCTTCCGGATTGAAGTGCCGGCGGCATTGATCGGACGCGCCATGACGGATATGCAGGCCAGGTCAGGGAACTTTGGCACCCCGGAGACGGAAGGCGAGTATGCGATTCTTACAGGTACGGTGCCGGTATCCGAGATGGGTGGATATCAGGCGAAGCTTCTGGCCTATTCCGGCGGAAAAGGGCGGATGACTACCGTATTAAAAGGTTATGAGCCCTGTCATAATGCGGCAGAAGTCATTGAAAAGATGGGCTATGAAGCGGAGCGTGATACGGATAATCCCTGTGGTTCTGTGTTCTGTGCCCATGGCGCGGGTTTCGTGGTGGAGTGGAATCAGGTGGAATCATATATGCATTTGGAATCTGCTCTGACTAAGGGCTGGAGACTGTGGGATGGGACGGTTTATGGAGAGGATACTGACCAAATCAGTCAATCCAGCCAGGGAGCGTATGGAGAACCTGGAAGTGCATATGCACCCGGAAGTGCAGAAGAATCAGCGGAGAGTTTTGCGGCCAGATATGCCAGAAGAAGGGGCGTTGATACCTCCAGCACTGCCGAGGATTTTATCGGGCAGGAAGAGATAGAGGAGATCTTTAACCGTACCTATGGTTCCCGGGAAAGGACGAAGCAGGGCTGGGCGAAGACAATCCGTTCTTCCGGGGAATCCGATACGAAATACAAAGGCCAGACGAAGCCACAGGAAGAATACCTGCTGGTAGATGGTTATAATATCATCTTTGCCTGGGAAGAACTGCAGGAACTGGCCAGAACCAGTCTGGATGGCGCCAGGGGCAGACTGATGGATATCCTAAGCAATTATCAGGCGTACCGTAAGATGCGGCTGATCCTTGTGTTTGATGCCTATAAGGTGAAGGGGAATCCCGGTAGTGTGGTGCGGTATCATAATATTGACGTGGTCTACACAAAGGAGGCGGAGACGGCCGACCAATATATTGAGAAAGTAGCCCATGCGATGAATCGGAAGTATCGTGTGCGAGTGGCCACATCAGATGGACTGGAACAGCTGATCATCATGGGCGCCGGGGCAGTCAGAGTCTCCGCCAGGGAGCTGCGGGAAGAGGTGATGCTGGCGGCGGAGGAACTGCGGCAGGACTATATGGAGAGCCCGGTGGGAAAGACTGGGGAAAAGAATTATCTGCTGGAGGGGATACCGGAAGATGTGGCTGCATTTCTGGAGCAGGCGAAGAGAGAATAAGTTAAGATATTTATAAGAAATCCCATGGGATTTTGTAAGGAACTTCCTTTATGATGGCAACAGGCTTAAGGAAAAGTGAGGTTTTAACAATGAACGAATGTGTACTGGTGGTGGATGACGACAGGGAGATTGTGCGGGCCATAGCCCTTCTTCTGGAAAAGGAAGGGTATCGTGTGCTTAAGGCGTATGACGGCATGGAGGCATTGCGGATTCTGGGAGAGCAATCGGTGCAGCTGATCATCATGGATGTGATGATGCCCAAGCTGGACGGGCTTTCCGCCATGATGAAGATTCGGGAAAGGAAGAATCTGCCTATTATTGTCTTGAGCGCCAAGACGGAGGATACGGACAAGATTCTGGGCCTGTCCATGGGAGCGGACGATTATGTGTCCAAACCTTTCAATCCCCAGGAGTTGGCGGCCCGGGTGAAAAGCCAGCTTCGCAGATATACGATGCTTGGCGGCATCCATGCACAGCACGAGGAAGATGAGATTGTCAATGGCAGACTTTGCTATCGCCTGCAGGAGCGCACGCTTTATGTGGACGGGGAGCCGGTGAAGCTGACTGCCACAGAGACCAAGATCATGGAACTTCTCATGAAAAACAGGGGAAGAATCTTTCCAGCGGAGGAGATTTATGAGAGAGTCTGGGAAGAACCGTCTTTCGCGCCAGAGAACACCGTGATGGTACACATTCGCCATATCAGGGAAAAAATCGAACTGAATCCAAAAGAGCCAGAATATATAAAGGTGGTGTGGGGCATTGGGTACAAGATGGAAAAAAGGTAAGGTAATATGCAGTTTTGCAGTATTTTTTATTGGTATGACCATGTTATTCGTGAATCTGATTCCGGCGGTTTCGCTGTATTTCGCGCTGGGCGGCCAGGCTTTTCAAAATCAGATAGATTATCAGGAGAGCGAGGAGTTCAGGTGGCTGGTCAGCGAACGACTGTCCGACCTGATCAGTGTGGCTACCGGCGGCAAAGGCTGGACCAGCGGCGAAGCTGTGACATTTTCCAACGACTATGGATATTATGACAGCGGCTTTGGCGGGTATACGGGATGGCTTGACCAGGCTCTCAATGGGGCGCCTATGACGGCCGTGGCGGAAGAAGTAGTGATAGAAGAGGCAGCGGATCCTGCTTATGGGGATGATTATCAGGAAGTGGTGGAAGATCGGTTGAGACACCAGGCGGAAGAGCGTACGGCGATTGCCTCGGAGTACGGGCTTGATCCGGAGGAACTGGAACAATATTATAATGATTACTACGGTGGTTTTTATGATGGTTCCTACGATGAGTGGTACGCTGAAAACTACGACGAAGAAAAGGCGTTGAATGATTACATGGCCGATATGGCGCATAATAAAAACATCCGTTATGCAGTGGTGTATCAGGATAAACTGCTTTATTCCAACATCGAAGGTTATGAAGAACAGACCGGGAAGGAATGGGACGGATCTGATTTTGGCACGGTGCTTCCGTTGGAGGAGTATAATTTTTCTCTTTGGTATAATCGGGAAGACGATGGCAAAGTGAGGATTGTGAAGGATGGCCGGGAAGTAGATGTGTACGGGGATGGCATCTATGGGGATGACAGTCTCTGGTATGTGCCAGGCTATGCGAATTTTACATTGGGAGAATCAGCCAAAGAGGCCAGGGTATTTATCGCCGTGGCGAAGAATCCACAGCTTTATCTGGTGGGAGATTACGGTGGATATGGCGTGGACCAGTATGGCGGCAGACTCTACTATATGAAATTGACCAGGACAGTCATGCACAGGGAGTTCCAGGAAATCTGTGGATATTTAATAGCGTCCGTTATATTATTAGTGCTTTCCTTGCTGCTGTATAAGAGTAAACGGCTGGCAGATCAGAAAATCGCAGATTTGTCAGGTAAAGTGTATCTGGAAGTGAAAGTCTTTTTATTCCTGTTTATCCTGCTTATACTGGCAGGCAATAGCGTGGGTGTGCTGTCGGAAGCCTGCTGGAAAATCGAGAATGGTTTTTCTTCCTATTATTGCTGGAGCGGGGACATTACCTATGAGATATCCCGGATGTTCCGGGCCGGTGCGTATCTGGCTGCTTTTTTCTGGCTCTTTTATCTGGCCGTTCTGGACTGGAAAGGCAACAGAAAGAATCAGAAGAAACCACTTTTCGATATGCTGAAGAGGAAAGACCTTAAATACCCGCTGCAAAAACGGCTGGTACGCAGACAGCGGATCAGAGTGGTGATTGAACTTGTCATATTGATGTTTGCCGGGACAGTCGGTTCGGTTCTGTGTCTGCTGTGCGGGACGGCCGCGGATTGTATGGAAGCCTATGATTATTATGGGTATGGCGGCGCATGGAGTGATTGGTATTATGAATGGATGTACGGCAGCGGCGTTGATAGTTTTGTTGTAGTCGTAGTGATAATGGGCATTGTATTCTTAGGTGTGTTTCTGGGATTTATGATTCTTGATATCGTGACGCTTCGTAAAAACCGCCGGCTGGCGGAAGATATCGGCGCCCTTTCCGATCAGATTCAGGCGGTGCGAGAAGGAAATCTGACCGAGGATTTGCAGTTGGCTGCAGATACGGATTTACAGGAGGCCGCGAAGAACCTGAACGAGATTCAGAAGGGCATGGAGACGGCGCTGCGGGAACAGGTGAAGAGCGAGCGTATGAAGGTGGATCTGGTGACCAATGTGTCCCATGATATCAAGACACCGTTAACTTCCATCATCAGCTATGTGGAACTGCTCAGGCAAGAGCAGGATCTGCCGGAACATGTGAAGGAATTTATCCAGATTCTGGGAGAAAAGTCTGAGCGCTTGAGAAATATTGTGCAGGATGTGTTTGAGGTGAGCAAGGCTACCTCCGGGCAGCTGCCCATTCAGATGGAAGTTCTGGATATGGGAAAACTGCTGCGGCAGACGTTGGCGGATATGAATGCACAGATTGAGCAGAGCAGCTTTACGATGAAGCTGGCGATTCCGGAGGTGCCTATGCCGGTGGTGGCTGATGGTCAGAGACTTTACCGGGTGTTCCAGAATCTGCTGCAGAATGCCTTACACTATTCTTTGGAGGGTTCCAGGATTTATCTGACGCTCACCGAGGAAATGGAACGTGTTGTTGTACGCATGAAAAATACATCCAGTGTGGAACTGAAAAGCACCAAAGACTTTACCGAGCGTTTTGTGCGCGGCGATGAGAGCCGCACGGACGGCGGCAGCGGACTTGGTTTGTCCATTGCCAAGAGTTTCACTCAGGCCTGCGGCGGCGAATTGACCGTAGAGACAGATGCTGATCTGTTTACGGTGACCGTGTCCTTTCAGAAGGCACAAACGCTTCCGATAGCTGAGGCGGCTGGTGCTATGCCAGCAGAGGAAGTTTTAAGGATGGAGAAATAGTCCGTGGAACAGGCTGAAGAGCAGTATCGGAAAGTCATGGAGGACTGATTATTTCTGCTCGGCCGGTTTCCTTGCAAACATCAGGCCAAAGGTGCCGATACCGCAGTTGCTGGATACGGTAGCGGAGGCTTTTTGCAGAATAATTTTGTCAAATTTTATGTATTTTTCCACCTCGGCCAGAATTTCATCAATCTGACGCACACTACATCCGGCGTAGGTGAGGATGAGCAGGCGGGAGTCAATCTGCCTGCTGTGTTTTAAAAGTTTACGGACATACTGACTGTTCACCCGATGCATATTGCCGGCCTCGATTTTCCAAAGTTTTAATTTATTTTTGGACATGGCGAGAACCGGATGGAGGTTCAGGCCGGTGCAGAGTTTGTGGACGATACTGTTTACTTTGCCATTGCGGTAGAGGGTTTGCGTGCTGGGCACCAGGAAGTTGGAGAATACACGCGTCCTGTATTCGTCCAGGGCATCACAGATTTCCTGGACGCTCTTGCCTTCCTCTGCCAGCATGGCGGCATAGAGTACCATCAGGCCGTGTCCGCTGCTGATATGGGCGGAGTCTATCACGGTCACATTATCAAAACTCCGGCTGGCCTGAGTGGCATTGGGATAGGCGCCGCTCAAGCTGATGGTGGCAGTGATGTGAATCACATGTTCCGCTTCAGCCAGGGACTCAGCAAAGAAATATTCGTATTCCGCAGGATCTGCCGTAGAGGAATGGGCATAGTTGCCTTCCGTCTGCAGATAGGGCAGCAGACTGTCGGAAGAGATTTCAAAGAGGTCGCAGAAGCGGCCTTCTTTTGTGTGGACGTAGCAGTACATGAGACGAATCTGGTAGCGCTCCAACAGGTCTTTGGGCAAATCACAGATGCAGTCTGCCGTGATGGCAATCTTACGTTTCCGGGCAGAGAAAACCTGATTCACAGCGTTGGCATCCTCAGCGTCCGAATCGGTGTCTTCCGCCATATATTCGATTAGCTCTGGGGGCAGATATTTTATGAGGCTGGCCTCCAGCAGGGCGGCATTGATGGGTTTGGCAAGATAACCATCGAAGCCCATATTGCGGTAAATCTGTTCTGCGCCGGTCATGACGTTGGCGGTCAGGGCAATCACAGGTGTTTTCTGACAGAATCCCCTGGTCTGACTGCGGATGGCATGGAGGGCGGCTTCCCCGTCCATCTCCGGCATCATGTGATCCATCAGGATGACATGATATGCGTTCTCGGCAGTCTTTTTCAGACATTCCCGGCCGCTTTCCACAGTATCCACCTTTACTTTAGTATCCCGGAGCAGTTTCACAACCACCATCAGATTCATGGTGTTATCGTCCACTACCAGGATTCTGGCATCCGGTGCGGTGAAACTCTGTTTATAGCGGGTGCGGTGTCTTAGCTGTTTCTGGGCGGCAAAATTAATGACGCCGATAGGACGTACATTGACGATACGCTGCCGGATCTCTATGGTAAAAACAGATCCCTTGTGATATACGCTGTCCACGGTGATTTTTCCGCCCATCATCTCGATCAGCTGTTTGGAGATGTTGAGTCCAAGACCGGTGCCTTCTATGCTGCGGGTATCGGATTCGTCCACGCGCTTGAAAGAGCGGAAGAGATTGTCCAGATTCTCCTTGCGGATGCCCATACCGGTATCTTCCACACTGATACGCAGCAGAATCTGGTCGGCAGCGATGCGCTCTCCCTTTGCGCGCAGTGTGACAGAACCGCTGTCTGTATATTTGACTGCATTGGTCAACATATTGGTAATAATCTGTTTGATCCGAACCTCATCACCGTAGAGCATGGAGGGAATCTCTGGATCAATGTCTACTTTAAATTCCAAATCTTTTTGATGTGCCCGAACCCAGATCAGGTTGACCAGATCGCTGAACATGGAACTGATTTCGTATTGGCTGGGGATAATCTCCATTTTGCCGGATTCCAGCTTGGATAGATCCAGGATGTCGTTGATAATGGTGAGGAGCATCTTACTGGCGTTTTGTATATTGATGGCGTTTTCCGCGATTTCATCGGAGATATCCTCCCTGAGAATCATTTCGTTGAGACCGATGATCGTGTTGATAGGAGTGCGGATCTCATGACTCATATTGGTAAAGAAAGCATCTTTGGAGTGGGCAATCTGCTCCACTTCCGCTTTCTGTTCTTCCGCCAGCTTCTTTTCCTGATCGTAAGTCTTCGATTGGATTTTTAAAAGGATACCGATGAAGCAGCTGATAAACAACAGCGTCACGTAGGAGTCTGTGAAGGTGTAGAAACGTTCCACAGGCGGTATGAGATTCGGATAAAAATAGGCCGTTATGTATGTTATCAAAAAAGAGGCGGCGGATAAGAGCATGGCGAGCCAGAAGGATTTCCCCTCAAAGAGCAGGAAAATATAGATGAGCCCCAGCACGAACCATATGGGCGTACCGCTGTCTATCCCGCCGCTTAAGATAAAAAGAAACGGGAAAAGGATTACATTCGTGCCGATGATCAGCAGCCAGGACGCCAGTCTGGCATTACGGCATTCCACCACAATCCAGATGGAGAGAGCGGAGAGAACACACATCGGGATCAGTGCCATAAGTATCCTGGAATCAGCGCCCAATGCGACACGTCCCGTACCGATTACGGAAGCGGCAAATACCAGGGACAGAACCATGCGCAGAAGCCGCTCGTGAAATTCCAGCTGTGGGGAAAACAATTTTTTCATAAATCGATGAATTCGTTTCAACATGAATGTTACCCGGCCTTTCTGTTAATTGGCATTGGTGTCTGTCTGGGATTCTTTCCAGGCAGTCAACGCTTCGGAAGCGCTTAAGAAATCAAAGTCGTATGTCATCAACCGAAGTTTTTCCGAAAGCCCTGCAAGTGGAATCCCGCGGTATTGAAGGGCTGTAAGCCTGTCAAAAAGTTCTTCCAAGCCCTCATTTTCAAAAGCGGACAGTTTATCCTCCAACTGACTGATCAGGTTGGACAATGATTGTTCATCCACTTCTGTTGCTGTGGAAAGAGGGGGTGCGCTGTCAATGCCGTCTTTGTTGGTGACGGCAGTCTGTTCTTGTTTTGCCGGACCGTTTGGATAGAGGAAGGCGCTATCTTGCAGGGCATGCAGAAGCCGTCTATAGTTTTCCATCAGTTCTTCATGGTGCATTAAGATATAGTCGATTCGGTTTTCCTTGCCAGCCATTTCAAGCTGCCTCGCAAGTTCTGAGAGAGCTTCGGCGCCGATACCTTTGGCGTTTCCTTTTAGGGCATGTACCGTGATCACATAATTTTTCCAGTCCTGCTCCTGAAACAAATGGGCAAGCTGCTCCTGACGCTTGGGGCCTTCTGCGTGAAAAATTCCCATGATTTCACGCAGACCTTCCTGATCTCCGCAGTAAGAATAGCCCTGTTCGATATTGATTCCGAACCTGGTCAAAAGGGCAAGGGCCTTGGCGTCGGCTTCTTCCCTGGTATTGTCTGCCGTTTCCGTTATATCAAAAGAGACAGAAGAATCTGCGGCGGAAGTACCGTCCGAAGCAGAGGTGTCTTCTTCGACAAGCATTTGTTTCTGTATCGGAATATAACGGCGGAGCAGTCGTTCCAAGACACTCAATTCAATCGGCTTGGCAATAAAATCATTAAATCCTTCAGAGAGGAACATTTCCCTGGCACCGCCTATGGCGTTGGCCGTAAAGGCGATGATGGGAAGTGACTGATAATATGCGCCGGGTTTCTGGCGGATATTATGCAGTGTCTCTACACCGTCCATCTCTGGCATCATATGGTCAAGGAAGACACAGTCAAATTCCGGTGTGTTCAGAGTGTTCAAAGCTTCTTGGCCGCTTCCTGCCATAATGACTTTAATCTGATAAGGCAGAAGGAGTCTGGCCATGACTTTAAGGTTCATGGCATTATCGTCTACCACTAAGACTTTTGCCGTAGGAGCGACAAACTTATTGTGCAGCATGATATGCTGTTCTTCATTCTGGATTAGTTTCTGCCCGTTGAAAACTGCGGCAATGGACAGCACGGTAAAGGGTTTATAGATGCGGAGCATATTGCCCCGTACAGACACTTCCTGTCCATAGTTTAAGAAGAGCACCACGGTGCAATCCTGGGCAAGATTTTCAAAGAAACTGCGGTCTTCATTGTACTCTTCCCAACCGATGAAAATATGGGAGTAGGATTCGTTTTCCATCCGACGTTTTAACTCCGGCAGGTTCCGACATACACGGAAGGGGATGCCGAACTGACTGGCGATATGGTTGATACAGCTTTCATAACCTTCACGGATAACAGAATAGTTGTATTTATCCAGATTAATATAGCAGGCGGCAAAGAGGTTTTTCTTGTTTTTAATGGATACAATGGGTGTCTCGTCCAACACTTTTTGCGGTACCGTAAACAAAAATTCACTTCCCGTTCCGGGGATGCTGTCCACGGTGATGAAGCCGCCCATACTGCGCACGAGCGCCTGAGTGATAGCCAGTCCCAGGCCGACACCGCCTTCCTCACGGTTGCGCTTGGAGTCCACCTGACTGAAACTGGTAAAGATTTTTTCCATATCGGCGCGTTTGATGCCGATGCCAGAATCCTTTACACTGACCATCAGATTAATGCCGTATTCTTCCTTACGGCTTTTGATACGCAGGATGATGCCGCCTTCTTTGGTAAATTTGATGGCATTTCCGATCAGGTTTAGGATAATGCGGCGCAGTTTCTGCTCATCCCCCAACAGGTTGCTGGGCAGATTGGCATCGCAGTCCACAATCAGTTCCAGACGCCGGCCGTTATCCATAGTCATTGCGGTGTTGATGATGTCGGTGATTGTGGAGGTGATGTTATAACTTTCTTCCGCCAGTTCCAGTCTGCCGCTTTCCAGTTCCGAGAAATCCAAGATATTGCTGACGGTAGAGAGAAGATTGCGCCCAGCGGTCTGAATGTCTATCACATCGCGCCAGACAGAAGCAGGGAGGTCTTCTTGTAGGATTGCCTCGCTCAAACCGCAGACCGCGTTGATGGGGGTGCGGATCTCATGGGAGACGTTTACCAGAAAGTCGTCTTTGCTGCGTTCGGCAATTTCCAGTTCCTGGATGTTTTCCATTAGCTGTTCGCTGGTTTCTTGACGGTCCCTGATAATGATCCACATGACTGCGGATACAGTGTAGAGAGAGAAGAACTGGATACAGAACCGGAGGATGTCGTGGATATTGGCGAAGCTGATCGTTCTAGCAATCAGGCCGTGATAGAGAAAGATAAAAATCGGGATGATCAGCCCAAGATAAACAATCTGTCGGATACAGAAAATACTGAGCAGAGCAATAACGCCTGCCATGGTGATGAGCATAGAAGGAAAACTGTCCGTATTTAGCGCAAAAAGAATAAAATTGATCCAGACCATGACGGCTATGAACCGGGCCCTGCGCTCATGATTCCAAGATTCCTGAAAATAGACGAACCATCCCGCTGCCATGGGAAAGAAGATAAATTCTTTGACATAAGTACTCCAACCATAAAGCTGGCTGGTAAAAAACATGGCTAATGTATACAAGGTCAGTACAGCGAGTACGGTACGTTCTAGTTTTTTGTGTGACGGAGATGTCTTTGACTGATTATTATCCACAACCGATTACCATCCTTTCCTCTACGATCGGGAAACTCTCCTCATCAAATCAGTTATTGTCCGGATTCTCCGGACAGATGTGCAGCAATTCTTTCAGCTGCGGCAGCAGTTCCATGAACACATCGAGTATGACAGGATCAAACTGCGTGCCCCTGCCTTCGGACATAATCTGCATGATGCGTTCAATGGGGCGGACCGGTGGCTTATAGCAGCGTTCCTCATAGAGGGCATCGAACACATCGGCAACGGCCATGATTCTCGCGGAGAGGGGAATGTTCTCTGCCGTCAGACCGGTAGGATATCCGGTGCCATCATAACGCTCATGGTGATACATGGCGATATCTTCCACCATATGTACATAGTGTTCGTCTTCGATATCACCGATGATGGTCTTGATAATCTGGCGGCTGTGCGTGGTATGTAACTTCATGGTTTCAAATTCTTCCTGCGTCAGTCTGCCGGGTTTTTGCAGAATGGCGTCGGAAATCTTAATCTTTCCTACATCATGGAGTGGGGCGGCCTTGCAGAGATCCTGGATATAATCGGGTGTTAACTCTTCCCGGAACAGGCCTCTTGCATACAGTTCATCGGCGATCATCTTCACGTAGGTCTGTGTATTTTTTACGTGTTTGCCGGTGCTGCCATCACGACTCTCAATCAGATTGGCCATGCCGATGATGACAGACTCCTGGATCATGCCCAGACGTCTGGCGTTTTCCGTGATTTTTTCCGCCTGGGTGTTCACCATGTTTTCCAGATTATGCCGGTACTGGTCAAGTTCGATGGTCTTGCTGACACGGCTTAAGAGGATATCCGGAACAAAGGGCTTACCAACGAAATCCAGTGCTCCCATCTGAAAACATTTGATCTCTGTCTCAGCAAGGTTGTCTGCCGTCAGAAAGATAACGGGAATCGATTCGGTGGCAACATTTGCCCGCAGCCTTTCCATAACCTCAAAACCATCCATCCCCGGCATATTGATATCCAGCAAGATTAAATCGGGACGGTGGTTTTCCAGATATTTTAAAGCGGTCGCGCCGGAGATGGCGGCGGCAATACGATACTGGGCACCAAGAATCTTCTGTGCCAGCGCCAAATTGGTCTTATCATCATCCACTACCAAAATAACATTCTTCATAAAGCACCTCGATTAATACCAGTAACGTGATGTACGAGTCGCGAAGCGGATCTCGCGAAGTTAACATGGAAGGGTTATCAGCCGAGTCCGCGA
Organism: uncultured Lachnospiraceae bacterium; assembly: GCA_946554445.1. Classification (GTDB taxonomy): domain Bacteria; phylum Bacillota; class Clostridia; order Lachnospirales; family Lachnospiraceae; genus UBA3282. The sequence continues at coordinate 121,309 of CAMNSD010000004.1, read as the reverse complement.
AGCGAATGTCGCAATCGAGCTATGCTCGATTTGTTAACATCCGAAGGAGTTTACTTTTATTACTTTTTATTTTAGAGCAATATCACTATAAAATCAATTTTATTTGGTACTCATTTTTTTCGCACAGGGATATACTAAGCTTGCGAGTGAGGATTAAATAATGTTATGATGAAAAAAGATTGAAAATACCAGAATATCCGTTGCTACAGTCGATACAGGATAGAGTATCCGTTAGGAAGAGAGATAAAATTTAGGAAAAGAGAATAACCATGCAGGATGAGAAAAAGACAACAGGGATACAAACTGTTGGGGAACAGGAAAGCAGTCAGGCGGCTGACCGAGACGATAGGGAGAATACACAGGTAAAGGATTCGGGGACAGTACAGAAAAAAAGACGGCGGCGCAGGAAAAAGAAGGGCGCTGTGGACGTGGCACAGAGAGTGGAGCAATCCGCCGGACAGGACACATTGGGAAAGAAAAATGCCGGACAGAATGATAAGGGGCAGGACAGTATCGTGCAGGACAGCCCAGGAAAGGATAGCGCGGAACGAAGTGAAAAAAGACAGGGTGGTCAGGGCAGAGTCCAGGATGAGGTGTCAGAACAGGTATGGAAGGTCTACGAAAAGGCGTTCCTGCAGTTTGTGCCGGATTCGGACCGTCGTTTGATCCGGGGAACGGAGAAACAGCTGGGACAGCTGGAACGCCGTATTGCCCGCAAAAAGAAACAGGAGAACCACCAGGTATTGGCGGATATGAAGGAACTGCACAAGAAGGCAGCCACGATCGGTTATACGGTGGTGGTGCGTGATACTTCGTGGCTGAAAAGATACCGGCGGATTGTCAGGATGTTAGCCAGACTGGATATTTCTTTCCTGAAAAAAATGGCGTCGGGCGCCGTGCCGGATGATATTGCGGCCATGGAGAAGACGGCGGCGCTTTTACAGAAAAAGTCCCTCTATGAAATCTATAGAGAAGACTATATGCAGTATCTGGTAGGACAGCGGATTGAGGAACTGATGGAGGCGGAGCCGGAGAAACAGTATCCGGAGGCGCGGGGCATGAAACGACATTTCATCCTGCATATCGGTCCCACCAACAGCGGAAAGACCTACCAGGCTTTGCAGAGACTCAGGCAGGCATACCGGGGCATCTATCTGGGGCCATTGCGGCTTTTGGCGCTGGAAGTCTATGACAGGATGATGGCATCCGGCATCCCCTGCAATATGATCACTGGTGAGGAGACAATCCTTACGCCGGGCAGTTTTGTACAGGCCTCCACAGTGGAGATTTTAAACATCCGGGAAGTCTATGATATCGCCGTGATTGACGAGGCACAGATGATGGCGGATGAGAATCGGGGCAGTTATTGGACGAGAGCAATCCTTGGCATCCGGGCGGAGGAGATTCATGTGTGCAGTTCCGGCACGGCGAAAGATCTGCTGGTGAAGATGATCGAACGATGCGGTGATACCTATGAGATTGTCACTCATGAACGCAATACCAAGTTGGAATTTATTCCACAACGTTATGATATGGAACATGACGTGGCACAGGGAGATGCCTTGATTGCTTTTTCCAAGAAAAATGTGCTGGCCATTGCGGCGGAACTGGAAAGCAAGGGGATCAAAGCCAGTGTTATTTACGGGAATCTGCCGCCCCAGACCAGACAGGAGCAGGTGCGTCTTTTTACGGAAGGTTATAACCAGGTCGTGGTGGCCACGGATGCCATCGGCATGGGCATCAACCTGCCTATTCGACGTGTGATCTTTATGAGCACTACCAAGTTTGATGGGGTGGGCATGCGCAGACTGCTAGCAGAGGAGATCAGGCAGATTGCGGGCCGGGCCGGTCGGTACGGCTATTATGATGTGGGATATGTACAGTCTGCTATGGATATGGAATATGTGGGTAAGAAGCTGGCGGAGCCCTTTTATCCGCTCAAGCGTGCCCGAGTCGGTTTCCCGGAAGTTTTGCTGGATATCGACCTGGAACTGGACGAAGTCATAGCGGCCTGGGAAAAGACTCGTGACCTGCCCATGTATGACAAAATCTCCATGGCGGAAAGTATCAACAAATATAAGTATCTGAAGAATTACAGGAAGAAAATTCCCTATATGGATGATAGGAAGCTGGTGCTTACGCTAATCACCTGTCCTTTTGATGTGAAGGACCGGGATGTGCTGCAGTTATGGCTGCGCTATTGTGAAAGACCGGAGAAACAACGGGAATGTCCGATGCTGCCCAAGGATTTTTCACTGGAAGGGCTGGAATCCTATTACAAACAGCTTGATTTGTATACCCAGTTTTCCGCTAGGATGGCTTGGGTAGTCGATAAGGAAGAGGTGGCAGCCAATAGGGAGTGGGCCCAGCATGAGATTGGTGAGATGCTTAAGGAGGACAAAGGGCAGTTTGAGAAAAAATGCCGCATCTGCGGCAGACCGCTTATGTGGGATTATGCGTATCCGGTCTGCGAGCGCTGTTATGGCAGGATAGGAGGAAGGAGAATCTGAGAAGTCTATAGAGGCGTTATGGAGGTTGGACATGATTTATACGTACTATATGGATGTACGGTGTTTTGATAACGAAGCATTGTTTCAGGAGAAGATTAAGATCTTGTCGCCTTACAGACAGCAGAAGGCGGCGCTCCTAAAACATGAAAAGGACAAAAACAGAAGTCTGGGAGCGGGACTTTTGCTGGATCATGCGCTGGCGGCCTATGGATTGCGGGAGCGCAGCGTTGAATATGAGATTGGAAAATGGGGAAAACCTGTCTTAAAATATCATTCAGAGATTCATTTTTCTCTTTCCCATTCGGGAGACTATGCCATCTGCAGTATCGGGGACCATCCGGTTGGGAATGATATTGAGCAGATCAGACAGGGGCGTCTTAAAGTAGCGGACCGATTCTTTGCCGAGGAGGAACAGAATTGGCTGTATGCGGTGGAGGAGGAAACGGAGCGGACAAGGAGGATGTTTCGCATCTGGACGATGAAAGAGAGCTTCCTAAAAGTCACCGGCAGGGGCATGTCGCTGCCACTTTCGGATTTTGCAGTCCATGTGGACGAGGAGAGTCAGAGGATCCGGGTGCGGCATAAGGTGGATGCCAAATACTATCATATGAAAGAATATGATGAATTTGGGGATTATTGTGTGGCGGTCTGCAGTCAGGAGGATCAGGACATCGCGTATGATATGATTCCGGTGGAGGCATAACATTTATACCATAAAATTCCCCCAATGCGGGTATTTTATGCGCAGTTTTGGATTGCACGGGAATCGGGAATAATGACGGGAATAATGAAAAGAAAAAACATGCATACTATCATTATAAAACAGGTTGACGGCGGTTACATACGCTGTCCGGTATGAGTAAAGGAGATAGCGGCATGTTAGGAAAGCAGAGTGTTCAGTTTACATGTAAACCCTATATCATCAGCAGTGCATCCATCGTGGGCAGTAAGGAAGCCCAGGGCCCCATGGGCAAGTTGTTTGATAAGGCCGGGTATGACGATATGTTTGGCGCCCAGAACTGGGAGGATGCGGAGAGCAGCTTGCAGAAGGAGGCGCTGGAAATTGCTCTTGGCAAGGCAAAACTGGTAAAAGACGATCTACAGATGGTCTTTGCAGGTGATTTGTTAGGGCAGTCCATTGCCAGCAGTTTTGGGTTGGCGGGGTATCAGGTGCCCCATGTGGGGCTTTATGGGGCTTGTTCTACCTGCGGTTTGTCCCTTGCCATGGGAGGAATGGCCGTGGCGAGTGCTTTTGCCCAGAAGGTCGCCTGTATTACTTCCAGCCATTTTGCCAGTGCGGAGAAGGAGTTTCGTTTCCCTCTGGCCTATGGCAACCAGCGGCCCAAATCTGCCACTTGGACGGTGACGGGCAGCGGCGCTTTTATTCTCTCGGCCCAGCCCGGTGAGCAGGTATGCGCCGTCATGGAGGGCGTCACCATCGGGAAGATTGTAGATTATGGGATTAAGGATTCCATGAATATGGGCGCATGTATGGCCCCCGCTGCGGCCGATACGATTAGACAGAATTTAGAGGACTTCGGCAGGGCACCCAAGGATTATGATAAGATCATCACTGGAGACCTGGGCATGGTAGGTCAGAAACTGCTGTTTGACCTGCTTGCGGAAATGCAGATTGACATCACCAAACAGCATATGGACTGTGGGATAGAGATTTTTGAGAGTGAGAAACAGCATACGGATGCGGGCGGTTCCGGATGCGGCTGCAGTGCAGTGGTACTGTCGGCTTATATCTTAAAGAAATTGCAGGAAGGCGTCTGGAAGAGAGTGCTTTTCGTACCCACGGGGGCGCTTTTGAGTAAGACCAGTTTTAATGAAGGCCAGACCATACCGGGCATTGCCCATGGGGTGGTTTTGGAGCATTATGAGTGTGCATAGAAAGAGTGGAAACGGCAGGGCAGCTATGGGGACTGTTCCTGCCGTTTCCTATCAGGCTTTTTAAAAATCATCCAGATTCTTCATAAGCAGAAAATCAATTTCTTTTCCATTATTATTATATACCTGGATCTCGTATCCCATATAAAGCAATTCAAGATAAATAACATTTCCCGGCTTTTCTATGACTTTCCACATAGGAAATTATTCGATAGATGCAAATGACTGTTTCTGTAATAAAATTCTACTGAAATCTTTTGCAATAAATAAAAAAAGTTTTCAGTAGAAATATTATTGCTTGGAAGACATCAGTAACTTTAAGAAAGACTAGTATATTATCTAATTCTTGCAAAAATATTATATTTAGAATAAAATATTATCCATGAATACAACTTTTTCATTTTTACAAAAACACCGGGAGAAATACAGATTTTTATTGTGAGGAGATCTCTTTTCTTTCATTGATCAAGATTGCAGCGGCGCTTGACTTAAATGAGGAACTGGAGCATTTGTTTGAGAATATACCGCCATCGTCTATAGAGGAGGTTATTCGTGGACAGGATTAAACAGCTGAGTGTGTGTATGATATGTTAAGAGAATCTCTATCATAAACGAGGTAGATCAGATGCGGGAGATGGAATTTAAGATGGAGCGCCCCGGTCTTTTGAAAGAAGGAGACAAAGTCACGGTGACGGAAGGGGTTCTTCCCAGCAACTATTATTATACAATTGATCCGTCCCTTGCCATGTCCGGCAATTTCCCTTTCCGGGAGAGATTACTGGAGCGGGAAGGCGTGGTGACGGAGATCATCGAGAACGCCAGAGGATTTTATGTGAAAGTAAGATTTGGGGATGCGTGAGAGAATTGTAGTAAGGAAAAGAAAGAGAGGATAAATATTATGTTAACTAAAGTATCGACAAACAAGGCACCGGCGGCTATTGGCCCCTATTCTCAGGGAATCATTGCAGGAGATTTTCTCTTTGCATCCGGGCAGATTCCGATTGATCCGGCTACAGGAGAGATTACCGGGAAAGACGTGACCGAGCAGGCGGAGCAGGCCATGAAGAATGTGGGCGCTATCTTGGCAGAGGCAGGCACAGATTATACCAAGGTGGTAAAGACCACCTGTTTCCTCGCAGAAATGGCGGATTTTGCAGCTTTTAACGCAGTGTATGAGAAATATTTTACCGAGAAACCGGCGCGGAGTTGTGTGGCGGTCAAACAGCTTCCCAAAGATGTACTCTGCGAGGTGGAAGTGATTGCATATTTGAAATAAGAAAGGCAATTGGTTTACATAATATATGCAAAACATAATTTTAATCGGAATGCCCGGCGCAGGAAAGAGTACCGTGGGTGTGGTGCTGGCTAAGAAGCTGGGATATGCCTTTATGGATGCGGACCTGGTGATTCAGGGCAGGGAGGGTAAGCTTCTGCATGAGATCATTGCCGAACAGGGCGTGGAAGGGTTCTGGCGGGTGGAGGAGGAAGTAAACGAATCCATCCGGACAGACCGGACGGTGATTGCCACCGGCGGCAGTGCGGTCTATGGGGAGCGGGCTATGGCGCATTATAAGGAGATTGGAAAGATTGTGTATCTGTCGCTTCCTCTTGCGGATATCAGGGAGCGGTTAGGTGACCTGGATGAGCGGGGCGTGACGCTGCGGGCGGGGCAAGATCTTACCGCACTTTATGAAGAGCGGCTTCCGCTCTATGAAAAGTATGCCGATATTACGGTAGCGTGTGAAGGGTTGTCGATCCGGGAGATTGTGGAGAAGATTGTCGGAGATTATAGCGCTGTTACCTATTACAGCAATTATGGAAAGGAGTAGTTTATCAAATGGACAAAAAAGCAATGTATAAATTATCATACGGCTTATTCGTACTGACATCTGCAGCGGATGGCAGGGACAGCGGCTGTATCATCAACACGGCGCAGCAGGTGACTTCTGAGCCTAACAGGATCAGTATCGCAGTGAATAAGTCTAATTTCACTCATGATCTGGTCAAAAAGAGTGGCAAATTTAATATTTCTATCATCAGTGAGGCGGCGGAGTTTGAACTGTTCAAGCATTTTGGCTTCCAGTCCGGGCGTGAGGTGGATAAATTTGCAGGGTATGCAGACTGCAAGCGAAGCGCCAACGGCCTGTATTATGTAACAGCCGGGATCAACAGCTATATCAGCGCTACGGTGGAACAGGAAGTGGATCTGGGCAGCCACACGCTGTTTATCGCATCTGTGGATGACATGGAAGTGTTGGCGGATACGCCATCCGCTACTTATGCCTACTATCAGTCGTCAATCAAACCCCAGCCCGCCAAGGATGTTCAGACAGGTAAGACGGTATGGCGTTGTACGGTCTGCGGTTATGTCTATGAGGGAGAAGAACTGCCGGCGGACTTTATCTGTCCGTTGTGCAAGCATCCGGCCTCTGATTTTGAGAAAGTGACGCAGTAGTATAAATATCTTGTTAATAAGGAGTGTGTCCTAAAGGCAGTAGCCCCGATGGCACATTCCTTTTTATTATGTCAGAAATTCCTTTTGGTATATTCTTTGTAAATTAACAAAGACTAACAGTAAAAATATTCTTGCACAGGTATCTTTGCTGTCGGATGGAAAATAAGTGAAAAGGATACAAATGTGCAGGAAATTCTGTATGTGGAGGAATGGGACATGATGGATTATTTCAATGCTTTCTGGGTGGGCGGCATAATCTGCGCGCTGGTACAGATCCTGATGGAAAAGACCAAGCTTCTGCCAGGACGTATCATGGTGTTGTTGGTCTGTACAGGCGCTGTGATCAGCTTCTTTGGCTGGTACGAACCTTTTATGGAATTTGCGGGCGCGGGCGCCAGTGTGCCTCTGCTGGGTTATGGCAATATCCTGATGAAAGGCGTGAAGGAGGCCGTGGGTGAGAGCGGCTTTATCGGGCTGTTCCAGGGCGGTTTCAAGACTGGAGCGGTGGGCTGTTCGGCGGCGTTGGTGTTTGGTTATCTGGCGAGTCTGGTATTCAAACCGAAGCCCAAAAAATAATTTTATAAAAAATGAAGACAATCGTCAGACAGGTTCGTTATAGTAGATAGAGACGTGAGGGAAGGAGGTAGATAGTATCGGACGGGAAGAACAATTATCAGCGCTGATTGATTCCTACCAACATCTTGTTTTTTCTATTTGTTATAAGATGACATCGGACTATTTTGCCTCCGAGGATCTGACCCAGGACACTTTTCTTTCCGCCTATAAGCATCTGGCAGAATTTGATGGTAAGTACGAGAAAGCATGGATTTGCAGGATTGCCACGAACAAGTGTCTGGATTACATGCAGAGCGCAGGCAGACGCAGTATTCCCATGGCAGATGTGGGAATGGAGGATGTGCGGGGGCCGGATACCGGTGGAAACAGGCGTGTGATACAAGGCAGCCAGGATGAACGGGCAGTGCGGCAGACACCGGAGAGCATCTGTCTGGAAAAGGAAGTAAGGGAAACACTGCTGGCCAGATGTCTGTCTCTGAAACCGCCTTATGATGAGATTGCCAGGGCTTATTATTACGAGGAAATGGACATGGCTGAGATTGCCGCAAAACGGGGTGCCAAATTAAAAACAGTACAGACGCAGGTTTATCGGGCAAGAGCCATGTTACGCAAGATGTATATAAAGGAGAAAGGCGCATGATACATAATATAGAAGACAAACAAAAAATGTATAAACGTCAGTCACCTGCCACCGGGATGTTAAGCGAGGAGGAACTTGCCAGACTGATAGAGCAGGTGGAAGAGCGGGAACTGCTGCATGCTCCGGTTCATTTGAAGGAAAATATACTTCTGCAGATAAGAAAACAGAGACAGACGGCGCAGAAGCTACAGCTTTTTTCCTATCGGGCTAAAGTGTTGGTGGGCATGGCAGCGGCCCTGACAGTGCTATTCCTGGTGCCCGTGGGAGAGAGGGATGGCGTGCAATCGTCAGGCAGTATTTTCGGTCAGGCGTTTAGACAGGAACTTAGACAAGAGCAGGCAGATATGGACGAAATACAGCAGGGGGCATTGGAGAGGCAAAAACAGATAGACCGCACCTGGCAGAAATATCGGGAAGAGCAGGAGAGAGCAGGCGCCAGGGAGGCTTATTTTAACGGCATTGAAAATAAGATTAGAGATTTCAGGAAACAAATCTTTTAACAAGACAATTTAATGGGAGGAATGAGACAATGAAGAAAAAGAAAAACAGGTTTTGGTTATTTATCTTATCCCTGTGGCCGGGGGCAGGACATATGTACATGGGATTTATGAAGATGGGCCTTAGCTTCATGCTTGGCTTTATGGTACTGCTCATAGTTGTATCCATTACAAATATCGGGGCCTTGACAGTTTTGCCAATTACGCTGTATGTTTACAGTTTTTTCCATGCCAATAATATTGGCGGGCTGGATGACGAGAACTTTATGGCTATGGAGGACACCTATCTTTTCGGGCTCGATGGAATTGGAAATCGGCAGGTAAAAGTAGATCAAAAAAGTAAAAAAATAATAGCAGTGGTGCTAATCGTTATTGGCCTGTATATGCTGTGGAATCTAGCTTTTGAATTACTGCGCGGAATCCTTGGATGGGACAATCCGATTCTAAAGGCAATTTACTATTTTATGCGGGACGATGTGCCGAGGGCTGTGATCGCGATTGCCATCATCTGGTTTGGTGTGGCGTTGCTTCGGGGCAAAAAGAATGCGCTTGAGGCGGCGGATGCCAACGGGACACAGCAGATGATGCAGATTGGACAGAAAGATGACGACGAATTTTCAGCAAAATAAACTGTCCACTGTCGTCGGAAAAATAGATTATGGAAAACAGGCACACATGTTTCCTACGGAAATACAGGTTGGTGCTTGTGTGGGAGGAAAGCGTATATGGATATGGAGACACGGGGAGAACAAAGTACGAAGGAAAATGGGAATGAAGTGGTACGGACCAGACGGGTAGGTTCGGTGACCTTTGGCTTGACATTGATATGCTTTGGCGTCATGTTTTTGATACATATTGTTGTACCAACATTTCATTATTATATTATATTTCGACTCTGGCCGATTGTTTTCATCCTGTTAGGGATAGAAATCCTGGTGGAAAATCACAAAAGCGGTCGGGCAGGAGAGAAATTTGTATATGATTTTCCGGCAGTGATCATGCTGGCGCTAATGCTGTTCTTTGCCATGATGCTGGCAGCAGTCGATTATGCCATGATGCATGGAGGTATTTGGTTTTAAGAAGCTGTGGCTCAGTTTGAAATTTGCGGAGCGGAAGTCGCGCAGCTGCTTCCAAGAAATTGATTACAGCTGTTCAAAGGAGATTTCCTGTTTCGCAAGAAATTGTTTGACGGCGCTATCCCAGAGTGCGTCCGGCGTCTTATCCATCAGGAAAGTATGGAAGGAGGTGCCGGTGACTAGCATGAGGGTGGTGCCGTCATATTTAATGTTGAGGACGAAGGCCCTCACTTGCTGCGGCGTCACGGCGGTATCGCCTCTTTGTAAAATAGAGGCCGCATGGTCAGGAATCAGATGCAGGACGAACCGGAAGGCCGTGGGCGTGTGTTTTCCCTTAATCAGTTCAAAACAGATGGGCCTTAGTTTTTTCCAGGTGGAAAATTCATAAGGCCGCAGTTCTTTATATTCCCATTCTTCAGAGGAATAAAAATCCCTGTTCTGGCGGCCGTCTATCATAAAGGTATTGTAGGTGCTAATAGAAGCCTCTTCCAGAAGAAAATTATCAAAATCCTCGCTGCCGAGAAGTTTTGCCATGAATTGTTTTATGTTGGTGATTTTTAGCGCGATCATATAGGATACCTTTCTTTATTTTTAAACGTTATATTTGTTATATCATAATCACCCACAAAATCCAACAGGTATCTGGAAAAATGTAAAACCCTATTTACAACAAATAGCAATCCATGTTATCATAAGTGGTAATGAAAACTATGTGGAATGGTTGTGGAGGCTTTATGAGTTATAAAATTGTGGTAGACAGTTGCTGTGAACTGCCGGTGCAGTATAAAGAAGATGCGCGTTTCCAGAGAGTGCCGTTGACCTTGGAAATCGGGGATTATGAAATATTGGATGATGAGACCTTTGATCAGAAGGATTTTTTGCAACGGGTGGCGGCTTATCCGCTTTGCCCGAAATCTTCCTGCCCTTCCCCGGAAAAGTACAGGGAGGCCTATCACGATGAAGCCGAGGAGGTCTATGCGATAACGCTTTCTTCCCATTTGAGCGGCAGCTATAACAGCGCGGAACTGGGGAAGAGCCTTTATGAGGAAAAATATGGCGCGAAAAAGATTCATGTCATAGATTCCGAATCCGCTAGCTGCGGGGAGACACAGCTGGCCATGAAGATAGTGGAATATAAGGAAGCTGGGCTCTCTTTTGAGGAGACGGTGGAGAAGGTGGAGATTTTTAAGAGACAGATGCGCACGTATTTTGTGCTGGATAATCTGGAGACGCTCCGCAAGAACGGCCGTCTGAGCGGTGTTAAGGCGCTGGTGGCTTCCACATTGAACATAAAACCTGTGATGATAGGCAATCTGGGCGTCATCGAACAAAAGGGTCAAGCAATCGGCATCAATAAGGCGCTGGCTAAAATGGCGGATAACATTGTGGCCGATGTGGAGAATCCAAAGGAGAGAACGCTGATGATCACGCACTGCAACTGTCCGGAGCGCGCGCAATATGTGCGCAGACTGATGGAGAAGAGGGCTTCATATCGCGATGTGGTCATTATGGATACCGCTGGAATCAGCAGTATGTATGCCAATGACGGCGGCGTAATCATGACACTCTAAATGATAAATGCCCGAGCCCGCGAAGCGGTCTTCGAGGCGTTAATTCCGAAGGAAATTACAAAAATCTACCGCACATCCGAGTCCGCGAAGCGGAACTCGAGGCGTTAATTCCGAAGGAATTTACGCCACTTACATGATCAAAAACTCAATCGGTGAAAAAACAAGCGCCAAAACCAATAAAATTTGTATGACCAGAATCGCCGGCATTCCATACAGAAAATACCAGTGCCGCGTTTTATGATGGAACAGGTGCATCCCTGCAATCGATCCGATACTTCCGCCGATGATGGCCAGTACGAACAGGGTGGATTCAGGAATACGCCAAGCGCGCTTTTTGGCTTTGTATTTGTCCACGCCCATGACTACGAAGCTTATGAAGTTTACGACAGCGAAATATATAATAATTAATGTAATTACGTCCATATATATCAGTATGTCCCCTTGGATGGATAACATGTGTCTTTTGTGAAATAGATTCTTTCCGTATATCATATCATATCCATTTATGAAAAAAAACCCCCGTGTGAGTAATGTATAGTTGAGATGGATGTCAAATACAGAATATAATTAGTAGAAAAAGCGATGTGGCCGGAGAATTTGATTGAATGATTTACTTGAAACAAGTATAATATAATAAAATTTTTATTAGTAAAGAGGGTGATTTTGTGCCGCAAATGATGAGGAAGTTAATTGGTGAATATGTTGCAGCAATACAAAATATATATGGAACGCATTTAAAGCAGGTTATTTTATATGGATCTTATGCTCGTGGTGATTTCAGGCCAGATTCTGATGTGGATTTAATGGTATTGGTAGATCTACCTGAAGATAATTTAAGTAAGTATTCAGATGCTTTGTCGGAACTTGGGTTTGATTATAATGTGGCTTATGATATTTGGCTTATGCCTGTAGTCAAGAATATCGATCATTTTAACTATTGGTCCCAAGCATATCCGTTTTATTCAAATGTGGCGAAGGAGGGGATTTCTTTATATGAAGCAGCCTGAATCTGTAAATATGGGTGATAAAAAGGATGTGGCCGGTTATCGTTTACAGGTAGCTAAGGAGGATTTAGAGGCCGCATATGTGCTGCTTAAGGCAGAGTCATATCGTGGAGCAAATAATCGTGCTTATTATGCAATTTTCCATGCGGTTTCAGCTATATTGGCGTTAGAAGGAGTTGCTTTTAAACGTCACAAGGATACATTGGCGTATTTTAATAAGAATTATGTGGCAGCAGGGATATTTCCACGGGAAATGGGGAGAAAAATCGTTAAAGCTGAAGAGATTCGTCATGCCAGTGATTATGACACTTTCTATATTACATCCAAAGAAGAAACGGTTCAGCAAGTAGAAACAGCGGACAAGCTGATTCAACTTTTATCAGAGTACTACCAAAATAAATATGATATTTCTTAACGTTTACAAAGAGAGCATCCATCCAAACGACAGATGCTCCCTATTTTTATTATATATCTTATATATCTTGAAAATATACTGCTTATGAAACGAAACTGTCTTATATAAGCTTTACGCCATTTTCCTGCATCTTCATCGCACGTACTTTGCTGGATAAACCAAACAGGTTGATAAAGCCTTCCGCATCGTGATGGTCGTACATATCGCCGGTGGTGAAGGAAGCGATACTCTCATTGTAGAGTGAGTACGGTGAAGTGGTGCCAGCCTTGATGATGTTCCCTTTATAGAGTTTGAACTTCACTTCGCCTGTCACATATTCCTGTGTAGATTCGATGAAAGCCTGTACCGCTTTGCGCAGAGGGGTGAACCACTTGCCTTCATAGACAATCTGTGCAAACTTATTGCCCATATCCTGTTTGAGGGCGTAGGTGTCGCGGTCGAGGATCAATTCCTCCAGCTGCTGGTGTGCTTCGTAAAGAATGGTGCCGCCAGGTGTCTCGTAGACGCCGCGGGATTTCATGCCCACCACGCGGTTTTCCACGATATCCACGATGCCGATGCCGTGTTTGCCGCCTAATTCATTTAGGGTAGCAATAATATCGGCCACTTTCATTTCCTTGCCATTGACAGAGGTCGGAATACCCTTTTCAAAGGTCATGGTCACATATTCTCCCTCTTCAGGTGCCTTTTCGGGCGTGGTGCCCAGTACCAGAAGATGTTCGTAGTTGGGCTCATTGGCAGGATCCTCAAGTTCCAATCCCTCATGGCTGATGTGCCATAAGTTACGATCTCGACTGTAACTGGAATCTGCGGAGAAAGGAAGATGGATGCCGTGCTGACGGCAGTATTCGATCTCTTCCTCACGGGAACTTAGAGTCCATTTCTCGTTCCGCCATGCGGCGATAATCTTTAAGTCGGGAGCCAGCGCTTTGATGCCCAGTTCAAAACGAATCTGGTCGTTGCCCTTGCCGGTAGCGCCGTGACAGATGGCGGTAGCGCCTTCTTTGCGGGCAATCTCTACCAGCTTCTTAGCGATGACAGGCCTTGCCATGGAAGTGCCCAGCAGATACTTGTTCTCATAGACTGCATGGGCCTGTACACAGGGCATGATAAAGTCATTGCAGAATTCGTCAGTCAAATCTTCGATATAGAGTTTGGAAGCGCCGCTTGAGAGGGCACGCTCCTCTAAGCCGTCAAGTTCCTCCGCCTGGCCGCAGTTGCCGCACACGCAGATTACTTCATAGTCAAAATTTTCTTTCAGCCAGGGAATGATAACGGTGGTATCAAGTCCGCCGGAGTACGCAAGAACTACTTTTTCTTTCATTTCAGTTTCCTCCATTTAAAATATGTAATGAAATTGTTATATAGGTTTCTATCTATACGCATATCGCCCGAAAAATAACAGGCCGCGTTTATCCTTAAAACAATATACAACAAGATAACATAGATTGCAAGTGTAAATTTATGCATATTTATATGAATATTATTGTTTTTTATGCATAAAAAGAAAAATATATTGAATATTATGCAATTATAATGTATAGTTATACAATGCAAGAGATAAAGGGCAGGTAAGAACAGGAAAGCGGGTAGATAAAGCGGTAGTGATTGTCAAGCGGTTTCCAGCGTGATATATTAAAGTAGCGTGAAAAAATGAAACTGTACGCTATTTTTGATTTTGTAACTGATTAACAGGAGACTATATGGAATACAGTAACAATGAGGGATTGGATTATATCAGGCAGTATCCCAAGTTGAAGAAATGGATAAATACATGTATTTGCTGCGGCAGTACAGGATATGATCCAGATCTCCCAAAAGAGTTAACCACAAATTGGGGCCAGGGAGAATATACGACCGCTGCGGCTCGATATATCAGGAAATATTTTAGTCCCATGAGGGTTAATGAGTTTGGACTGTGTGAAATATGTCAAAAGTATAATCATATTTTGTGACAAATTGATGGCGGCAGGGAGGATGCATAACATAACCATGAAAAATATTAAAAACTATGATGCAGAAAAATATCGTAAGGCAGGCGGCCTTTCGCTCTTCAAAAAACAAAAATACAGGGAAATCGAGCAGGGAATCTATGCGTATAAAGAGAAAGATGAGATCCTATATGTGACATCCCTGTCATTTGAGCAGGAGCCGGAGTTTGCGGAGGGGGAATCGGCAGAAGAGATCTCCCAGTATCCGCTGGAGGATATTTTGGATAAGTTTTACTGTCATATCTCAGATTTTTATGAGGCATTAAATGAGGCCGGTTCTCAGATCTGCTATTTGGAATTTGCGGCTCCGGATTTGGAAGATATTAAGAAGTTGAGAAGTATCATAGGAAAGCATGTTTACAACAAAGAATATGAGGAAGCGGGAGAGACCTATGCTAAACTGGTGATTGAATAGGTATATATAGCAGGAACTTCTAAAGGATTTATTGGAATCTGTACCGATAAGAAAGGAGCAGGACGATACATGATAAAAGCGGGAATTATAGGGGCCACAGGATATGCGGGTGGCGAGTTGGTGAGGATTCTCACTGCCCACAGCAAGGTGGAGGTGGTCTGGTACGGATCGCGCAGTTATATCGACCAGAAGTATGCGCAAGTGTACCAGAATATGTTTCAGATTGTGGATGCGAAGTGCATGGATGACAATATGGAAGAACTGGCGAAACAGGTGGATGTGATCTTTACGGCCACGCCCCAGGGCTTCTGTGCTTCCATGATGAATGAGGATATTCTTTCTAAAGTAAAGGTGGTGGACTTAAGCGCCGATTTCCGTATCAAAGATGTTTCTACTTATGAAAAATGGTATGGCATCGAGCATAAGTCGCCTCAATACATAAAAGAAGCAGTTTACGGGCTGTGTGAGATCAACAGGGAGGATGTGAAAGGCGCCCGTCTGGTAGCTAATCCGGGCTGTTATACTACCTGTTCCATTCTCACAGCCTATCCGCTGGTAAAAGAAGGGCTGATTGACACGGAGACGTTGATCATAGACGCCAAGAGCGGGACATCCGGGGCGGGACGCGGCGCGAAGGTGCCGAATCTTTACTGTGAGGTGAACGAGAATATCAAAGCATATGGCGTGGCGAGTCACAGACATACACCGGAGATAGAGGAACAGCTTGGATATGCGGCGGGGAAAGAGATTATTCTGAATTTCACGCCCCATCTGGTGCCCATGAACAGAGGTATCCTGGTGACGGCCTATGCAAAGCTTCTGCCGATAAAGAAAGCGGATGGACAGATGGCGCTGCCTTCCTATGAGGAAGTAAAGGCCGTGTATGATAAGTATTATCAGAAAGAAAAATTTGTCCGTGTTCTGGAAAAAGGCGTATGCCCGGAGACGAAGTGGGTGGAAGGCAGCAATTACGTGGACATTAATTTCGTGATTGATGAGCGCACGGGCAGAGTCATTATGATGGGGGCTTTGGACAATCTGGTCAAAGGCGCGGCTGGACAGGCGGTGCAGAACATGAACCTGATGTTTGGTCTGGTGGAGAGCGAAGGACTGGAACTGGTGCCGATGTTTCCGTAAAAATGACATAAAGTGACACTAGGGGTATAAAATACATACCCCAAGTATCACTAAATTATGTCGGGAAGAATGTCGCCTGCGGCATACATTCTTCCGGGCGCTGAAACTGTATATTTTTGGAAGGGAGATAGGGATGGAGAGAAGAGATAAAGTAAACTATTATCTGGACTTGGCGAAGATGGTGGCGCAGCGTTCTACCTGTCTGCGCAGACATTATGGAGCCGTCATTGTGAAGAATGACGAGGTGATTGCCACAGGATATGTGGGAGCACCCAGGGGAAGGAAAAACTGCACCGATGTGGGGGAGTGTATCCGCACAAAGCTGGCCATTCCCAGGGGAGAACGCTATGAACTGTGCCGCAGCGTGCATGCGGAGACCAATGCGATCATCAGCGCTTCTAGGGATAAGATGATCGGCAGCGCCATGTATTTGACCGGTGTGGAGGCGGATACGGGAGAGTATGTGAAAAATTCCTGCAGCTGCTCCATGTGTAAACGGCAGATTATTAATGCGGGAATTGAGACCGTGTATGTCAGGGATACGGATACGGAGTATCGGGCGATTCCGGTACAGCAGTGGATTGATGAGGACGAATCCCTGGAGGGGACTTTTGGGTATTGAGATTATACCCTGAAATGATTGAGAACGAAGGAGAGGTGGCGTTTTCAGTTGAGATGTAGGAAGGGGCAGATGAATGACAGGACGGAAAATTGTGCTGTATGGAAATGAGGAGCAGGAAGATGAATATACGGGAAGATAGCATACAGGCAGATAGCATACAGGCAGAGGAGCGGGAGATGGCAATTATGCCAGTTGACATGAAACCCTCACCCAATGGCAGACTTTTAAAGGAAATGGCAGTATATGAACTGCTTGAGAAACTGAATATCCCTTATCTGCGCTTGGACCATGGGGTGACGGCCACTGTGGAGGACTGTCATGATGTGGACAGTAAACTGGGAATCCATATCTGTAAGAATCTTTTTCTATGTAATTCCCAGAAGACGGATTTTTATATGCTGATGATGCCCGGCACGAAAAAGTTTAAGACCAAGGAACTTTCCAGTCAGATTGGCAGTGCAAGGCTTTCCTTTGCGGGTGCAGAGTATATGGAGGCGTTTTTGGATATCACGCCCGGTTCGGTGAGTGTGATGGGCCTGATGAATGATAAAGATAACCGGGTGCGGCTTTTGATCGACAGGGATATCTTGGCGGATGAGTTCGTGGGCTGTCATCCCTGTGTAAATACTTCCAGCCTGAAGATTCGCACTAAGGATATTTTGGAAAAGTTTCTTCCTTATGTGAAGCATGACTATACGCCGGTGACGCTTGTGGGGGAGTGAGAAGATACACGGAAGAGATGAAGAGGGCAGTAGGGTTATGTGCGGGAAGGACAGAGAGTGGAAAGGGACAGTATATGATACGCAGGATGACGATAGAAGATTATGACGGGGTGAAGGCGCTGTGGATGTCGATCAAAGGATTTGCCATCCGGAGCCTGGATGATTCCAGGGAGGGGGTGGCGCGTTTTCTTACGCGCAATCCCGATACCAGTGTGGTGGCGGTGGAAGATGGAAGGATTGTGGGGGCGATTCTCTGTGGACACGATGGCAGGCGGGGATGCCTGTATCATGTATGTGTGGCGGAAGAGTACCGTATGCGGGGGATTGGCAAAGCGATGGTGGTCTTTTGCATGGAGGCCCTCAAGGCGGAACAGATCAATAAGGTGTCGCTGATCGCCTTTACGAAGAATGATGTGGGTAACGCGTTTTGGAAGCGTATCGGTTGGACGAAGCGTGAGGATTTAAATTATTATGACTTTACCCTGAATGAAGCCAATATCACGGCATTTAACGGATAGAGTAACCAGAGGGAAAGTGTGATGTCCGGGCGAGGGAAGGAGGGATACTGCTACAAGCACAGGGAATCACTGTGAGGACTTCGGGGGAAACCGATGAGAAAAGGAAAGGAATGGATGAGGAAATGAAAGTATTAGAAACAATCAGTAATTTTTTTGGAAAGTTTATGGCGCTTATTGTGCTTGCGATTGCGGCATTGGCATTATTTGTGCCGGTTTCATGCACATGGATCCAGACAAGCTGGGTAAATTACCTGCTGATGATCGTTATGTTCGGCATGGGGCTTACCCTGAAACTGGAGGATTTTAAACTGGTATTTACAAGACCGAAAGATATTATCATAGGATGTGTAGCACAGTTTACGATTATGCCGCTTCTGGCGTTTGGTCTGGGAAAGGTTTTTGGACTGGATGCAGCGCTGCTTGCAGGCGTAATCCTTGTAGGGACCTGTCCGGGCGGCACATCCAGCAACGTGATTACCTATATGTCCAAGGGAGATGTGGCGTTGTCTGTGGGGATGACCAGCGTGAATACGATTTTGGCGCCCCTGCTCACACCGGCGATTACCTGGCTGTTACTGAGAACCACCGTAACGGTCGATCCCATGAATATGTTTCTTTCTATTATTAAAGTCGTGATCATACCGATCGCGCTTGGATTTATCATCAATAAGCTGTTTGGGAAGGTTACGGAAAAACTGGTTACGATCCTGCCGACCGTTTCGGTAATTGCAATCTGCATGATCGTTGCATCCGTGGTATCCCATAACGCAGAGAAGATATTCTCTACAGGAATCGTGGTATTTGCAGTCGTTATCTTACATAACCTGCTGGGCTATGCATGCGGATTCGGCCTGGGCAAGCTGTTAAAGCTCAACGTGTCCAAAACCAAGGCATTGTCGGTGGAGATCGGGATGCAGAACTCCGGGTTGGCTACCAGTCTTGCCGGTTCGGCATTTCCGGATCTGGCAATGGCAACGGTGCCCGGTGCAATCTTCTCAGTATGGCATAATATATCCGGTGCTATTTTAGCGAACATTTATAATAGATGGAGCGATGAGGCATAAAAGTTCTGAGAAAAAATGTTTTTATAAAACCAGGTTCATCATTTGCCAACAATAATAAATGATGGAGGGATAAGCATGAAACTGACAATGGATGGGATCAAAAACCGTGCGCCCTGGGAAGAGGCGGGAATCGCCCTTCCAGGATACGATGTGGAGGCGGTTTCTGAAAAGGCGAAAAAGGAGCCGGTATGGGTGCATTTTGGAATCGGTAATATTTTTCGTATCTTTATCGGCGGTATTGCAGACGGCCTTTTGGAAGAAGGGGCGATGGACCGGGGGATTACCTGTGTCGAGACCTTTGATTATGATGTGGTAGATAAAATTTATGAGCCCTATGATAACCTGGGACTGAGCGTACTTCTGCACGGGGACGGAACCAGGGAATACAAGGTATTGGGATCCATGGCTGAGGCAGTCAAAGCCCAGTCATCGGTCCCAGGGCAGTGGAACCGGTTGAAAGAAATTTTTAGAAGTCCGTCTCTGCAGTTGGTCTCTTTTACAATTACTGAGAAAGGATATGCGCTGCAGAAAGCGGATGACACTTGGTTTCCTTTTGTGGAAGCTGATATTCAGGAGGGACCGGACAAAGCCGTGGGAGCAATGGCAGTGCTGACGGCTATGCTCTATGAACGGTATCAGGCAGGAGCATATCCTTTGGCTCTGGTTTCCATGGACAACTGTTCCCAGAATGGGGCTAAACTGCGGGAATCCGTGTTGACCATGACACAAGAGTGGCAGAGGGCAGGTTTCGTAGAAGAAGGGTTTGCGGCCTATGTGGGAAATGAAAAAACGGTTGCTTACCCCTGGACCATGATCGATAAGATCACACCGCGCCCCAGTGAGCAGATTGCCGATGACCTTGAGAAGTTGGGCGTGGAAAATATGCAGCCGGTAATTACCGGCAAGCGGACCTATATCGCACCCTTCGTCAATGCCGAGAAACCGCAGTATCTCGTGATAGAAGACAGTTTTCCTAACGGCAGACCGGCTTTGGAAAAGGGCTTTGGCGTATATATGGCTGACCGAGAGACCGTGAATCTGTCTGAACGCATGAAAGTGACCGTATGCCTGAATCCGGTGCATTCCGCCACCGGGCCTCTTGGGGTGGCATTGGGATATGATCTGTTTGCCCGGATGTTGAATACGGATGCGGATATGATGCAAATGGCCCGCATGGTAGCCTATGATGAAGGGCTGCCTGTGGTGCCGGATCCGGGAATCATTTCCCCACAGAAATTTGTGGATGAACTTTTTTATGACCGGTTTCCCAATGAATATTTGGGTGATACAAACCTTCGTCTTGCGGTAGATGTGTCCCAGATGGTGGGGATTCGCTTCGGGGAAACCATTAAGGCATATGTGGCAAAATACGGGGATGCTTCCCGGCTTAAGGCGATTCCACTGGGGATTGCCGGCTGGCTTCGGTATATGCTGGCGGTGGATGATGAAGGCAGGGAATATGAGTTGGCCCCCGATCCTATGAAGGAGGAAATCCAGGAGCAGTTAAAGGGGATCGTAGTGGGACAGCCTGAGACGTTTACCGACCAGTTAAGGGCAATCCTTTCGAATGAGCGTATTTTCTACGTAAATATTTATGAGACTGGTTTGGGAGAAAAGATTGAGACAATGTTTCGTGAAATGCTCGCCGGTCCCGGCGCTGTCAGAGCTACCGTGCATAAGTACATAAGTGCATAGGGGTGGTGATTGATGGTTGATTGGTTGATTCCTAATTAAAATATGCCTTTTAGTTATCTATTAATATTTAATATAGGTATTAGACATTGTTAATAAGTGGATTTACAATATAGGTGTTCCGGTAGGGAGCATCTATATTTTTTGTGAAGGGATGGCCGGATTTTGATGGGCATCTATATGTTGGATAATGACAGGAGGAGAAAAAATGAAAAGGCATAATAACATCGCTATGGGAAGAAAGGCCGAATCTATTTATACGGCAATGAAGAACAACTGGGTAAAGCAGACCAAACAGGAAAAGGTTTGTGAAACTCGTCAAAGGATTGAATCCTTTGAGGCTCAAATGGAAAGATATGCAGCTTCTAAAGCAGGCTATGCGTACATCAACGGTATTTCGATGCCAATACTCAGCGCGTAAGCTATAATGGAAAAAGGAGGAGAATAATCATGAGCATAGTTGTGAACATCTATTATACCGGTAAGGACGGCAGCGCCCGGAAGTTTGCCCAGGAAATGGAGAGCAGCGGAACGGCTGACAAAATCCGCGGGGAGGAGGGGAATCTGAGGTATGAATATTTTATCCCGATGGCGGATCCGGAGACCGTACTTTTGATTGACTGCTGGAAAGACCAGGCGGCGATTGACAGGCATCATGCATCCCCGATGATGGAGAAGATTGTAGAACTTCGGGAAAAGTATGACCTGCATATGAGAGTGGAGCGATATGTGTCCGATGAGGGTGGGATACCCGAGGCTGACAGAGAGTTTATCGTATAAAAATGCACTGCTGATTAAAGACGGCAAAGTGCCATTTGCAAAAGAAATTATCGGATTGTATGTAGAAGTAAGGACATTACAAGAATTTGGGAGGGTACAAGGATGATGAATTACAGGGAAACGGATCCGGAATTTGTGGAACGTGCGGAGCATTTTATACTGGAAGAGGTGCTGAAGGAACCGGGACAGGAACTGCCGGACGAGGTACGTTATCTGGCAATCCTCGCGACTCTTCTGGGATGTCAGGGAAAGGAAATCTATCAGGAGATATTGCCTAGGGCGTTGGACGGTGGACTGACGCCTGTTATGGTCAAAGAGGTGGTTTATCAGGCGGTGGATTATCTTGGAATCGGCAGGGTAATACCCTTTCTGACCATTACCAATGATGTCCTGACTGCCAGGGATGTTACGCTGCCGCTGCCGGCACAGGCCATAACAACCATGGAGAACAGACTGGAAAAAGGGGCAGAGGTACAGACGGAGATTTTCGGGGAACATATGAAGGAAGCGTGGAAAGCAGGGCATATCAACCGGTGGCTGGCAGCCAACTGCTTTGGCGATTATTATACGAGAGGTGGTCTGGACTTGAAACAGCGGGAACTGATCACGTTCTGTTTCTTGGCGGCGCAGGGCGGATGTGAACCTCAGCTTATAGCCCATGCAAAGGGAAACATGAACCTTGGCAATGACAAGGAGTTTCTGATCAGGGTGGTGTCCCAGTGCCTGCCCTATATTGGGTATCCCCGCAGTTTGAATGCGATCAATTGTGTGAAGAAAGCGGCGGAAACATAAGGGGCAATAGATATAGCGTGCCAGTTATAGGTACATCAAACAAAATACAGGGCAGAAACACACTGGAAAAGGGATTGCGGGATGCAGTCCCTTTTTGATATGGGAAAAAGAGAATATCAGATTATGACAAACTTGACAAAATATGAGATGGAAACTGTGGTAAATTATAACGCCGGAGAACAGATGGCAACTGTCTACACAAGGGATAAGTCAGTGATGTGCAGACTGGATTGGCTTGTGGCGGATTATCCTGAAAACTACAAGCTGCTAAACCAAACGGACATCGACAAGACCTATTCCATGCCAAAATCATACATTACTTACTGTAAGCCGAGAATGGTGAGCAACGAACAGAGGGAACAGGCGAGGTCGGGCATACATATATTTTACTGTTGATGAAGTAAAGAACAGGTTTCACTGTGCCAACGATAAGGCTGTGAAGCTAATATCAGTATTGTTACATTCCGAAAAATGGAATTACAGAAGTTCAAAAGTTGGACTTCAAGAATTTCGATTTTCGGGAATTAAGAGGTTAAGAAGATTGACTACAAGAGTTCTGATTTTCAGTATACAGAGCAATATACATTATGTGGAAAAGGCAGTGTTATGTATAGCATTGTCTTTTTATGATTGGAGATTAAAGTTTGTCCAGCAGTCTTGAAAAAAAATGTAGATTGTGTTAATTTGTCAATAGTCAATAAATTGACTGTACTGAAATTGACTATAGGAGTGATGCAATGACAAAGGAAGATAAGAAAAATGCCTATCTGTACTGTAAATTCCGTGATGAGCAATTTGCATTATATGATGAATATGCCAAACGCAACGGGATGCTGATGAAAACGCTGTTAGTGGTCAATATACTATTTTATGCAAAGGAAGGACTGACGCAAAAAGATATTTGCAGCCGGACATTCCAGTCCAAGCAGACAGTCAATCTAATCATACAAAACTTGCTGAAGGAGGCGTATGTGACGGTTGAAGAACGGAAGGAAAACAAGCGGGAGAAGCTGGTGAAGATGACCGATGCAGGCAGGGCTTATTGCGAAAAAGTAGTCCGTCACATTACATGGGCAGAGGATACGGCAATGTCCATGTTTACGCCAGAGGAACAAAAACAGCTCATCGATCTGTCACGGACATTTACAAAGAATCTTACAAAACTTGTTAATCAGGAAATAGAGGAATAAATTATGGAATTTTATCAAGTAATCAATAACCGCAGGAATGTTAGAGATTTGACCGCAGAGCCTATTTCTGCTGATGTACTGGAACGTATCGTTGCCGCAGGAATACAAGACTCCGGCTCTATGCGTATTCCCGTAGAAAACGAGGGCTTACAGGTAGCGGAAACCGTTCACGCCACAAAAGACTATATGCTGCCCTGTTATATCGGTCTTGGCTATCTCGCAAAGAACGCTGCCGTTTTAGAATAGGTGGAGCGTCCAACAAGCACGCTGCATTTTGGCAAATGGTAAAACGGAGGTACAGAAATGATTATCAACACAGGAGGACGGACAGATACCGTCCAATATTACACGGAATGGCTCTTGAACCGTTTTTCGCAAGGGTACGCACTTTCACGCAATCCCTTGTTTCCAAACAAGGTAACACGCTATGAACTGACACCGGACACGGTAGACTGCGTTGTGTTCTGCTCTAAGAATTACAAGCCCATACTGCCACGTCTGCATGAGATCACAGACCGTTTCAATACTTACTTCCACTACACGATTACCGCTTACGGAAAAGAGATTGAGCCGGGCGTTCCGGGCATAGAGGAAAGCATGGAAACCTTAATCAAACTGTCCAAAATCGTTGGAAAACAGCGGATTGCATGGAGGTATGACCCCGTTCTGCTGACAAAGGAATATACTATAAAAAGGCACTTAGAAACCTTTGAACGTATGGCAAAGGTGCTTTCCCCATACATTGACCGCTGTATTTTCAGCTTTGTGGAAATGTATAAAAAACTGGAAAGCAATATGCCGGAGCTTATCCCCCTGTCCGAACAGGATATGGACGCACTGGCACAGGGGCTTGGAGCGATTGCGGAAAGATACGGCATTTACGTTCAGACTTGCGGAACAAATGGCGATTTTTCCCGTTATCATATCCATTCTTCCGGCTGCATGACGCTTACTATTTTGGGAAATGCCAACGGTATTATCTTTAAGGACTTAAAGCATAAAGGCACCAGACAGGGCTGCCACTGTATCGAAAGCCGGGACATAGGGGCTTATGATACCTGCATGAATGGCTGCAAATACTGTTACGCCAACAAAAACCCACAGAAGGCATTTGAAAACTATAAATACCATAATCCAAACTCTCCGCTTTTGCTCGGAGAACTGAAAGATACAGATGTTGTAATACAGGGCGCACAGAAAAGTTTTCTTGCCAAAAAACAGATAGATGGACAGACGATATTTACACTTTAAGGAGGATTGATGAAGTGGAATTTAATGAAGTGATAGACAGGAGAAGAACCAGCAGGGAATGGACGGACAGGGATGTTGCGTTTGAAGTGATAAAACGCATTATTGAAGCGGGAATGAAAGCACCCTCATGGGATCATTACAGAAACTGGCAGTTTATTGTTCTCCATACAAAAGAAGAAAAGGAAAATGCTTTTGGCTATGCCAAATACATTGCAGAGAAATTTGACAAGGGCAAATACGAAAACAGGAAGCTCAATCTTGCGCAAAAAATGTATGCTTATGCTATGCCGAGGCAGTATACAATGCTTGTGGACTGTCCATACGTAATCGTTCCCTTATTCAAATGCGCCCGGCTCAACGCCGAGTGGGTGAGCAAGCTGAATCCCCTTACCACTGCATGGTGTGTCGCTGAAAACATGATGCTCGCCGTTATCAATGAGGGGCTTGGCTATTCCCTGCGCATACCGCTGAATAAAGAGCATAACATTGTGCTTGATAAACTTGGCGTACCGAATGGCTGGATGACGCCCTGCTTTATAGGCATCGGGTATCCGAAGGAGGATGAACTGGTTTTGGAACAGTACGATACAAAGCCTGATAAGCAAATACATATGGGAGCGTGGTAAGGATGGAGTCATTAAAGATAAAAGAGGTTGAAGTAAAAAGCATTTTATCAAAATCCAACCTTCCTGTTTGTGAATATTCCGTAAATCCGTATGCAGGGTGTACCCATGCCTGCAAATACTGTTATGCGTCCTTTATGAAACGCTTTACGGGGCATACGGAGGATTGGGGGACTTTCTTAGATATAAAATACTGGAAAGAAATCAAAAACCCCGGAAAGTACAAAGACAAGGAGCTGTTTATCGGTTCTGTCACTGACCCTTACAATCCACAGGAAGAAACCTACGGGCGCACAAGGGCTTTACTGGAACAGCTAAAAGGAAGCTGCGCAAAGTTAAGCATTGCCACAAAATCCGATCTGATACTGCGTGACCTTGATTTGATAAAGACGTTTCCCAATGCCCGTGTTTCGTGGTCAATTAACACACTGGACGAAAATTTTCGGGAGGATATGGATAATGCCGTTTCTATAGAAAGACGGCTTGCCGCCATGAAAGCGTTTTATCTTGCGGGCGTGCGGACTACCTGCTTTATCTCCCCGATATTTCCCGGCATTACGGATATAAAAGCGATTATCCGGCAGGCAATGTCACAATGCAATCTGATATGGTTGGAGAACCTTAACCTGCGGGGTGGTTACAAAACCGTCATTATGGATTACATACGGGAAAAGTACCCGCAGCTTTACCCTCTGTACCATGAAATATACGATTGCAAAGACTTAAGTTTCTGGATAAACCTTGACAAAGAATGTAAAGCCTTTGCCGCCGAAATCGGGCTTGATTATGTGACAAATGATGACAGCATACATAAGGACTTTAATGCCCCGCCCGTAATTGTCAATTATTTCTATCACAGTGAAATAAAAAAATCGGCAGTGAAAAAAACATGAAACGTATCAGTATCTATCAATATCACAAAATGGAGGAGGGATAAATATAATATGGCTTCGCTTCTTATTGCAGTAATCTATCTTGACAGCGGTGTAATCTATCATAGCGGAGATTTGGTCTATTTTCTCCCAAGCGGCGACATTGCCTTTCTACACCGCAAGGACACACAGATTATGATATACGGAAAACGTGTTGAGGTTATGGAAGTGGAAGCAAGGCTTTATCAATGCAGCGGCATAGAGCAGGCTGTTGTGAGGGCATTTACGGACGAGGACGGGCTTTCATATATGACAGCCTATATTGTTCCGTCCACACAGGAAATAAGAGTGTCCGAAGTTCGCAAAGAACTTTCGGAAAACCTTGCCAAATTTATGATACCTGAATTTATTGTAAAAATGCCGCAGATACCACTTAACAGCAACGGAAAACCCGACACGGCAAGACTGCCGATAGTTATGAAAGCGAGTGCTTAATCATGGATATAAAAATACGAAAAGCAGAGTTTACGGATATTGAACTATTGATGAAGTGGCGCATGAGGATATTGTCGGTGGAGACAGACAGAGGAGGAAATCTCTAATGATGTTTTTTTTAGGAAAAATCAAAAAGGCATGGATAGGAAATATCGTACTCCTGATGGTGGCAGTGGTTGTCTTAAGCGGCTGTAAAACAGGGGAAGCGGATGTCAGGGAGCAGGAACAGACAGCAGCGAAGCAGGAGGAAAATCCGGAAAAGCTGGAAAGTCCAGACGAGACTACAGGTGACAGCGAAGAAAATGAAAAGATGGTATCCGAAGTGACAGGAACTGCTGTAGAAGAGTCTGCAAAGAGCAGCGAGGATGGAGAATATACGGAAGAATCTCCCTTTGACCATTGGAGCTACTTTGGCTATGAGGATGCCTACAGCGGCAGTATCGGTCAGGAGTTCCGGGAGCAGGATTATGATAACGACGGCATCTATGACAGGGTTTATCGGGAGCCTGTGGGGGACACAGAATTTTGCCATTATCGGATTGAACTGGGAAACGGCATCATAATCGATATGGAGAAAGGAGTGTATGGCACAGGATTTCCGCATGTGAAGGGAGCGGATATCAACGGGGACGGGGAAAATGAGATTATCTTTTCCCTTACTTATGATACTAGTACGGATATGCGCGGTTTTGGGGATATGGTGATTTATGAGAAACACGGCGATGCATACGAGAAGGCGAAGCTGCCTTTTCAGGAGTCTGGGGAAGGCTATGAGCAGACCATTCTTATGTATCAGGAGCCCGCTCACGAGATACATGAAAACCTGATTCGCGTATCGGTAGGTGATTATGAAACCCTGGTGCCAATCAACACCTATCAGTGGGAAGATCTGTCCTATGGCAATTGTTTTAATGAGGAGATGGAGAGTACTGTCTGGGATAACTTTATTCTGAATGATAACGGAGAAGAGAAACTGGTGTGCAAACTCCATCTGTTTGACAAATGGTCGTGGTATGGATTGTTTGCCGTACTCGGCTATGAGAACGGTGCTTTTCAGGTGGATGAATGGTGGCGCATCAGTGAGGATGGTTTCTGGCACGAGGATGAGGAATATACCGGGGATGGGCCATGGGAACTGGAAGAGTACCGTATCTGCCGGAAAGAACTGGAAACGGAAGATGGCATATATATCGTGGAACTCTGGCTGGAAGAGGGAATATATGGCAGTGCGGAAGAGTTTGGCCTGGGCGGCGGTATTTATGAGGAAAACTATATAGGCGCATATTATCTGGCTGTAACGGATGCGGAAGGCGAAGTATTATCGAAGCGGGAGTTGAATCAGGACTTTGCTGAAGGGAAACGGCTGAACTTTCCCGGAACCTTTGAGATTATGGTTACGGATTACAACCAGGATAGCTGTCCCGATTTTACAATCGGAAGTTATGGTTCTTCCGCGGTCAATTTGTATGCTCTGTACACAGTGAGAAAGGACGGGGAACTTGAGTTATTGGGGAAAGAGATTCCCAACTGCAGTCCCGGCGAATTTTCCGTGATTTTTGAACAGGGAACAGGTAAGTCTTTTGTGGCAGGCATGTGGGATAATGCGGCCGGAGAAGAAATCCCTGTTGTCTATGTGTGGGAGGAAGGGCAGGATAAGTATGGACCTATATAGAAAAAGATATATTTGTATGTTATAATATACATGAAAATTAGGAGATGATTACGAAGTAGAGAAGAGGTTATATTATGACCAGAACATACACTATTAATAAAGGGCAAAATCCGACGGAAGAGCAGTTACGGGAAGTAATGGAGGCAAAGAAAAGACCGATCGTGTTTGATGAGGATTCTCCGGAATTATCACCTGCAATGTATAAGGCATTTAAGAGTTCTGTTATACAACGAAACAGAAAGCAAAATGCATAAAACCCCAGCATTTCAGGGCAGTCTACAATTCGTAGATTGCTCTTTTTATATGGTTGGCGTATAAAAGAAAGTATAGGCAGAAGCTGTCTTGACATGGAAGATTTGAGATTCCACAAAGTGGAATCATGGGGGTTAGATTGAAAAATAAGTCTGATGACCTTATTTTTCAATCGGCAATTTGAGTCAGAGTCTCAAATATGCCTTGATCGCAGATGAGAAATCGCCTGCGCGAATTTCTCATCGCGTGTCATCGCAGTAAACTGCTCTGACATGGAGGTTAGTATGGATAACATAAAATTCGGCAGATTCATACGGGAGGCCAGGCAGGGCAAGGGGCTGACGCAGAAGCAGCTTGCGGAACAGATCCATGTTTCAGACAAAGCTGTTTCCAAATGGGAAAACGGAGCCGGTTTTCCGGACATTAAAATATTGGAGCCGCTGGCGGAGTGTCTTGGGGTGAGCCTCTTAGAGTTGATGCAGAGTGAAAGAAGCGAAGAATCCGAGATAGATAGGCAGGAGGCGGAACAGATTGTGGCACAGACCATCTCCCAGTCCAGACAGGAAGAGGAGTGGAAAAGGCGGATGTGGAAAGTCCAGGTGCTCCTAGGAGCCTGTACCTGCGGTATTCTCTACCTGATCTGTGTAGGCATCCGATATTTGGCCGGGCAAAAAACCGGAATGGTTTCGGAGAGCCTATGGGAGAGCCCAAGCGGCGCCTGGTATGAAAACCCGGTATTTTTCTATGTGTGGGCCGGTATTTTGATCATCCTGTGCGGCGCCGGAGCGGTTTATCTTTTGTGGAAAAACGAGACCATCAGGGAAGTGAAGATTGGCAGACATAAGGTGAAGAGCCTTTTGACGATTCTCATGGATATGCTAGTAGTGTTTTTGCTCCATACGTATCTGTCCAATATTGCCAATAATGAACAGCAGCTTGCCATGCTGCCGGAAGCGATTCCGGTAAATGCCTATATTACCACGGCGGACGGCAGCAGGCAGTCCGGTATTTTTATCAAAGACCAACTGGTGCAGGGACTTCTGGATTCTGTTTATGTGGATCAACTGCAAATGGATGTACGGCTAAAAGCGGGAGTTGACAAAGTCATACCCGGTGAGTGGCATACACTGAATTTATTTCTGGAAGGGGTAAACTGCATCGAGGCTCTGGGAGGCATCTCAGAGAGTGATATCGTGTGGAATACAGGGGAGGACGCGTCCATGCTGCAGGGCACGGCGGCGAAATGTATCGTGTCCGAACGGCTTTTAGAGAAGAATGGCTGGAAGCTGGGGGATAAGATTACACTCTGCCAATGGTATTACTATCGGGAGAATGAGCGTTACGCCGAACTTTTTATGAATCCCTTGCAGACGGTGGAATACGAGATTGCCGGGTATGTGGATATGAGGGGCGGATGGAACGACCAGTTTGTGGTGCCGCCGGATGTGATCGTCCCTTTTCATGCGGTGAGAAATTCTTATGCAGAGGAGGGGATATCCTTCTTTGCGAGTTCAGCTTCCTTTGTCTTGGCAGATCCTTTGTATATGAATGAATTTAAGCAGGAGATGAAGGAATTGGGGTTTCGAAGTGCGGCGCCTACCATTCCGGATGGTTCTTTAAATGGCACGGCATTAAATGTCAACGATGCGACTTTTATCAGAACGGCGGAGCATCTGAGGCAGGTGATTGACACAGTAAGGTTTTTTTTCCCTTTTCTGCTCATATTGATTGTGGGAGTGGGATATTTGATCACGCTTCTGTTGTTGCAGAGCAGGAGAAATGAGATGGCGCTGCTTCGCTCCATCGGTTTGAACAGGCGCAAGTGTTTCCGGATTTTCTGGGTGGAACAGTTTATATTAGTGGTCACAGGCGTTGTGGCGGGGAGCATACTTTCGGTGTTGATCCAGGGGAATTATGGAGGCAGTTCCGCGCTGGCCGGCGGCCTGGTGGGGATATGTTATATGGCGGGTAACAGTCTGGCCCTGTGGAAACTGATGGATGTGAGTGTGATGGAAGCATTGTTCGTGGAAGGATGAGAGTAAGCAAGCAGAAAAGGAGACAAGGAAAAATGGAGATATTGCGTGCAGAACATGTATCTTACAGTTATCAGAGCAAGTATCAGAAGGTGGATGCGGTAAAGGATGTCAGCTGCGTTTTTGAGAAAGGAAAGTTTTATGCAATCGTGGGAGAATCGGGCAGCGGTAAGAGCACTTTTCTCTCTCTTCTGGCGGGCCTGGATCAGCCCTGTGAGGGGACGATCTATGTGCAGGGGGAGGCTTTAAGCGGGATGGACAGGGATGCTTACCGGTTAAACCAGGCGGCGGTGGTATATCAGGCTTTCCATCTTTTCCCGCTTCTGACAGCCCAGGAGAATGTGATGCTGCCTCTGGAATTTAAGAAGATGTGTAAAAAGGATGCGGCAAGGCAGGCCCAGAGGCTCTTGCAACGGGTTGGTTTGGAATCCAGGATATACAGGCAGTTCCCGAAGATGATGAGCGGCGGGGAACAGCAGCGGGTGGCTATTGCACGGGCGGTGGCAGCAGGCGGGGAGATTATCCTGGCCGATGAACCGACCGGCAATCTGGATTCTGGAAATGAGGAAAATGTGGTGACGCTTTTAAAGGAGCTGGCCCATGATGACGGTTACACGGTAATCGTCATCACCCATAACCAGCGGGTGGCGGAGGAGACTGACCATGTATTTCGTATGAAGGACGGAAGTATGGAGCAGGTACGCTAGTGTGAGACGGAGTTGCCTTGCAACTCCGTCTCACACAGGAGAATGCTTGAAATACGGCATTCTCCGTATGAATTTGCAGCCTGCATATTGGGTAAGGAAGGAGTTTGGTATGCTGCTTTTTAGGAATAGTATCCGTCAGCTTTTGCGTATGAAGGGCAGGGCAGTCCTGTTTTTGCTGCTGCTTATTTTTGCCTCCGCGCTGTGCAGTATTGGCAGGGGATTTCTAATCATGAATCAGGAAAAGATGGAAGCTTATGAGGAGTCCTTTATGACGATCGGTACGGTGGAGCAGAAGGCGGACAAGGTAACGGAACGAATGATATGGGATGCGGAGACCAAGGATTATCATATCTATAATACCTCTGTCTATAATTCCTACGTACCGTTGTCCGTGCTGAATTTTGAGGGCGCGGATTATCTGTCCGGGCCGGAACGGCGGTGCTTTTATGGTTCCTATATGCCTCAGTATGAGATGTACGGTACGGGTATGGCGATGGCTATGGGTGAGATCGTGGAAGGATCGCCGGTGGAGGATGCAGTTCCTGATCATCCGATTAAATTTAAGGTAACACGAGTTCTTGCCGGAAAGGGGATTATGGAGGGGAATATCATCAACTTTTGTGATCACCACAATCCGAAGCCGGAGATGCTTTATAAGGATAAGACTTATGTGATGTCTCTGCAGGATTATCCGGGACATAAGGATGGAAAGGAGTTTGAAGGGCAGTTTGTGTCAGAATACATCCCCTATCCAGTGGTGGAATCCGATCAGGTCTATATAGACGGAAACGAGGTGCCGGACGAGGTGGAGGATGGTCATTTCTGTGATGAGGTGACAGAAGGGTTTTATGAATCGGAAAGAGGACAACGGTGGTTAAATGTGATTGCTTCGTTGGATTATATGCTGCATATATTTCCGGTAACAGGCACAAATGATATTCATCTGATGATGGCATTCTACAATGGCAGCGCCTATATCAGCCAGGGCAGGGAGTTTGCGGAAGAAGAGTATGCGCGTGGGGACAGGGTATGTCTTGTGTCAGAACTTTTTGCCCAGCGTGCAGGGCTTGCGATTGGAGATGAACTGCCGCTTGCGCTTCTGTATGCGAATTATGGACGGACGCCGGGAAGAGCATTTGCTACTAATTCGGCTGCCGCATTTTCGATGGTCAATGCCAAAGGGGAGATTTACCCTGTATTTGAGGAAGGTGATTATAGGATTATAGGGATGTATGGCGGACAGTCGGGCTTAAAAGACGATTACGGGCTGGGCTATAACGAGATTATCATTCCCAGCCGCTCCGTGAAGAACAGCGATGCGGATAATATTCTGGAAAGCGGGCCTATGACCGGGAGCAACACTTCTTTTTGTATTGCAAACGGTACGATAGAAGAGTATATGGAGAAGTGGAATAAGCTGCAGATCCCCAATGTGGAGATTACTTTTTACGATGGGGGCTACTCAAAAATGGAGGCAAATATCAACAATATGAAGTATATTGCCAGACTGCTGATCGTCATGGGCGTCTCTATGGTGCTGATGGTACTCGGCTACTTTTCCTGGCTTTTTATTCTAAAGCAAAAAGAGCGGACTGCCGTGGAACGCTGCCTGGGTTTTCGAAAATGGCACAGTTTTGTATCCCTGTTTTCGGGTATTTTTCTGCTGATTCTGGTGGGAAGCGTATGCGGTGCGGCGGCGGGCAGCTGCCTGTCGGGAGCAATTGCGGATAGGGTTGCAAAGGAAGAGTATTACGATAAAACTTTTGGAAACAGCATGGTGACGGATGTAGCGGATAGGGAAGAGATGTCCTATGAACAGGCTGATTCATGGAAAGCAGCGGTGGAATGCGCCCTGGCGGTTGTGACAGCAGGGGCTGTGATCGCGGCGGCAGGAATTTACGGGAATTTGCGAAAAGAGCCTATGAAGATGCTGACGGGGAGGGATGAGTGACGCTGTAGATTTAGTTTATGGATAGGCAGGGAATGGATCGCTTTTATGCGTGGTCAGTTCCCTGCTTTTTATGTAGTCGTGGCAGGAAAAAGGAATGTTGTAATTTAATAGGGATGAAGTTATACTTGGGAAGGATGGAGGAGTGGAGAAAGCAATGTACAGAATACTTGTGGTGGAAGACGATGCAGTCATTGCAGGACAGATTGGTAAATATCTGGAGAAATGGGGTTATGAGGTGGAGACTGTCAAGGACTTTGCGGATGTGATGGGACAGTTTGCATCGTATGAGCCCCAGCTTGTGCTGATGGATATAGGGCTGCCTTTTTATAATGGTTATTATTGGTGTGGCGAGATTCGGAAGATATCCCAGGTGCCGATTATTTTTATCTCTTCTGCGTCAGACAATATGAATGTGGTGATGGCAGTCAATATGGGCGGCGATGACTTTGTGACGAAGCCTTTTGATTTAGAAATCCTGCAGGCCAAAGTGCAGGCACTTCTAAGACGGGCCTATGCGTTCACGGCGCCGGGCACCGTCCTGGAATATCGCGGTGTTCTGCTAAATATGACGGATATGTCGCTTCTGTATCATAAAAAGAATTGCCGGATAGAACTGACCAAAAATGAGTTTCGCATCTTACAGACGCTCTTTGAGGCGTCGGGAGGCGTAGTAAGCCGGGATATGCTGATGAAAAGACTGTGGGATGATGAGTGTTTTGTAGATGATAATACCCTTACGGTGAATATGAACCGTCTGCGCAGGAAGCTGGCGGAGATAGGGCTTTCACAGCTGATTCAGACCAAGAAGGGTGTAGGATATTTTCTGGGAGGTGAATCATGAACAAAAGATTTTCCATACTGGCAGCATATCTGCGGGAGCGGATTGTTCCGGTTTTCTTATATGTTGTGGAGGCGCTTATTTTTATGATGATAGCTGCCCTGTACGGTTATGAGGGAGTGCTTGCCAACATGACTTATGCGCTGGGGTTGGCGGCTTTTTGTGGCGGCTGTTATCTGGTGTGGGATTATATCAGATATCAGGGAAAGCATCGGGAGTTACAGCGGCTTCTGGCGGCGGAGGAGAGAGGTGAAATCCTGCCGCAGACTTCTTCGGCTATAGAGCAGGGATACCAGCAGATTGTCACAACACAGGAGTCGGAGAAAAAAGCGCTGATTACACGATTGGATGAGAGACAGCAAAACATGGCGGACTATTATACCATGTGGACGCACCAGATTAAGATACCGCTTTCGGCCATGGATCTGCTTTTACAAAATGTTAGCAAAGTAGCGGGAGAAGAGGGGGAAATACAGGTAGTAAGGCAGCTGCGGGAGGAAGTATTTAAGACAGGCCAGTATGTGGATATGGCCCTGCATTATGCGAGAATGGAGAGTATTTCCGCAGACCTTTCCTTTACCAGGCTGGATGTGGGAGAACTGGTGAAAGGCGCTTTGAAAAAGTATTGGATCCTCTTTAGCGGGGCGGGATTGAACCTGTATTTGGAAGAGTGCCATGCCCAGGTGGTAACGGATGGTAAGTGGTTTTCCTTTGTGATAGAGCAGGTACTGTTCAATGCCCTCAAGTACACGAAAGAGGGCGCTATCTCCATTTATGGGGCGGATGAGACGGGCAGTCATGTGAAAGAAGGGTGCCGTTATCTTGTGATTGAAGATACGGGGATTGGTATTGAGGAAGGGGACCTGCCCAGAATCTTTGAGCGGGGATTTACTGGTTACAACGGCCGTATGGGGAATAAATCCACAGGCATTGGCCTGTATCTGTGCAGACAGATCATGGATAGGCTGGGGTTATCCATCCATGTGGAGTCCAGGCGGAATGAGGGGACCAAGGTGTTTCTGGGCATTGCCCAAGAGGAAATCCTTACAAAAATGTAAGTTACGACAGGGAAATGTAAGCCGGATACATGGCAGGGCATTTCCTTTTTGTTTATGATGTAAATCAGAGATAAGACAGATAACAGGCAATACCGATTTCTCACAGCCTGATAAAGGTCTGTGTGAAACAGCGGGGATGTCTGTTGAAAATTTGTTGATTTTATCAGAAGGAGGACTTTATGCCACTGCTAACAGTCAAAAATGTAAAGAAAATATATACTACCCGCTTTGGTTCCGTCAAGGTGCAGGCATTAAATGACGTAAACTTTTCCGTGGAAAAAGGGGAGTATGTGGCCATCATGGGTGAGTCTGGTTCCGGTAAGACCACCCTCTTAAATATCCTGGCCTCCCTGGATGCGGCTACCAGCGGGCAGGTACTGTTAAACGGCCAGGAACTTTCCAAAGTCAGTCAGAAAGACCTGTGTGCATTTCGGCGCGATCACTTGGGCTTTGTCTTTCAGGACTTTAATCTGTTGGATACCATGTCCCTGCGGGATAATATTTTCCTGCCCTTGGTATTGGCAGGTGTGCCTTACCGGGAGATGGAGGAGCGGCTTGCACCCCTTGCCCGTAAATTAGCGATCAACGACCTGTTGGATAAATATCCCTACGAAGTGTCCGGTGGGCAGAAACAGCGGGCGGCAGTATGCAGGGCGCTGATTACGAGACCGGATATTGTGCTGGCGGACGAGCCCACAGGGGCGCTGGACTCCAGGGCCTCCGGAAAACTTCTGGGACTATTTGGGG
This sequence comes from uncultured Lachnospiraceae bacterium, assembly GCA_946554445.1. Classification (GTDB taxonomy): domain Bacteria; phylum Bacillota; class Clostridia; order Lachnospirales; family Lachnospiraceae; genus UBA3282. The sequence continues at coordinate 85,250 of CAMNSD010000004.1, read as the reverse complement.
AGATCAATGCAGAAGGTCAGACCATTCTTATGGTGACGCACAGTATGCAGGCAGCGGCCCATGCTGGACGGGTGCTTTTTATCAAGGATGGCTGTGTGTTCCATCAGATTTACAGGGGCAGCCATGACCGGGATGAGATGTATCGGATGATATCCGATGCGCTGACCGTGATGCAGGCACAGCAGGGGCCGGGATATGAGAGGGAGGAGGAATCATGAATAAGATGAAGTTACTGCCTGTGATGGCTTATAGAGGAGTCAAGCAGAATCAGCTGGTTTACCGGCCTTACCTGTTGACCTGTTTCTTTTCCGTATTCAGTTACTATCTTTTTTCCTCCCTTCTGCACAATGACCTGATGGAGAGATTGCCAAAGGCGGCTTATGCATGGATGATGTTAAGTATTGGCAAAGGATTGCTTTCTATTATCCTGCTGTTGTTCCTGCTCTATGCGGGCAGTTTTTTACAGAAGAGACGGAAGCGGGAACTGGGACTCTACAGTCTGTTGGGATTGGAGAGAAAACATATCGGCATCATGCTTTTGTGGGAAAATGCCGGACTCTATCTGGTCAGTGTCTTTACGGGTATCATACTGGGATTTGTGCTGAATAAACTGATGTTTTTGCTGTTACTTCGTATGTCGCGGCTAAATGTGGAGGTGGCATTTTATTTTTCCATGGAGGCGGTCATAGAGACGCTCCAGTATTTTGCGCTGGTATTTGTGTGTGTTTATGGTAAAAGTCTCTGGGAATTTTATCGGCTGAAACCTACCGAATTGATGGCAGAGAGCAAGAAGGGGGAACGGGAAGTAAAGCATATCTGGCTGTGGGCTGTGATCGGGGTGATGACGCTGGTGTGCGGTTACTATATCTCAATCACCAGCAAACTGGACAGCATGATCTTCACGGACTTTTTCCTGGCAGTCTTTCTGGTGATATTGGGGACTTATTTCCTGTTCACTTCGGGAAGCGTGGCTTTTTTAAGATTTTTAAAAGCAAGAAAAAGTATCTACTATAGACCAGCCAATCAGGTGACAATCTCTGGCATGTTGTACCGCATGAAAAAGAATGCGGCGGGCTTGTCCAATATCTGTATCTTTTCTACCATGCTTTTAATTACATTGACTTGTACGGTCACTTTATGGGCAGGGATGGATCAGATTGCCTATTATGATTATCCTTATGACTTGCAGGCAGCTTATTCGGAGCATAGTGATGTGATCGAAAAAGCCAGAGAAAAGGCGGAGGAACTTTCGATAAAATATGGGCAGGACATAGAAAGGCTGGATTACTATAACGCCATGAAACTTTCCTGTGGCAGACTGCAGGGAAGCAATGCCTTCATATCTGCGGCAAATCTGGCCTTTGCAGATCAGTATAGTGTTATTTTGCTTACATTGGATGACTATAATCGTCTAGAGAGACAGAACCAGAGTCTGGAAGAGGGAGAAGTGCTTCTGTATTCCACCGGGACGCAGTTCGGCTTTGAAAGCGTCAATTTTATGGGTGTGGAGGCATCCGTCAAAGAGGAACCGGAGCAGGTTTATCCTTATCCCCAGGCTAAGAACCGGATGTTTAACTTTACTTCGCGGTATGTGATGGTGGTAAAGGATGAAGATACTCTAAACAGGTTTGCACGAGCCTGGGGCGAAGTAAACGGCGTTACGGATTTTGAGGACTTTTTACACAGGGGTGAGCGGCATCTGGGTATTTTACTTGACGGGAAAGAAGCGGAAAGAAAGGGCTTCATAGAAGAATGGTCAGCGTGGTGCCAGGGGCAGCAGAACTTTCTGTGGATAGAAAATGGAATAGACGGCAGGGATGAGAATCGCTCCTTGAACGGAGGCCTGCTCTTTATTGGCCTGGTCTTTGGTATTCTATTCTTTATGTGTCTGCTGCTCATTATGTATTTCCGGCAGGTGTCGGAAGGATATGAGGATCAGAACAGTTTCGAGATCATGCAGAAAGTAGGCATGAGTGACAGCGAGATTAGAAGTACCATACACAGACAGATACTGTTAGTGTTTTTCCTGCCTCTTGTGGGTGCGCTTTTACACACGGCGGCTGGAATGGTGATGATCAATGTCTTGCTGGCGGCCCTGCGCTTCTTTGATACCGGGCTGTTGATTCGTTGCTGTGTGGGCGTGGCGGCGGCTGTGGCGCTTCTGTATGCGGGCAGTTATCTGATGACGGCGCAGACCTATTATCGGATTGTGAAGAATTTTAATATCTGGTAATGATGTTGTTGCCGGATTCCTGCAGATTAGTTCTTGATATCGTTCTTCCCCAGTGAACGGAAGAATTATAGTTGCCCTCGGCTACAGTAACGGAATCCGCGTTTACCTCCAACACGATTACGGAGTGTGTATCATTGTTCATCCGCACGATATCGCCAACCCTGATATTGTTAAAGTCCGTATGCATCTTGGCGGGGGCGGTTCCGAAAGCCGCATCGCTTAAAGCAAACGCAAATCCTGCACAGCCATAACCGCCGGAGTAAATCCCGCCATTCCATAGCACAAAATTTTCATTTGTCCAACTCATTCCTTCTGGAAATACATCTTTCTGCGCTATCAGCGTGTTATAGATATTAGGATTTACATCTGCCGCAGGCGCCGCTTCGGGAATAGTCGGCGCAGTCGGTGCGGGAGCAGGCGCGGTCTGTGTTGTAGAATCTGGCTGCGTCAGTCCACTTCCCGGAATGTATAGGATTTGACCAGCTAAGTCAATTCTAAAATATCCGTTATCAGTGACACCCGTAACCAGAATTGGCAGTCCCGGATCTACTTTCGGAAGTAACAGTGTCTGCCCATCAGCATCTGTATAAACTGCGGTGGCGTTATTGGTATAGAGTACCCCGCTCACATCGGTAACCTTATGTTCTGCCGCTGATACAGGCAGTCCCATAACAATTACGCCCAACAGGACACTGGCAAGATATTTAATAGATTTTCTCATTTTTTAGTTCCTCCATCTTTTTTGTTTCGCAATGCAATCAGAGAATTTCCGAATATTCTTTGACTAGCTTTTGGCGATAGTCATGATCATTGAGGAGACGGTTGACCTCCTCGGTTTTTCCGGCTTCTGTCAGGGATTGCAGCAGTTTGGCAAGGTTGTCGCTGCCTGTTTCAATCCCTTCTTTGCGGCCAGTATTAATTCCAACTTTATGGCCTTCCCGATAACCAATCTCGTGCCATTCCTTGCGCTCACTTTTCATGTGTTTCTCTTCGTCATATTCAAAAATACTCACCGCTATCGCCTCCGCACGATTCTTTGCTAAAAAATCTGAAAGGATACCATTTCTGGTGAAATTTGAACTACTCGGTTTTTGATAAATATTCCTGGCATAGTTGCTCTCTGTAGTCATTGTCGGAAAGGGCGCGTTTTACCTCCTCGGTTTTTCCGTTATCCATCATAGTTTTGAGAAGGTCAAAGCCTGCCTTAAGGCCCTCTTCACGGCCAATAGTAATTCCTTTTTCATGGCCTTCCCGGTAACCAATCTCACGCCATTCCTTGCGCTCACTTTTCATGTGTTTCTCTTCGTCATATTCAAAAATACTCACCGCTATCGCCTCCGCACGATTCTTTGCTAAAAAATCTGAAAGGATACCATTTCTGATACAATCATCCACCGCTTTTTCAATGGCTTCTGACAAGGGTAATTCCTCCGCATAAGTCCTGACTAATGCTACATACTGCGCGTATTCCTTTAACAGGTGGCATGCTTCCAACAGTTCACAATTATGTCCAAGATTGATGTTATACACAATCACTGACAGTTCCAGAGAAGGTTCGTTCTGCTTTTTTTCAAAAGCATCCGACAGATACAATATCTGCTGTTCCGGTTGCCAGTCTGTTCCATTATAAAAAACGACAAACCGAGGCGCCGGAATCTTAATAAGTGATTTACTATACAGATTCTTATCCTTAACCCGGTCCTGCAGCACTCTGGTCACATAGAGCAAATCCCGTAACGGCATGTTAGGATTGCATGTGGACTGGTGTTCATAGAGCATCAGTTCAAAATCAAACACAAAGGAAATGTCATTCTTATAATTCATATAGACTGCATTTTCCAGTGTGGTGATCTCCAGATTGTCCGTCTCATCATAAGCCGTGCCGTTTAGTGCATTGTACAGACTCAGCAGATTGTCCTTTTCCCGGAAAATCATCCGGAATACGGTATCCTTGTAGTTGCGCTGTACCTTGGTTTGGTTTTGGGTTGATTCGTTAATTTTGTTTGTTGCATTTACTTTTGTCTCGTTCATTTGTGTCCTCCTTAATGATACCCGACAGACATTCCACATAAGAGATTGGCTGCCGGTACAGGAGAACCGTTCCAGATCCTCCTGCTTTTACAATGGTTAATGGGATGCAAAGCATGGATTTTCTGAAACTTAGAATAAAATATAGAAAATATTGATTTGTTAAGTAGAAAATATGCTTTTTCCTACTATAGCATGTTTTAAACGGAATTGTAAATATATTTTGCGCAATTTTAAAATATAATATTTTTTATACCATTTACATTCACAATTCCATAAAAACAACATTACAGAAAACCACATAAAGTCTCATAGTGGGCCTCATAGTGACCTCAATTGTAAGTTATGTAAACTAAAATACAAAGTATACCGCAATAAGTGCAATCTGTACCATTTCAATAGTAAAATGACATACTTCAATATAAAATAACCATTACATACATAAAATTCTATTTTTTACAGAAAGTAGCGAAAAAGGAGTTGACAGGAAATGATACGAAAGGATACCCTTAGCCAAGCCAAGCCAAGCCAAGCCAAGCCAAGCCAAGCCAAGCCAAGCCAAGCCAAGCCTTCGGTGAACTGTGTCCTTTTTTTGATATCCGCTCTATAAAATTATCATTAAAAAGCCATTATCTTTACAGAACAGTAGGATTCTGTGAGGATAATGGCTTTTTGTGATTTTGTTTTACAAAATTTATATTAGGAAACCGTTTAAAAATATACAGCGACCGCCAAAATGGACAGGCGGCTTATAGGAGGAATAGGATGACTGAACAACGTGTATGGTTTAAATCAAGAAAAAAGAGGCGTCTGCGCATACTGACGGGAATGCTCAGTTTGGGTATGCTGCTTACGGCAAATCCCAACATCGTGACAGCACTATCTGTCTTTGCGGCCGGGGAATCAGAAAGGGAAGACAGACAGTATGTGTCTGATTTTGTCACACTGCCGGAGGAGGTCAGGGAACAGACAGTACCGTTGGGGACAGGGCTTGATGAGTTGTCCCTGCCGGATACGCTGGAGGCGGTCGTTACCAGAAAGGGCAATGAGGATATACCCGAAGAGGATGACGACCAGGCAGATGATGCCCAAAAGGATGACGGCGGCTTAAACACCGGAGAGATAACGGATGAGGATAAGGCCGGTTTGGACAAAAATAACGGTGAAAACGGCGGGGATGAGAGCGACAGTCCTGACGAAACTGACGGTGAAGATGGCAGGGATGAGAACGACAGTACGGACGAAGTCGGAGACGAGAACGACAAAGATAAGAATCATAGCACCAATGAAACTGGTGATGAAAACAGTCAGGATGAAAATAATAACTCTGGCGAAATTACAGTTGTACAAGGCCAAGATAAGGAAGCAGCTTCAGATTCCACAGGGCGGAATGAAGCCAATGCCACAGACAGCATAAAAATAAAATCAGAAAAAACAGGACTCAGACAGGAAACTCATACCGTTACCATGCCGGAATACCAGGCGGAAAATATTGTGACGGTAGAAGAGAAGGTTTGCGAAACAGATGACGAAGAGACGATTCTCATAGAAGGTGTCACCTGGCACAGCGAACCGGACTATGATGAAAATACGGTAGGAGTTTATCTTTTTACAGCGTCTCTGCCGGAAGAATATACTCTGGCGGAGGGTGTCAGCCTGCCCAAAATCCGGGTGACGGTGGGAGAGAACATCCTGCTCTTTATAGAACGCGCCGAAGCCCTGCCGGATCTGGAGGCTATGTTGGAGGACGCCCCCGGCGAGGAGGAAGAAGGGTACGAAGCGTGGGAAGAGCGCTTTTTGGAAGCGGTCCCGGAGGCGGAGGCTTTAAGGAAAGAATATGACGCTTTTACGGAGGCAGAACAGGCACAGATACCGGAAGAAATCTATACAAATCTCATGGCATGGTGGGAGTATGCCCAGATTATGGGAGAGACGGATTTATATGCGGAACTTCCCGCATGGGGCGGAACCGGCTATGCGCCTGTCAGGGGTTGGGGAAGTGTTGGATCGCAGGTTTATGCTATGGGAAATAATCTTACTTTGAAGGCAGGGGAGGGTGATAAGACGAAGGTATATTATACCGGTTCTGATACGCCTATTGATCTGGCCAATTTAGGGGAGATTAGTAGTAAGTCCGGTATCAACTATTCCTTTCAGGGATACGGAGATGTAGACAGCGGTTTTGATTTGACAGATTCCGGTGTGGTTGCCACATGGGTGAATGACTATTACGGCTATCAGGATGAAGAAACGGGAACTGGAGAACGTGGGGAATTAGTAGATGTTTTTAAAAATATGGATGTAAAAATTCATATAGAAGGGGGAACACTGTTAGGATTATCTAATATAAGACCGAGTGAGAATCATCCTAAAAGTGCTACTCTTTATATGACAGGTGGAACGTGGCTTGGAGGTGGTGAAGTAGGCAATGATATTAGGGCAAACTCAGCATATGTATCCGGCGGATGTATGAAGGGTTTCATTAAGGATTGGGTTGCACTTTATCTCTCCGGTTCCCCAATCATCGGCGAGGAAGGCGGGGGACTGTGGATGAGCAGTGGGAAGAAGTTCTATCTGGACGGACCGCTTTCGTCCGGCGCAGACATTTACATCAATCCGCAGGCAAATTTTACCGATGGTTCGGTGGTCGCGGAGGGCTCCGACTATACGATAACGGAGTCGGATTTGGCGTATCTTCATCTGACAGGAGATAACATAGGGAACAGAGAATTAAAACTCGTAAATAATCAGATTCTCCTTGTTGCCCATACCCATACCTTATCTTATGCCGCAAGCGGGGCGGTCATTACGGAGACATGCGCGGATAACTGCGGTCACTCCGCCACAGCCACCCTTTCTGTCAAGAGCGGCGCGGATCTGACCTATACCGGGAGCGCGCTCAAACCGGCCACAATTACTTACAGTGACAGCTGGGCGGGAACCGGCGCGGATCAGCCGGACGATACAAAGATTCGTTATACCAATAATACCAATGCCGGAACCGCCACGGCGAAACTGACCATTGGCGGCAAGACGGCGGCTGTCACCTTTGAAATTACGAAGGCGGATATGACGGGCGTGACGGCAAGCGGTTACACAGGCACTTATGATGCGGCGGCCCATGGGATTACGGTGAATGCTCCCGCAGGAGCGACTGTGAAATACAGGGAAACGGCATCCGGGAGCTATACGTTGACAACCAATCCTGGCTATACCAATATCGGCACGTATACCGTGTATTATCAAATAACAAGAGAGAATTATAATACCGTGACGGGATCTGCACAGGTAAAGATCGATGCCTGTAACATAAGCGGTGCAACGGTCGCCTTAGATAGCACGGCTCTGACCTACACAGGGTTAGAACAGACAAAGGGCATAAACAGTGTCACCATTACGGCGGGCGCAAAGACACTGACGCTGACCGAAGGAACGGATTACGCCATAAGCGGCAACAAGGGGACAGCCGCCGGAACTTATACAATAACCCTTACGGGAAATGGCAACTATACCGGCACCAGGACGGCAGCTTTTCAGATTGTACCCAAAACGCTGACAGACAGCATGGTAGTCGTACCTGCCGGGCCGTACTATTATACCGGTAGTGTCATCATGCCAGCTGTGACGGTCAAAGACGGTCTCTATACCCTGACCAAAGACACAGATTATACCGTTACCTATCAAAATAACACCAATGCGGGCACAGCCACAGTTACAGTGGAAGGAAAAGGCAATTACAAGGGCACAGCCGGTCAGGCGTTTACAATCCAATACAGACCGCTTCCCGCCGACAAGAGCCTGGCGGATTATGTTGCGGTCAATCCTGCGCCCGTGGAGGAGTGGTATAGTTCCGACATCACCTTTAGCCCCAAGGGCGGCAGCAGTGTGGGCGAGACGCCCGCGGGGATAGGGAATACTGCCGTTATCATTGCGGATGAAACAGGAACGGAGGGCAGCACAAAGACCATTTATGTCAAAGACGAAAACGGAAATATCTATCAGACGGAATTTCCTTATAAGCTGGATAAAACGCCGCCGGTGATCGATCTTTCCAACATGACGGTGACAGATGGCTCAAAAAACGTCTGGCACTGGATTATCGGCAAAAAGAGTATGATAATCCATATACCAGAAAATGATATAACAGATACCGGCTCTGGGGTTGGGGAAGTGACTTATACGGCAGTTCCTGACAGCGGCGAACCGCAGACTCAGACGATTGGGGCGAAGAGCGGTTATTACGAGATTGCCCTGAACAGGGAGTTTACCGGTACGATTCGGCTGACGGCTAAGGACAGGGCCGGCAATATCACGCAGGTAAGTCTTACAACAGACGGCGGTAAAGTCATCGCGGAGGATTATGCGCCTGTAGTGACCATCAACCTGCCCGATACGCCGACACCCAATGAAAACGGCTGGTATAACGCGGCGATTTCTGTCACAGTGATCGTGACGGATGATAAAGATGACAAGAATACGGCCGTTCTTTCCGGCGGCCTTGCCCGGATCGTCTGGAAAGACGGAGAAAACGGCGCAGAGCAGACGGTGTCAGGATTGCCTGGTGCTTCTCCTGTGTATGAAAAAACGTTTATCATATCCGTAGATACCGATGGTACACACACCTATTATGTAAAAGCGGCGGATAATGCGGGTAATGAGAGCGGGTGGCAGACAGTCACGGTGAAATGCGATACCGGGCGGCCTGCTTTCAACCAGGGCCCTGCGGCTATAAACCACACGCAGGAGGGCGCGGATATCACCTTTATTCCCTCAGAGGGCGGTAAGGTATATTGGCTAGTGGATCCAGTGACAGCGCCCAATGCACAGGAAGTAGTGGAGAAAGGCGCCCAAAATGGCAATGTAAAAGAAAATATCATAGGCGGTTCGTCCAATGCCTTTGCCCTGACAGGACTTACGTCAGGAGAAAGCCACAAAGTCTATGTAGTACTGGAAGATGCCGCCGGGAATCTGTCTGATGTAAAGGCGGTCAGCTTTATCTCCCTGCAGAAGGCGCCGGAGATTACGATTCATGATATTACGATAGACCGCGAGAAAGAGGTCGTAAAGCTGCCTGCGGGTATTGGGGAAGTGGAAGTTTATACGAATCCAGATGATCCGTCGGGAAGTAAGATACAGCCGGAAGCAGACGGCTCTCTGCCAATGGAACCGGGAACGTCCATTTATATACGCTATCCGCAAAAGACGGAGGGCGGGGAGACGACTCCTGCCAGCGACAGCGTTAAAATAGATATTCCGGGCAGGCCCGCTGCGCCCGCGCCGAAACAGACGGTGGTGACCGATACTACGGTAACGATAATAGGCCCGGCTGCAGGGGAAGAATATATCCTTGTGGAAAAAGGGAGCCTGCCGGAAGGCGCAGAGCCTGACTGGAAAAATGTAGATCAAGTAAATGAGAGCGGGGCATTTACGGGACTTGATCCGAATAAAGAGTATGAACTTTATGTAAGGAAGAAAGCAACGGGAAACAATTTTGCTTCAGAGTCTGCAAAAGTTGAAGTGCGCACTTATGTGACGATAGAAGAACCAAATGTTACGGGCGAAGGCGCAGGGCAGCCTGGAAATACTGTACTCAAGCCGGATGCGCCCGATGTAGACGGTAAAACAGTAACCTTTACCGGAACCTACGGGGAAGAATACACTCCGGTCATCAAAGTAGACGGAAAAGAAATCATACCCGGAGTGGGAACACCCGATGCCGAAGGTTCCGGGATGACTTGGGATGAAGGAGACGGGAAAGGAAAATGGAAGTACCTCTATACCATACCGGATGATGCATCAAGCGTGCAGATTGCCGTGGAGTTTAAGAAACGTGCCGTTACCGGGATTACCACACAGCCAGGCAGTCTGACAGTCTATGCGGATGATGCTGCAAACGAAAACCAGGCAGCGCTCACAGCATACCTGAAAGACCACTGTAATGTGCAGACAGTTTATGATAATCAGACAAAGGCAGTCGTACAGGAGGCATCATTTACCACAGCAGACAGTTTTGTACGAAAGGGTGCGGCGTACCACTATACCGCTTCTGCCGGGGGTAAGAATTGTGAGGTTATCCTGACCGTAAGACCGGTGACTGCATCCGTCCGGAACCCGAATACACTGTTACAGAAACAGAGGGAGGGCGGCTATACAGCGCAGGAAGTGGGCGCATGGCTTCCCGCACAGTTCACAGTGGCCTACACGGGAACAGGATATACGGCGAGAACAGAAAAACGGACAGTCACATGGGATACAAGTTCCATAGGAGGGGACTTTGGCGGGACGCTTGGTGAAGAAACGATAAACGGAACCGTGGAACTGCCACCGTGGGCAACAGGCCAGACTTCGGCCAGTATTGTGATCCGGTTTGTGGACAAACTCCCTCCATCCGGCGGTGGGAACAGTGGAGGAAGCAGCAACAAAGATGATATCAGCGGAAGCGGCGGGAATGATAATAATGGGGATGAGGATGGTGGTAATGATGACAATAATGCACCAGGGAACAACAATAATACTAGTACACCGGTAGTCACACGACCTACGGCAGCGGTCACGCCTCCCGCAGACACACCACAGCCGACAGTCCAGACGAATCCGACGAATCAGACTCAGCTGAAGCAATCGCAAGCGGCGGGTATGCCGGACGATCAACAGGGGCAGCAGGCAGACACATCGGCGGATAAGCAAGGGCAGGAAGATACTGGAACACAAGAACCTGTTATGAAATCGTCCGAAACAGAGAACGAGCAGCCGGGACAGGGCGGAGAGCAGACTGTTACGGTATCCGTAGATAACGGAGAGCTTGTCATATCCGGCGAACCTGTGACAATAGGAAATGTGGAAGGCATGACTGAAACGAGTACGGCCTTACAAGTGGGCAGCGGTGCGGTTATTGTAACGGTAGTCTGTGCGGAACAGGAATATACTGCAGGCGTGACAGATACCATTGCTGTAGCAAATGCGGTTTTGATGCCGGAACAGTTGGAACTTGTGAATAACGGCGAAACCGTGGAGATTAGAATTGACGTAAAAGACATTTCCAATCAGGTGCCAGAGCAGGATAAAGCGCTAATAGAAAAAGGCATTGAGGAGTATCAGAAAAAGGTGCCGGGGCTTGAACTTGGCATGTATATTGACATCTCCATGTTTATCAAGATTGGAGAGGACGATTGGAATCCTATTACCGAGGCGGATGAACCGATAGAAGTGGTGATTGGTATTCCTGAAAGACTGCTAAGTGATGGCAGAGAATTTTATATTATCCGTGCCCACGAAGAGGCGTATGCCTTTATGAATGACATGGATGATGTGCCTGGAACTATCACGATTGGCACAGACCGGTTCTCAAGCTATGCCATCGCATACACGGAGATAGATACAACAGAAGCAGGCGGCAGTCTAAAATGCGAACTTTGCCATATCTGCCCCACATTCTTTGGAATCTGTTGCTTTATCTGGCTGATTCTGATAGCGGTGGTGACGGCAGTGGTTGTGATTATGTTGCGCAGGAAAGAAAAAGAGCCGCAAAATGATAGAGGATAATGGATCTCAAAGGTTGTTGACCATTTTGATGATTTTAGGGTATCATAAATTAATAGCATCTTTGTTATAATACAAACAGATATCGGTGAGTTAGTAGCCTCTTGCTGAAAAGAGATACATAGGGGGTGGTTTTTATTGAAAATTTATTTGGATAATTGTTGTTATAACCGTTTGTTTGATGATAGATCAAATATTAAAAATTATTTGGAACGGGAAGCAATTTTGATTATTATGCAGAAAGCCTATGAAGGGGAAGATGAAATTATTGGTTCGGACATATTGGATATAGAAATATCAAAAATTGTTAGTCCTGAAAAACGGGGAAATGTGGAAGGGGTATACAAGGCACTGATTTCAAATACGAAAGAATTAGATGAAAAAATAGAAGATAGGGCAAAAGAAATAATGCAAATATCTAATATCAGGGCATTTGACAGCTTGCATCTGGCGAGTGCAGAAGCAGGGGCAGAGATTCTTTTAACAACGGATATGAAATTTTTGCGTAATTGTAAAAAAATATTTTGTAAGGTAGATGTGAAGAATCCGATTGAATATGTGATGGAGGTATTTGATAATGACAACAAAGAAGATTAAAATAGCAAAACCAAGTGACATTAGGAGAATGGGGACAGAAGCATTAGTAAAAGCGCTTGGCCCGATTGGAATGGCAAGATATTTAGAGGAATTTGACAATGGAGGTACTGGCGATTATACGAAAGAGAAATATGAACAGCCAGATTATACTATTCAGGAAATCTTATCTATGAAAGGATAATGGATCTCAAATAACCAGAAGAAAAGCCCTCGGGACTGTGAAGAACAGGTTCGAGGGCTTTTCTATGATTATTTCTTAGTAACGGGGAACCAGATTTCCGCGTGATAATTTACATCCAAAGTCCCTTCCGGGTATTTTTCCGGATTGTCATACATTTCGATGCAGTAACCTGCCGCCAGTTCATATTCTTTTAAGGCGGGGAGCCACTCGGAGAAGATTCTGGTGTTGATGTTTTGCATGGTATCCGGCGCAGGGCCGATACAAGGAAAGACTGCCCAGGTGAAGGCGGGAATGGTCTTTACCACGAAGCCTTCCGGGATATCCATGGCTGGATTGTAGGGATCTGCAATCAGATATTCAAAACTTTCATGTCCCATAAAACAGTCAATGTTCACACCAAACATGCCGTGTACATACCGTCCGCGGCCCTGGGCGTAATGTTCCTGCCAAAAAGCAGGGCAGTCACGGTTGGCATTTTCGTAGACAAAAGTGCGGGAAAAACCCAGTACCGTGAAACTTTCTTTTTTCGTAATCTTGTAATCCATCAGATAACCACCTTTCAAAGAGATTGTCAGTTTCAGCGGGGCAAAGGACTTTAACATTATGCCTTCCTTGCGCGCCATAGAAGGGGTGATGCCGTGGAACCGGGTAAAGGCTTTCGTAAAACTATCGGGGGAATCATAACCGTATTTGAGAGCGAGATCGATAATTTTCACATTGCCTGCAATCAGTTCCCCTCCTGCCAGGGCCAGCCTGCGGTTCCGGATATATTCCGCAACGGTGTAGCCGCAGAGCATACTGAAGCCTTTCTGAAAATAAAAGGGTGAAATGCAGACATGTCTGGCCACGGCATCCGTGTCAATATCTTCTGTGATATGTGTCTCGATGTAATCTACGGCGTCTCCGATTGCCTTCATCCATTCCATGGTCTGTCTCCTTTGCTGTTGCTGTAATTGTAGTATAGCTTTGCGCCAGGTGGTATGCCCGATTTTGTGTGGTTTGTTTTGTCGGAGAGAGCTTGATGCTGGCTGTGATGTAATTACGCGGTACAATTATTTCTATTGCTTATCCTGTTAAATCCAAACGGTGGTAAGTGTTATATTGAATGCATAAAAGAAAAGGGTAATTTATCTTTTTGTTGATTTTGATGCCATAGAACGATACTATTATATCATAGTTATCATGAAAATTTAGAAGCGTTGTATCTTTCAAGCTGTTTGGAATGACAGGAGGCACATTTTATGAGAACGATCATCATTTATGAATCCACTCATCATGGGAATACGAAGAAACTTGTGGAGGCAATTGCGGCAGAGCAAAATGTGGATGTTGTCAGCATTGAGAATGCAGAGGCCATAGACCTGTCAGATTATGATATGGTTGGTCTTGCCGCAGGGATTGCCTATGGAAAATTTTACAAGCGTACAGAAAACTTTGCCACAAAAATACCTAGAGATGTGAATGTCTTTCTTCTCTATACCTGTGGGAATCCCAGCGATGGATATGTGAAAAATATTACCAAGACACTGGAAGCAAACGGCGCGAAGGTGATGGGAAGCTATGGATGTAAGGGTTACGATACCTATGGCCCGTTCAAGTTGATTGGCGGTATCGCCAAAGGGCATCCCACCGAAGAAGAAATCCGTGGCGCCGTAGCGTTTTATCATAAAATGCTATAAATTGATTTGGAAAAATATCAGCCAGAGAGGACAGGATATTATGGCACTTGAAAATAAATTTCATATAACAGATTCTGCTGAACTTGCCCGCACAGAAGAGAAAATGAGCAAGCGAAGGGCGGCGCAGCTTTTTGAAAGCGGATATTTACGAACTCTCCAGCCAGGTACGTTGGACAGTCTTTTACAGATACACAGATACTTGTTTGCAGAAATCTACGATTTTGCGGGACAAGTCAGGGAAGTCAATATTGCCAAGGGGAATTTTAGGTTTGCGCCGGTGGCTTATTTGCAGGAAGCGCTTCGAAATATTGAAAAGATGCCGCAGTCGACCTTTGATGAAATTATCGAGAAGTATGTGGAGATGAATGTTGCGCATCCATTCCGGGAAGGAAACGGCAGAGCCACAAGAATCTGGCTGGATTTGATCCTGTGTCAGGAGCTTCATGTGGTGGTTGACTGGAGCCGGATTGATAAAGAGGATTACCTGCTGGCAATGGAGAGAAGCCCGATTAAGGATATTGAGATAAAATACCTTCTGAAAAATGCCCTTACGGATAAAATAAATGACCGGGAAATTTATATCAAGGGGATAGACTACAGTTATTATTATGAAGGGTACACAACTTATAAAACGGAAGAACTTATGGACAGCTAAACCGCAGATGGCGATAAAGCAGGTTGTGATAAGCAATCCCCCATTTAACCTGTAGAAATCCATGGAATATGCCGATATCTATATATAAGCATAGGCAATGGAATACCCCGTCAGGAAAACATACGAAACGGGATATTCATAAACAGCACAGGCACAGGGAAGTGCCTTATCATCATAAGGAAGTGATAGCATGAAGATTGGGGAAGCGCAGAAAGCCTACAGGCAGCAGCTGGGCCTCTTAAGAGGGCAGCGCAGCGACTATGTCAAACAGCGGGAAGAAAACCGCAAAAGGATGGAGAAAGCCCAGGAGAAAAGTGAGCAGCTTGGGGTAACGTTTGAATTGTCGGAGGAGTATCTGGCAAGAGAGAAGGAACTGCAGGGGCAGATAGACGCCCTTTCCGGACAGATTAAGAAAAACGAGAAAGTTCTTGAGGATCTGGCCAATCAGGAAATGGGTATCTTTAACAGCGTGGCAGCCAAGCAGCAGGGCGATGCCATGAAAGAGTACGGCGAGGAGATGGCCAAGTGTCTGGAAATCGCCAGAAGGATCAGCCGGGGCGACAGGGTGCCTGCTCAGGATGAAAAGAAGCTGATGGATTTCAATATGGAGATTTATCAGATGGCCAAAGAGATGGCGGCCATGAACATGGATAAGAAACATAAAGAATGGGATTCTCTCTGGGGTGAAGAGGAAGAGAAGAAATACGATGATCCCAGAGAGGCCGCTGAGAATGCGGAGACGAATGTAGAGATGCCGGAGGGCATGGAAGCGGCAGTCAATGCCGAAGCGCCTGCTGAATAGCAGGAGAGAGCGGGTTTAAGGATGATATGAAAGGTGCGAAGGACATGACCAGGGGCAATCCGTTTGCCCTGTTATTCGGCTTTGCTTTCTCTTTGATGATCGGCAATGTGTTTCAGCAGTTATATACTTTTGTGGACACGATGATCGTGGGAAAATATTTGGGTGTGACGGCACTGGCGGCTCTGGGAGCAACAGAGTGGCTGGTGTTTGTTATGTTTGGGTGTGTACAGGGAATCACCCAGGGATTTTCCATTAGCATGGCGGGGCGGTTTGGCAGTCATGATGAGAAGGGATTGCAAGAAGATATGGGCGATAGTATCTGCCTGTGTCTGATTCTTGGTATTCTATTTACGGCAGCTGGATTGATGTTATGTAAACCGATTTTGCGCTTGCTTCACACGCCGCAGGATACGATGGGGATGGCGCAGACCTACCTGCGGACACTCTATGGCGGAGTCTGTATTTCTTTCTGTTATAATATGCTGGCGGCGTATCTGCGGGCGGTGGGGGACAGCCGGACGCCGCTTGTGGCGGTTTCCTTAGCGGCGGTCTGTAATATGGTCCTGGATTTTTTATTCGTGGTGATTTTACATCTGGGAGTGTTCGGAGCTGCGTTTGCCACTTTGTTGTCGCAGCTGTTAGCGGCAGGATATTGTCTGTGGGCGGTCAAGACAGGAGGATATACGATGCCTGGACGGGAAGATTATAAATTTCAGCCGGAAAGGTTCTGGCGGCTTCTTAAGCTGGGAATCCCAATGGGTATGCAGAATGTAATCACAGGACTCGGCGGCGTGGCAGTGCAGTCAGTGATCAACAGTTTCGGAACGATTTTTGTGGCAGGTTTTACGGCGGCCAATAAACTGTACGGATTATTGGAGACGGCGGCAGTCTCTTACAGTTATGCGGTGGTGTCCTACACAGGACAGAACGCGGGAGCGGGCGACTATGGAAGAGTGAAAAAGGGACTTGGCGCCGCCTGTGTGCTGGGACTTGTGACTTCAGGGATTATGTCATTTGTTATGTTAACCTTTGGCAGGCTGATTCTTGCCTGTTTTCTGTCGGGAGAGGAAAGCATTCTGGCGGAGACGTTGGAGATTGGCTGTACGTTTCTTAGGATACTGGCAGCTTTTTTCTGGCTTTTGTATCTGCTCTATATCATAAGAGCCTGCGTGCAGGGCATGGGCAATACGTTGCTGCCCATGTGTTCCAGTTTCCTGCAGCTGGCTATGCGGGTGGGATGCGCCTTTTTGCTGACAAAAAAGATTGGCCGGGCGGGAGTCTTCTGGGGAGAGGTCCTGGCCTGGATTCTGGCGGATGTGTTCTTGTGCCTGTGTCTGGTGTGGGTATACCGGCGGCAGTCTGTGATGCGGGAGGATAAATAATTGAAATACTTTAATAATTATAGGCCCCTTACGGCAACGCCATATCAACGCAGCGAGACTTATGTGGAGATGGAGCCCTGTGCGGCGCTAAAGCCCTACATCCGTTGTTTTTGGGGAAGTAAAGATATCTATCTGCAAGAGACCGGCGTAACAGAACAGAATGTGGTGGTGCCGGATACCTGTATGGATATCATATTTACGTGCGATTATACGAATAATCAGCTATATAGCGGGTTCTGCGGCATGGATGACAGGGCGGTACTCAGTAGTGACAGTCCAGTGGGACGTTTACATTTATCCATTTTTGGCATTCGTTTCTATGCCTGGAGCGCGGTCCTTTTCTCGGAGGAACCCATGCGGGCATGCAGGAATTTCTGTGGGGATGCATCAATCTATTATTCCTGGCTGGTACGTGAACTGGGGCAGAAATTGTGGGAGACGGCGGCGATAGAGGAGCGGGTGAGACTGGCGGAGGTAGCTTTGCTTGGAAGAATGGATTTACGGCGGGAAGATACGATCTTCATGGAAGCCGTGGCGGAGATTCTTTCGCAGCGGGGCGCCCTGCGGATACATGAGCTTGCGCGGGACATTCATGTGAGCGACAGGCAGATACAGCGTGTTTTCCAGGAAAATATGGGCATTTCGCCCAAAAGGTTCGCATCGCTGGTGCGCTATCAGAATCTCTGGCGGGATATCCTTACGGCATCTGGCAGACAGGTCATGGATGAAGTCTGCCTGTTACAATATACGGACCAGGCTCATCTTATGCGAGAATTTAAGCGTTATCACGGGATGACGATCCCACAGGCATGTGCCCTGGCCAGAAAAACTGTCGCTTTTTAACAAGACAGGATTGGGAAGCTGCTATAAGATGAGAAAAACATACTAGTTTGACAAGGAGGATTCCCAATCATGAGAGAACAGGACAGAGAAGTTTTTGAAAAAGCAAGGAAGTTTGTATACCGTAATGCCCGCCAGCTGGATGTGGCGAGATGGCGGTATCATTTTGAACAGGGCAGCGCCCAGGAGGTGACGGCGGCCTTGTCTGTTTACCAGAATGAAGATGGCGGTTTTGGGCATGGTTTGGAAGAGGATTGCATGAATCCTAATTCTTCCCCTATGCAGGTATGGCGGGCAACGGTGGCATTGCGGGAGATTGGAGGTTTACATAATGCCAATCCGATGATTCGGGAGATGCTGCGCTATTTAGAACAGACAGTAGATTTTGATGGGGAAAAGTGGAGTAATGTCATACCGACGAATAACGACTATCCCCATGCACCTTGGTGGACTTATCCCAGGGCGCCCTGGCAGCAGGAGACGGACGATTATCTGTTTGGAAACCGTTATAATCCAACGGCTTCCCTGGCCGGATTTGTGCTGCGATATGCGGGTGCGGAATGTACTTTTGGAAAGACGGCGCTTCGGATCGCACAGAATGCGATAGAGGAACTGTTTAAGATTGGCGACCCACAGGATATGCATGTGTTGTCCTGTTTTATACAGCTGCGGGAAGACATCATCGGGGCAGGTCTTTGTGAATGTTTTGAGATGGAACGGCTGACGGCGCTTTTGCAGGAATTGGTGTCTGCGACCATTACGAAGGATGTTTCCAGTTGGGAGAACAGCTATGTCTGTAAACCGTCCCAGTTTTTCCAGAAAAAGGAGTCTATTTTCTACGAAAAGAATCGTGAGGCGGTGCAGTGCGAGTGCGAGTTTATCAGGAAAACGCAGATGCCGGACGGCGGATACACAGTGACTTGGGACTGGGAAGAGTATCCTCAGGCCTGGGCGGTCAGCAAGAACTGGTGGCGGGCGGAGATTACGGTCAATAATATGATCTTTCTGGACAATATGGTCAAGGAAGGGTAGACGGGTAAAATTACTTTTTTATAGAATAACGATTGCATTAAGCTGGAAAGTCCTGATAAAATGATGGCAAGGTTGAATAGGGAGGAATCAGATATGACACCCATAGTACTTTATTATGCGAAATGTTCCACCTGCCAGAAAGCCTTAAAATGGCTGGAAGCAAAGGGCATTGCCTATGAGGGCCGCCCGATCAAGGAGGAAAATCCGAGTTTGGATGAACTGAGAAGCTGGCAGGAAAAGAGTGGGCTGCCTCTGAAGCGCTTTTTTAATACCAGCGGACTGCTCTATAAAGAGATGGGACTGAAAGATAAACTTCCGGATATGAGTAATGAGGAACAGCTTGCGCTTCTTGCCACGGACGGAATGTTGGTCAAGAGACCGCTTCTTGTGAGCGATAAGGGGGTATTTCCGGGATTTAAAGAGAGCGCGTGGGAGGAGATTCTGACAAAATAGCACCGGGAGCAAAAGAGTATGGTACAGGATATTTTCAATGAATATGCGAGATTTGCGCAGATAGAGGCGATGGCGATCGGCGGTTCGCGCGCCCTTAAGAAAAACGATGCATATTCGAACTATGACGTCTATGTTTACTGGAAAGAGCCGGTTCTCGAAGCGGTCAGAAAGGCTGTGCTGCAGAAATACAGCAGCAGCATGGAACTGGGAAATTGTTACCGGGAGTATACGGACAGCTGTATCATGGAAGATGGGATACAGCTGAACATCATCTACCGCAATCTGGACGAGTTCTTATTAGGTATCAGGGAAGTGGTGGAAGAGCATAAGGCCCGGGACGGTTATACCACCTGTATGTGGCACAGCCTGTTGATCGGACGCATTGCCTATGATAAGGGTGGGCGTCTGGCGGCGGCCAAGCAGAAGTATGTGGTAAGATATCCTCAGGCACTCAAACAGAATGTCATCAGCCATAATATGAAATTGATCAAATATGGCATGGGTGCGTATCTTTTCCAGATCAACAAGGCTATGAGGCGGGGAGATTTGATCAGCATCAACCAGGAGGTAAATAAGTTCCTGGCGTCTTATTTTGATGTGATCTTTGCCATGAATGAGAAACTTCATCCCGGAGAGAAGCGGCTTTTGGAGATCTGCGTGAAGGAGTGCCGGGTGCTGCCGGATAATTTTGAGAGGAATATCAGGGCATTGATGCAGAATATGTATAGGGATCCGGCGGCAGTTTCTGTTGTGGATACTATGGTGACGGAGTTGGAGAAGGTGCTGGGGGAAGAACTTGGATAGAAGAGGATATCGTGAGTTGCATTGACAGTGGATTTGATGTATATTGATGGATGGTGTGTTAGTTTGGAAATGCGTATGGAGGAGTAGGATTCTTATGAAAATTATAGAAGGCGGTGTCACGGCGGCTTTGGGGTTTGAGGCAGCCGGCGTGGAGGCGGCAATCAAATATCAGAACAGGAAGGACATGTCCATGGTCTACAGCCGGGTGCCCTGCAAGGCGGCGGGTGTTTTTACCAGCAATGTGGTAAAGGCGGCGCCGGTGCTCTGGGATAAGGAAGTGGTGGAGCATTCCCCTTATGCTCAGGCGGTCATTGTCAACGCTGGGATTGCCAACGCCTGTACGGGGAAGCAGGGATATGACTGCTGCAGACAGACTGCGGCGAAGGCGGCCCAGGTATTGGATATTCCGGAGGATTCGGTGCTGGTAGCATCCACGGGCGTCATTGGGTGGCAGCTTCCGGTGGACAAGATTATGGCCGGCGTGGAGAAACTAGCGGCTGTGAAGGCGGACACCTTGGAGGCCGGACAGGCGGCGGTGGAAGCCATGATGACCACGGATACTGTACCCAAGCAGGCAGCGGTGGAGATTGAGATAGGCGGTAAAAAGGTTATCGTGGGAGGTATGTGCAAGGGTTCCGGGATGATTCATCCCAATATGTGTACCATGCTGGGATTTGTAACCACGGATTTGGCTATTTCCAAGGAACTTCTGCAGGAGGCTCTGCGGGAGGATGTGGTAGATACCTTCAATATGATTTCGGTGGATGGAGATACTTCCACCAATGATACCCTGATTGTGTTGGCCAACGGCCTGGCGGGGAATCCGGAGATTACTGAGAAAAATGAAGATTATGATAAATTTAGGGAGGCCCTTAATTATATAAATACAACGCTGGCTAAGAAGATGGCTGGGGATGGGGAAGGCGCCACCGCACTGTTTGAGACGAAAGTCATTCATGCGGCCACCAAACAGGAGGCCCGGACTTTGAGTAAATCCGTGGTCTGTTCCAGTCTCACGAAGGCTATGATTTACGGACATGACGCTAATGTGGGACGGATCATGTGCGCGCTCGGTTATGCCGGGGTGGACTTTGATCCGGAGCAGGTGGATATTTTCTGCGAGAGCGATGAAGACAGGATGCAGATTTGTCAGAACGGCATGCTGACGGATTATGATGAGGAAGCGGCCACGAAGATTCTCTCGGCGCCGGAAGTGCGGGTGATCGTGGACATGAAGCGGGGCGAGGAGAGCGCCGCTGCCTGGGGATGCGATCTGACCTACGATTATGTGAAGATTAACGCGGACTACCGCAGTTAAGAACAAAGACAGAAAAGAGGAAACAAAATGGAACAGCAGGAGATGAACAAGATCCTGGAAAAAGCGGAGGTCTTAATCGAGGCGCTCCCTTATATTCAGAAATTTAACCGCAAGATCATCGTGGTCAAGTACGGCGGCAGTGCCATGAGCAACGAGGAACTGCAGCGCAATGTGATCAAAGATGTGACGCTCTTAAAGCTGGTAGGCTTTAAGCCCATTATTGTGCATGGGGGCGGCAAGGAGATCAGCCGCTGGGTAGGCAAGGTGGGCAAGGAGGCCAGGTTTGTGGGCGGTCTTCGGGTGACGGACGATGAGACCATGGAGATTGCAGAGATGGTCCTCAACAAGGTTAATAAGAATCTGGTGCGCATGGTCAGCGAACTGGGTGTCAGGGCTGTGGGTGTCAGCGGCAAGGACGGCGGACTGCTGACCTGCGATAAGAAATATTTTGAGGGTGAGGACATCGGTTATGTGGGCGATATCACCCATGTGGATCCGAAGGTTCTATACGATCTTCTGGAAAAAGACTTCCTTCCCATTGTGGCGCCGATCGGTTTGGACGATCAGTTCCAGACTTACAATATCAATGCGGACGATGCGGCCTGCGCCATTGCTAAGGCGGTGGGAGCGGATAAGCTGGTATTCCTGACAGATATTGAAGGACTGTATAAGGATATTAACGACAAATCGAGTTTTATATCACGATTGACAGCATCCCAGGCGGAGGAATTGATCGAGGGCGGTTTCATCGGCGGCGGCATGCTGCCTAAACTGCACAATTGTACGGAGGCCATCCGGGAAGGCGTAGGAAGAGTCCATATTCTGGACGGGCGGATTGCCCATTGCCTGCTTCTGGAAATCTTTACGAATCAGGGTATCGGAACCGCTATCATTGCAGATGATGACGGGATTGGCACGCATGGGGGAATATAGAGAAGAGAACAGGCAGAAAGAGGATGCAGACTTTGGAACGGGGAATGACATCATAGAAAGCTGCAAGGAATGGAGAACGACATGAGTAGTACAATGCAGGCCTATATAGAAGAAGCGGAGAAAGCCCTTTTACACACATATAACCGCTATCAGGTGGTTTTTGAGAAGGGAGAGGGCGTATATCTCTATGATATGGATGGGAAAAGATACCTGGATTTTGTGTCTGGTATTGCAGTCTTTGCCTTAGGGTATCAAAATAAAGAATACAATGATGCCTTAAAGGCGCAGATTGACAAAATTATCCATACCTCCAATTATTATTATAACCTGCCAGCCATCGAGGCGGCGAAGAAGTTGAAAGAGATTTCTGGCATGGACAGGGTATTCTTTACCAACAGCGGGGCGGAAGCCGTTGAGGGCGCCATCAAGACGGCGCGGAAATATGCTTATTTGAAGGACGGTACTGCGGACCATGAGATCATTGCCATGAACCATTCTTTCCACGGACGGACCATGGGAGCGTTGTCGGTCACCGGTAATCCCCATTACAGGGATGCCTTCGAGCCGATGATCGGTCATATCAAGTTTGCCGATTTAAATGACTTTGACAGCGTGGCGTCCCAGGTGACGGACAAGACCTGTGCCATCCTCTTTGAGACTGTGCAGGGGGAGGGTGGCATTTATCCGGCCACGGAAGAATTTATGCGTCAAGTCAGGGCGCTTTGCGATGAGCGGGACATCCTGATGATCCTGGATGAGATTCAGTGCGGCATGGGACGTACCGGCGCCATGTACGCCTGGCAGCGGTTCGGGGTGAAACCTGATGTAATGACTACGGCTAAGGCGCTGGGATGCGGTGTGCCGGTGGGCGCTTTTTTGATGACAGAAAAGGTGGGAGCCCATTCTCTTGTGGCGGGTGACCACGGTACGACTTACGGGGGCAATCCCCTGGCCTGTGCGGCTATCTGCAAGGTTATCGAATTGTTTGCAAAAGAGGACGTGCTTGCCAATGTCAATAGGACGGGCGCGTATCTGGCTGACCGACTGGATGAACTGGCGGCGGAATTTGCCTGTGTCAAGGAAAGACGCGGTGTGGGGCTGTTACAGGGGCTTGTCTTTGACCGGCCTGTGGGGGATATCATTAAACGGGCAATGGATAAGGGTTTGGTACTCATCAATGCGGGGACGGATATCATCCGTTTCGTGCCGCCTCTGATCATCAGAGAGGAACATGTGGATGAGATGACAGCGATTTTGCGTGCGTGCATCAGGGAGATAGAAGGAGAACAGCAGTGACTCTGAAAAGAAGATTGGCGATGATTCTGGCGGTGGTACTGCTTGCCGCTGGTCTGTACGGTGTGGGTAAGCTTGGCATGACGGTACAGCAGGAGGAAGAGACGGAAGTAGAGGAAGAAACTCTCTTTGGACATAGGGATACTTTATATCTGTGGTATACAGACGAAGCCCTGACAGATTATCTGAACAGTGTGGCAGTGTCTTACAGTGAATATCAGGATGATGTTCGGGTGGTGCCGGTCTATACGTCGGGGCTTGAGTATTTGGAGACGATCAATCAGGCGTCTTTGCAGACGGAGGAAGTGCCGGATCTGTATATTGTCAGCAATGACTCCCTAGAGAAAGCCTATCTAGCAGGGCTGGCATCGGAAGTCAAGATGCCCCAGGGCGTTCTTCCCATGGAAGAGATTATGCCTGAGACGGCTGTCCGGGCGGTGACTTATCATGATAAGCAGATAGGGTATCCTTTCTATTTTGAGACCAGTTGTTTTTTGTATAATAAAACCTATCTGGAAGATTGGGCCCGGGCACAGCTTGAGGCGCAAAGAGACCAGGAAATGGCGGAAGAATCTCAGGAGCAGGCGGATAACGGCGATGTGGAGGAAGAAGCGTCAGGAGAAACGGAAGCGGTAGATATTTCCCAGGCGGCGGTGGAAGCCAAGATGGAAGAGGCATTGCCACAGACGATTGATGATATTCTTGCTTTTGCGGATGTGTATGACGCGCCGGAACAGGTGGAGGCCGTCTTCAAGTGGGATGTGTCGGATATCTTTTATAATTATTTCTTTGTGGGAAAATATATTGATGTGGGCGGCGCGGATGGCGACCGTTCGGATTCTATTCATATATACAATGAAGAGGCAATCCGCTGCCTGTGGGTGTATCAGCATTTGAACCAATTCTTTTCCATTGATACGAAAGAGATAAGCTACGACGGCGTTCTGCAGGATTTCATGGAAGGTAAGATTGTGTACACGGTGGCCACGTCGGATGCACTTTCTAAGATTGAGAATGCGGTGAACGAGGGAGAATTTACCTATGATTACGGGATGTCCATGCTGCCTGATGTGAGTGAGCAGCTGCAGTCTTCTTCTCTGTCGGTGACGCAGTGTGTGGCGGTCAACGGGTATTCCACCAAAAAACAGATGGCCAATGATTTTGCAGTCTATCTGACAGAATATGCCACGGACGATCTTTATGGAAGAACCGGGAAACTGCCTGTGTATGCGGGCGGCGGCACTTATGATAACCCCAACGCGGCGGCTTTTCTGGAAGAATATCAAAATTCCGTTCCCATGCCGAAATTGATTGAGACCAGTAATTTCTGGGTGGAACTGGAAATTGCCTTTGCCAAGATCTGGACGGGGGATGACGCCAATGATTCTCTGAAAAACCTTTCGGAGCAGATCATGGCCCAGGTGCTGGGAGAAGCGTACACGGAAGAGTATATAGATGTGCCGGAACCGGTGGAAGAAGGAGAAGAGGAAGATACCGGGGAGATGGAAGAGGAAAGCGGCGAAGAATAGTGCCGAGGAAGAATAATTATAGACAAGATGGAAATGATAAGACAAGACGGTGTTCACTGTCTTGTCTTATTTTGGAAAAAAGGAAGATTTACGCTGCATGGCGGCGTGGGGCTTCAGAATGGAGATATCATGTTTGGATTTTTGATTGCCTTATTGTCTGGCGCGCTGATGAGCGTGCAGGGCGTTTTTAACACACAAGTGACAAAGGCATCCAGTATCTGGGTGGCCAACGCTTTCGTGCAGTTTACCGCGCTTTTGGTCTGTCTGGCGGCCTGGCTTGTGACGGACCGTTCTTCTTTTGGCGCCCTGTTCAAAGTAGAGCCTAAATATATGCTTTTGGGCGGTACGATCGGCGCTTTCATTACTTATACCGTGATTAAGGGCATGGATCTGCTGGGACCTGCGCGGGCGGTCATGCTAATCGTCGTTGCACAGTTGGCTGTGGCTTATCTGATTGAACTTTTTGGTCTTTTCGGAGTGGAAAAGCAGCCGTTGGAAGTGCGTAAGATGGTGGGAATGGGTGTGGCAATTGTAGGAATCATTATTTTTAAGTGGACATAGGGCGCAATTTACTTTACAATAAAAATACGGTGCATAGCGGGAACTTCCTTGAGGGTGTGGAGCCCGGAAAGGAAACTATGCGAAACAGAAAGAAATTATCATTTATCAGAAAAAGGCTGGCTGTCATGGCTATGGTATGCCTGTACAGCCTGTGTATTTTGTACGGTTGTACGAAGAAAGACGAACTCATCCTATTGACAGAGGAAGGACCGGCACAGTTCCAGGAAAGTTCCGCGGAAACGGTGGAAACGGCGCAGATATCTGTGTCAGGGAAAGATGATGGTCAGGGTATGGGGCAGGAGAGTGCGTCAGCGACAGGACAAGATACGGAAGATGCCGGAGAGTTAGCAAGGCCCGGCGCTCCGGCTTACATAGAAGAAGAACCGCTTTATGTACATGTCTGTGGGGCTGTGATATCGCCGGGGGTTTATGAGCTGGCGGCAGGCAGCAGGGTGTATGAGGCTGTGCAGGCGGCGGGCGGTTTTGCAGAAAATGCGGAAGAAAGTTATGTAAACCAAGCACAAGAACTGCCGGATGGGGCCAAGCTGGTGATTCCCACGAAGGAAGAGGCGGCTCTGGTCAGTCCAAAGGACATGAAGGGGCAGCAATCCTCCGAAGAGGGAACCGGACGGCAGGTGGCGGAGGGCAGTGTACAGATTGGGATTGTGACACAGGAAGGCGTTGGTTTTGCAGACGGTTCAGAGGGCGCAGTGTCAGGACAGACTGCAGTGGATGACGGCAGGATCAACATCAATACGGCGACCGTAGAGGACCTCTGTAAGATTCCGGGAATCGGGGCCACCAGGGCGGCGGCCATTGTCTCCTATAGGGAAAAACAAGGCGGTTTTAAGAGCCCGGAAGATATCATGCAGGTAAGCGGTATCAAAGAGGGTACATACGAAAAAATAAAAGACAGCATCAGGGTAAAATAAGGCAGGGAATTGGAATGGCACAGAGAGTTTTAGTGGTGGATGATGAAAAATTGATCGTGAAGGGAATCCGTTTCAGTCTAGAGCAGGACGGTATGGAAGTGGACTGCGCCTATGACGGGGAAGAGGCCCTGGAACTTGCCAGACAGAATCAGTACGACATGGTTCTGTTAGATGTGATGTTACCTAAGATGACCGGATTTGAGGTATGTCAGCAGATCCGTGAGTTTTCTAATGTACCGATTCTCATGCTGACAGCCAAGGGAGAAGATATGGATAAGATCCTGGGGCTTGAGTACGGTGCGGACGATTATATCACCAAACCCTTTAATATTCTGGAAGTAAAGGCCAGGATCAAGGCGATTATGCGCAGGACCAACCGGAAGAGCGCCAAGAAGGAAGAATCCAGGGTGGTGGAGCGTGGAGACATGCGTCTTGACTGCGAGGGCAGACGGGTTTATATCAAGAATAAGGAGATTAACCTGACGGCCAAGGAGTATGAACTTCTGGAACTTTTGATCAAGAATCCGGGCAAGGTTTATGGCAGGGAAAACTTGTTAAAACTGGTGTGGGGGAGCGATTATCCGGGAGATGTGAGAACGGTGGACGTACATATCAGGAGACTGCGGGAAAAGATAGAGGAAGTACCGGGAGAACCCGCATATGTGCGGACCAAGTGGGGTGTGGGATATTACTTTGCTTAAGAATAAATTACGTGAATTAAAAATCTTTAGAAGTCTGAAAGTACGAATCTTTCTGATCATGCTTATCGTGGGACTGATTCCCTGTTTTGTCATGCGGTATGCAATCTTAAACAATTATGAGCAGCGTGCGGTCAATGTCAGGACCTCTGACATTTCCACGCAGCTTAAAATTCTGGCCAATCACCTGATTACTTATGCGTATCTGCAGGATACTTCTTCGGAAGTGATCAATGCGGAACTGGAACAGCTGTCCAATTTATATGACGGACGTGTTCTTATCATCAACAGCGATCTTAAGATTGTCAAGGATACTTACGGCATCAGCGAGGGCAAGACCATCATCTCGGAAGAAGTGATCCGTTGTCTCAAGGGAGAGGGTGCCAGTAAATATGACCGGGAGAACGGTTATATTGAGATGACGATTCCCATTACGGAGTCATTGCAGATGCCGGCGGACAAGAATGCGGGAGAAAAGTTTGATGTGGTTCGCGGCGTTATGCTGGTGAGCGCTTCCAACGACAGTATCATAGCCACCATGGACAGCTTAAACAGACAGGCGCTGGTAGTGGAAGCCCTGGTGAGTCTGGCGATTCTTGTGTGTGTTGTGCTGGTCTCCCAAATTCTCTTTGAGCCTTTTAAAAAGATTATTGTGGCCCTGGACCAGGTGCAGGCGGGATATACCAACGATCCGATTTCCGTGACGGACTGCCGGGAGACGGAACAGATCGGGGATGCCTTTAACCGGGTGCTGGGGCGGATGAAAATGCTGGACGATTCCAGACAGGAGTTTGTGTCCAATGTATCCCATGAATTGAAGACACCGATTACTTCCATGAAGGTGCTTGCGGATTCCTTGATTACCCAGAAGGATGTGCCTTTGGAGGTATACCAGGAGTTTATGGGCGATATTGCGGCGGAGATAGAGCGGGAGGACAAGATCATCAGCGATCTTTTGTCCCTGGTCAAGATGGACAGAACGGCAACGGATCTGAATATCTCTCAGGTGGATATGAACGAACTTGTGGAACTGATCATGAAAAGACTGCGGCCCATCGCCATGAAACGGGATGTACAGCTGGTTTATGAGAGCATACGCCCTGTGACGGCGACGGTGGATGAAGTCAAGATCACTCAGGCAATCTCCAATCTGGTGGAGAACGCCATCAAATATAATAAGGAACATGGTTTCGTGAAGGTGACGTTGGATGCGGACCACCAGTTCTTTACTCTGAAAGTGGAGGATTCCGGCATTGGGATTCCAGAGGATGCGCTGGAGAATATCTATGAACGTTTCTACCGGGTAGATAAATCCCGTTCCAGGGAAATTGGCGGTACAGGACTTGGACTGGCCATTACAAAGAGCGCGATCCTCAAGCATCGGGGGACCATTAAGGTACAGAGCACCGAGGGCGAGGGAACGGATTTTACGGTGAAGATTCCGTTGACGTATATTGCGGTCTAAAGTCTGGCATAAATGTGAGGAAATGTGAGGAAACAATGAGTAAATTGAGTAAGTTTTTCTTCTGCATGACAATTTTGGGCATGATAGTGGCGCTTGTGGCCTGCGGGAGAGAGGAACAGGTACAGGTCGGGACGGTCTATGATATATATTATGTAAACAATGATGAGACGAAGATAGTCAATCGTCAGTATGTGACAGAAGCTGAGGATACGGAAGTATTGTTTTCAGAATTGACTGCTCAGCTGCAGACAAAGTCGGAGAAGATGGAATATCAGGCACCCTTGTCGGAAGAGTTTTCCATCAGCGGGCATGTACTGGACAGTGGTCTTTTGACGGTGGATTTTGATGAAAAGTATAAAGAATTATGGGGAACGAAGGAAATCTTAATCCGTGCGGCAATCGTCAGGACGCTGGTGCAGATTCCCGGTGTGGAACGTATTACTTTTACGGTAGCGGGAGAACCGCTTACAGACAGTAACGGTACGGCGGTGGGTATCATGACGGCGGATACCTTTATCGAGAATGCGGGTAATGAGATCAATGCTTACGAGAAAGTAAACCTCCGTTTGTATTTTGCGAATGAAGCAGGGGATTGTCTGGTGGAAGAGAACCAGAGAAACGTGGTGTATAACAGTAATATTTCCCTGGAGAAGCTGGTGGTGGAGAAGCTGATAGAGGGACCGAAATCTGAGGGATCTTATCCGACGATCAATCCGGCGGCCAAAATTGTGAGCGTTACAGTGAAAGATGGAATTTGTTATGTAAACCTAGATGAGACTTTTCAGAACCAGCCCTACAACGTGACTTCAGAGGTGACGATTTATTCTATCACCAATTCTCTGGTAGAGTTGTCCAATGTCAATAAAGTGCAGATTGCCATCAACGGAGAGACCAATATTTCGTACCGTGAGAATATAAGTTTAAATAACGTGTTTGAGAGAAATCTGGATTTACTGACAGTGGAGTAGGTCATCTATAATTATGTAAACTAAAATAAAAAGGAGATGATACGGCATGCGCAGACACTTATGCCTGTTGGGACTGGCATTTGTGGCGGCAATGATGATAGGCATCCCATGGACCAGGCGCGTTGCGTCGGCCGATGTGCCTTTTAATGAGGAGAGCGTCGCGGCTGTAGGACGAGTGGGATGGAAAGAATACAGGCTGACAGGAGGAAAGGAAGTCCTCATGGTATCTTTGGAACAGGTCATTGTTCTAAAACCGGATCAAACAGCCAGTCTGACACAGATCATATCAGATTCTGACACAAATCAGCCAAAATATTTTCTGGCAGGATTCCCAGTGGAAACAGGAACATCAGGAATAGAGACATATTGTGAGGAAAACAGAGAGAGACTGCAGCGAGCGGATGCAGGGCGGATTACGGGAGTTCTATGCTATTGGGAGGAAGATGAGGAGCCCGCCATGGGAAGCTATGTGGTGATAGAAGGAAAATTCCGGGCTTTTACCCATGCCACAAACCCTGGAGAGTTCGACAGCGCCAATTATTACCATATTATGGGCAAACAGGGCAGGCTGACGGGAAGCAGATGTCTGGCAAAGAGCAGGGGCTGCGACCGCTTCCGGGAAAATTTGTATCGCTTGAAAGAATATCTGGCGCTGCTTTTGAAGGCGGGTTATCCGCCCAAGGAGGCGGAAATTATGCGCGCCATGCTTTTGGGGGAGAAGGGAATGCTTGACACGGATATTAAAAGTCTGTATCAACAAAACGGCATCATCCATATCCTGGCCATCAGCGGGCTTCATCTCTCCATTCTTGGTATGGGATTGTATAAAGTACTTCGGAAACTACATGTCCCAAATATGGTTAACATAATATTATCAATTGCATGGATGTATTGCTACGGGACGATGACAGGCATGGGTGTATCCATCATTCGGGCGCTTGTGATGTTCGGTTTTCATCTGGCGGCAGGGCTGTTTGGACGCACCTATGATATGCTGACGGCCATGACGGTGGCTGCGCTGTCCATCCTGATACAGCAGCCCCTCTATTTGACACACAGCGGTTTTCTCTTTTCGTTTGGCGCTATCTGCGGCATCGGCCTGCTTGTGCCGGCGGTAGAGGCGCATCGGTTTACCGATAACCGCCTGGTCCGGGCATTCTTTACGGGGATTGGTGTCTCGCTTTCGACTCTGCCGGTATATTGTGCATTCTACAGTGAGTTTCCGCCTTACTCCGTTCTATTAAATCTGCTGGTGATTCCCTGTATGTCGTTGATTTTGACAGATGGTATTGCAGTGATGGCAATAGCTTCTTTGATGCTGCCGCTGGGTAAGTATTTGGCCAGGCCGGGCGTCTGTCTGCTGTGGTTCTATGAAAAGTGTTGCGATTTATGTCTATCCCTGCCCGGACACCAATGGATTACAGGATCGCCGGCTGTTTGGCAGATCACTTTATTCATTCTATTGTTAGCAGGTCTGGCGCTGTTTTATGAGCGGATGAAGAAATGGCAGTTTTGGACGGTTGTCCTGCTGGCGGTATGTGTGTTGACAGTGCGGCTGCCGCAGGGATTTGAGGTTACGGCGCTGGATGTGGGACAGGGGGACTGTATTTATTTGACGGACGGCGCAGGCAGCCACTACCTGATTGACGGCGGCAGTTCCACGCAGAAGGAGGTGGAGACATATCAGATACTGCCTTTCCTGAAATACAAAGGCGTGCGACATCTGGACGCAGTTTTTGTCACCCATCCGGACAGCGATCACATAAACGGTATTCAGGGGATGCTGGAAACCTATGGGGAACACGGCATTGGAATTGGCTGTCTGGTTCTGCCGGATGTAGCGGGGGAGTGTAGGCACGAGGAATATCATATGCTGGAATCACTGGCCTGGGAGGCGGGGATTCCTGTGCAGTATATCCATGCGGGCCAGAAAATAGAAAATGGGGAAGTTATGTTAACTTGTATGCATCCTGGGAAGAACTATGCCAGCGAGGATGCCAATGTCTATTCTACCGTCCTTTATCTGCGTTTTGGAGTATTTACGGCACTTTTTACAGGAGATTTGGAGGGGGAGGGAGAGAGATTGGTGATGGAGAAGATTCGAGAAAGCGGCATATCAAATGTCTCCATGCTGAAAGTGGCCCATCACGGATCGAGGAACTCCACGCCGGTAGAATTTGTGAAACTGGTCAATCCACAGATTGCTCTGATTTCCGCCGGGCGGAATAATTCTTACGGTCATCCCCACCCGGAGACGCTGGAGAGGTTTGCGGCGGCGGGATGTCGCACTTACCAGACGCCTATAAGCGGCGCGGTGACAGTCAGGGTTAAGGGTGGCAAGGTCTATGTGGAGGAATACTTGGAAGAGTGAAGGGGAGAGGGTATATATGCCATAGTGGAGAGAGCACTTCAGATATTTGTGAGTGAACGGGCAGATACGACACGAGTTAACTGATTATTCTGCAAGATATTGAATAATTTTCCTGTAAATGGTAAAATACTAGTAAATATTTTGACAGGGAAAGCATTTACTTGAATCAGGAGGTTTTTTGCGTACAACATGTAGCTAAACCTGTGGGGTAAAGGGGAAGCAAAGTGGGGAAATTGGTATTGCATGTGCCGAAGTGGCAGGGGGAACTGGTATTTTCGAGGGAAGTCTTGGCTTTTTCAGGAATGATCCTTCTTTTGGTCGTGGGTATCCTCTTTTGTTTTTGGGGATATAAGTTTTTCAGGACAATCCTGTTTATGGGGATTGGGACCGCATCGTGTTATGGCGGTTATCTTCTGGTGGAACCCCTGACGGGAAATTTTGTGCTAAGAATGATTCTGACAGTCACGCTCACCTTTGTGGGCGTCTGTTTCGTGTATTTTTTGGATATTATCTTCGGGTTTATTCTGGACAGGCTGGGAATCAGAAATGCATTGGGCAAGCGTACCTATCTTTTGGCGGCGCCTCTGGGAGCGTTGATCCTTGGTCTGACAATCTATTATATGATTTGGCGTGACGGAATCCTTTCGTCCCTGATTGCCATTGTCTGCCTGACGTTCGGGCTTATCTTCCAAAATGCAAAACGGAAAAAACAGGTGCGGTTCAAATCCTATGATGATCTGCTGAAACTGTCGCGCGCTGAATTTGATGGGAACAAATCGGAGGATAGAGCAATGGCTGCGACAACGTTGGCAGGAACAGCGGCAGTAATGGAAGGGACGGAAGCGGCAGCAGTGGTAGGAACAGAAGCAACAACGGCAGTCAAAGCGGCAGCAAGCAGCCATGATTGACGGATAGCAGAAAGGCAGGGACGGCGTGTGCTTGATGTGACCAGAAAAGAAATCAAATACGATATTGGACTGATCGAGACGGCGAGCATGAAGAGACGCCTGGGAATCTATATGGAGCCGGATTCCCACAACGGCGAGGCGGGATATCTGGTGAGGTCCCTCTATTTTGATACGCCCTACGACTCGGATTTTGAGCAGAAGGTAGACGGGTATGACGAGCGGCAGAAGATACGGCTGCGGGTTTACGGGGCGGATGTGCAGACAGCCAAGCTGGAGATCAAGGAAAAGACAGATGCCTTTCAGCGCAAGCGATCCTTGACACTGGACCGGGAGGAGTCCATGCGGATGATAAGCGGCGATTATCGATTCCTGCTTGCACGGCCGGAAAGCCTGGCGAAGTGGTTGTATGCTTTTTTATGTGCCCGGTGTTACAGGCCCAAATGTGTGGTGGAGTACGACCGGTTTGCTTATATTCTGGACCACAACGACACGCGGATTACCTTTGACCAGAATCTGCGCGCCAGCGAAGCGGATTTTGATATCTTTGCAGAAAGCCCTGCCCTATATCCGGTCAGCCCGCCCGGGGCGGTGACGATGGAGGTCAAGTATACGGGATTTTTATTGAGTTGTCTGAAAAATGAATTGAACCACTGCGATAAGACGCGTTGTTCCAACAGTAAATATTGCAGGGCGAGAATGATATCCAAAAGAGGAAGAATATAAATGGAGGAAAAGAAATGAAAGAAGTTCTTTATAACAGTCTGCTGAATACCACTAACGGCCTGACGATTATGGATGTGATCATCAATTTTGTGGCGGCGGCAGTGATTGCCTGTCTGATTTACGTTTCCTATAAGGTGTCACATTCCGGGCCGGTATACAGTGAACGGTTTAACGTTTCTATTGTGATGCTGACGTTGGTGACCACCCTGGTGATGAATGTGATTGGCAACAATATCGCGCTTTCTTTAGGAATGGTGGGCGCCCTGTCTATTGTCCGTTTTCGGACGGCTATCAAGGATCCGCGGGATACGGCCTATATTTTCTGGGGCATAGCGGTGGGTATTTGCTGCGGCGTCTCGGATTATCTGATTGCCGGGCTGGGCTCCGCCCTGATCTTTGCGTTTCTGATTTTGTTCGGTTTTATCCGTAACAATGAGCGTATCATGGTGATCGTGAACGGGGAGGCCAAGGCCGGGGAAGAGATAGAGAAACATATGGATGAACTCTTTGGCGGCAGGGCGGCGCTGCGGGTGCACAACCATGTGGCCGGGACGCAGACGGAGGAGTTTATTTATGAGATATCAGATAAACAGCTTGCAAAGTCGGAGAAGAAGAATGGAAAACTGGTAAGGAATCTGTCTGGCATTGAGGGCGTGACCACGGTCAGCTTGGTCAGACAGGATGATGAGATTAACCAATAGGAGATAGGGTTATGCCGCACAGACACAGGAGAATCTGTCTGCTTGGTGCGTGTGTCTTGTTGATTCCGGTGACGATAGGGTTTAGTTTCTGGCGGGGATATGTGGAATCTCAGAATAAGGCTGTCAATAAGAACACCTATTTTGACCTGCCGTCTGATCCTTATGTGGAGGATCCGCTTCAGTATCTAGATGAGGACTTTACAGTGCAGGAAGGGTTCCACAGCAATCTGCCCATCATTATCCTCTCTATGGAGAAGGAACTTGCGGATTATAAAGGATTTGATGCGCAGGATAATCAGGAATATCTCACCGGGGAGGAGCCTTATATCAAAGGACATATCAGCATCATAGACGGGGGAGCGTTTGACAACTGCATATCGGACCGGCCGGCAGCTCAGAGTGACCTGCTGATCAAAAAGAGAGGGCATACCTCGTACAATTTTGATAAGGTACAGTATCTTCTGAAACTACAGACGCCGGAGGGGCTGGAGAATCCTGTGGATGTGCTGGGCATGGGAGCCCATGACAGCTGGATCTTGAACGGTAGCATGGCCGATAAAAGCATGATCCGCAATTATCTGGCGTACCGGATCAGTTCCGAGGTGTCTGAGGTGTCGCCAGACAGCCAGTTCTGCGAAGTCGTCATACAGGAGGGGGACAGATATGTGTACCAGGGGCTTTATCTGATGATGGAGACTGTGACGAGGGATGTCAACCGGATTCCCATCGACCAGTTTCAGGAAAAAAACCTCTATACCAGTTACATTGTCAGAAGGGACAGGTTTACCCATTTTGATATGATGTTGGATACTTACGGCAGATTATCCGGTATTTCCGAGGAATGGATTGGGCTGAAGTATCCGTCTGAAACCAGGATAACGGATCGGGCCAGGCGCTATATTGAGGAAGATTTTTCACAAATTGAGCGGGTGATCTATTCTGAGGAGGAAAAAGTATTTGGCACCTACGACAGATACATCGATATCAATTCCTTTGTAGATTATTTCTTACTGAATGAATATTTTGGCAACTATGATGCGGGAATGCATTCTACTTATATGTATAAAAATTCCGGGGAGCCCTTGAAGGTGGGACCGGTGTGGGATTTTGACCAGGCGATGAACAATTACGCCAAGGAGGAGATGGAGACGGAGACCATGGCGTTTCAGGAGCGTCCCTTTTATGAGCGTTTTACGAAAGATAAGCGTTTTGTGGATTTATTACAGTCCCGGTACGCCGTGCTCCGCAAAGATACCCTCTCCCATGACCACATCTGCGATGTAATTGATGAGACGACTACTTATATACGTTCCGCCAGAGAACGAGAGTGGTATCGCTGGGCGGCGGACTATTATGACGACTCCGGACTGAACTGGCATAATTATTATCTGATGGATTATCTGGACGATGACAATGTGCTGGTCAGCCGTTTTAACGATAACTATGACCAGGAAATTTATAATATCAAAGTGTATCTGTACAAGCATGGAAGAGCCATGGAGACGGAACTTCGTATTCTGGAGAGAAGCACGGTCTATGATACTTCCATCCGCAATGAGAACGAACTGTTCCTGGTTATCATCATGCTGTTGTTTTTCATGCCGTCCGTCATGATCATCAGAAAGGGGTAAGATGCGGTATGCTGTTGACTCATAAAATCGCCGAGGAGGCAGTGCAGGAACGGGATTATTTCTTGTCTGCGCTGGGGAATCCTCTTGTGATCAATGGAATCAGGATTGTTTGTGTGATACTGCTTATCTTTTTTGTGGGCAGTTATCTGAAATACAGAAAGAAGCGCTGACTGTCAGAAAGGGGATATCATATGCTCTTTTCGAGTGTCGTATTTTTGTTTGTGTTTTTTCCGGTGGTCCTTATTTTGTACTATACGTTTTTCTTCTCCAGGGCATGTCAGAATGTGATTCTTCTGCTGGCAAGCCTGGTCTTTTATGCCTGGGGAGAGCCTTTGTATGTACTGCTGATGATCGCCTCCATACTGGTCAATTCGCTGCTGGCGGGACTGATTAGTATTTCGACCGGAAAAAGCAGTAAAAAAATAATATTGTTTCTCGCAGTGGTCTTAAACATTGCGACCTTGTTTGTGTTTAAATACCTGGGGTTTGTGATGGAGACCATGGGACTTACGCCGGTGTCTTTGCCGCTGCCGATCGGTATCTCATTCTTTACCTTCCAGGCTATGTCCTATGTGGTGGACGTGTACCGGGGGACAGTGAAGGCGGAGAATCCTTTTTATGTGGGACTGTACATTGCGTTCTTTCCGCAGCTGATCGCCGGACCAATCATCCAGTATAATTCCATTGCGGAGCAGATCCGTCACAGAAGATCCAGCTTTGATATGTTTTCCATGGGAATCAGCAGATTCACGGTAGGGCTTGGCAAGAAGATTCTGTTGTCCAACTGCTTTGCGGGCATAGCAGACAATGTGTTCCAGTGGTCCATGATTGGGACGGAGAGAATGGCGATCCCGGCGATGTTAGCCTGGCTTGGCAGTATCGCATATTCGCTGCAGATTTATTATGATTTTTCGGCCTACTCCGATATGGCTATCGGGCTGGGACTATGTTTTGGCTTTAAATTTCCGGAAAACTTTAATTATCCCTATATTGCCGAGTCCATTTCGGATTTTTGGAAAAGATGGCATATTTCCCTGACGGACTGGTTCCGGGAGTACGTATATTTCCCGCTGGGTGGAAGCCGTGTGAAGAATCAGGACTTTATGGTGCGCAACATGTTGGTGGTATGGATCCTGACAGGTATTTGGCACGGGGCCAACTGGACTTTTATTTTCTGGGGACTGATGTATTTTGTCTTTCAGCTGGCGGAACGGTTTTTTGAGTATCCGGCCAAGATGAAACATAAATTTTGGAAACATTTTTATACCCTGATGGTGGTCAATGCGCTCTGGGTGGTATTCCGGGCGGAGAATCTCTATCAGGCCGGGCGGTTTTTCATGAATATGCTGGGCGTCAATAACAATGGCTTTTACAGTGATCTGGCGGTGATGCTGATTCGGGAGAATCTGGTCTTTATTGTGCTGGGGATTCTGTTCTCCATGCCCATAGCCAGAAATATGAATGAGATTCTGTATCGGAATCCCAGATCGGGGATCAGCAGGGTATGTACCCTGTGTTATCCCATCGGCCTGATGGCGCTTTTGACGGTGTGCGTGGCTTATCTGGCCAGCGGCACCTATAATCCGTTTATTTACTTTAATTTTTAGCGGGGTGGACTTGTGGACAGGAAGGATGATCCGGCGAAAAACTATATACTGCGTAAAAACATTTTTGCGGTTTTATTCCTGATCGTAGTGTTTGGCTATGCAGGCTTGAACGCCTGGTACGGCGCCGGGAAGTGGGTGGAAGCAGTGCGCGGCAGTCTGGCGGAAGGCATGACGCTTAAGACGGCTCCGCAGACGATTTCCCGCACGGTGGCCGGGCTGGATGAGAGCATCATTGCTTCCATGTACGGTCGGATGGAGTTTATTGAGACCTATTCCTATATCCAGGTGCTTCTGGACAAGCGGGAGTTTAATAATTTCAGTTATATCAAGGATGAGGACGGCTATCTGCACTATGCCTCCTTTTTCCGGGAAGATACCAATGATATGGAAGAGTATGCCAAAAGGCTTAAGCGTTTGCAGGACTGGGTGGAGCCTAACGGGACGAAGGTCTTGTTCTTTGTGACACCGGGCAAGTACGTGCGCGGGGAGACCAGGTTCCGCACGGGAATGCCGATCAATAACCCGGACAATATCGTGGATGAGATGCTGTTTTATTTAAACCGTTACGGGGTGGAGACGGTGGACTGCAGAAAGTATATCCCGAATGAGACTTTGTCGGTGCAGGATGCGTTCTTTAAGACGGATCACCACTGGACAATTCCTGCCGCGTTTGCAGCCACCCAGGTCCTGGTGGAACAGATGGAGGAAAAATTCGGGGCGGATCTGGATCCGAATGATTACTATATGAATCCAGCCCAGTATGAGAGCGTGGTGTACCGCAAGGGGATGCTTGGTTCCATGGGGCGTAAGACCGGAGCGAATTTCAGCGGCTTGGAAGATTTCGAGGCTCTGTGGCCCAAGTTTGAGAATCACTATGACAGGGTATGTATGGGTGTGACGGATCAGACACAGCATTTCCAGGGAATCACGGAAGAATCCCTGATGGATACGGGGGTTCTTTTGGAGCATAAGGATATCTACAGCGATTCCCAGTATTCCCTGTATCTCAACGGCCTGCGGCCCTATGAGCGGATCATCAATGAAGACAATCCCGACGGGTGCCGGATATTTGCCATCCGGGATTCCTACTTCTCCCCGATGATTGTGTTCCTGGCGCCCATGTGCGGACAGATCGATGCCATATGGTCCTTGGAGGAATCCCACATGCTGGACATTGAGACCTATGTGAAGGAAAATGAGTTCGACTACATCATTATGGAGATTTATCCCTATAATATCAATGAAGACGCCTTCAACTTTTTTAAGGAGGACTAGGTATGACACAGGATAATGTGACGTTGGGTTCTTATCTGCGCGGCTTTTTTCATGACTGGAAAGGAAAGGGCTGGTTTTTGTTAAATATGTTCTGCACCATTGCCTATCTGGTGTGGAGATTGTTTTTTACGATTCCCTTCGAATACGGGATTGTGTCGGTGGTGGCCGGTATTGCCCTTTTGGTGGTGGAAATCCTGGGAATGGTGGAGGCGTTTATCCATTATGCCAATATGTACTCGGTGGAAGGGTATCCTTTCCCTAAAGATGTGCCGGAAGAACTGTTTCCCCATGTGGACGTCTTTATTGCCACCTACAGCGAGGAGACAGAACTTCTCTACAAGACAATCCGGGGCTGCACCAGGATGAAATACCCGGATCCGCAGAAAGTCCATATTTATCTGTGTGATGACGGGCATCGGCCGGAGATGAAAGCGCTAACTCAGAGGATGGGAGTCAATTATCTGGACCGGGAAGACCATGAGGGCGCTAAGGCCGGGAACCTGAACAATGCGCTGGCTCATTCAGATTCTCCTTATGTGGTCACGTTTGACGCGGATATGATTCCCAGAAGCAATTTCCTGATGAAGACGATTCCCTATTTCGTGGACGCCGAACTTCGCAATCAGGGCAGGAAAGAGGAAGATCAGATCAAACTGGGATTCCTACAGTCTCCCCAGAGTTTTTATAATCTGGACCTGTTCCAGTTCAATCTGTATTCGGAGTCTCGGATTCCCAATGAACAGGATTATTTCTATAAAGATATCCAGGTGGCGCGTACCAAGACCAACAGCGTGATCTACGGCGGTTCCAACACGGTGTTGTCCAGGGAAGCGCTGGAGGCCATCGGCGGATTCTATACCGGTGCGATCACGGAGGACTTTGCCACCGGTATTCTGATCGAGAAGAAACAGTATGTGAGCCTAGGTGTGGCGGAGCCGTTAGCTTCCGGTTTATCACCCCAGGATTTAAAGGATCTGGTGCAGCAGAGGACACGGTGGGCCAGAGGCGTTATTGCCACGGGCAGGAAGATGCATATTTTCACCGCGTCGGAACTTAACTTTGCCCAGAAGATGAATTACTGGGCTTCCATCTGGTACTGGTATGCGCCCTTGAAGAGACTGATTTATATCATGTCCCCAATCTTGTATGCTACCTTTGGGTTTATGGTGTTTAAATGTACGCTGCCGCAGGTGCTGCTGTTCTGGTTGCCCATGTATATCAGCAGTAATGTCAGCCTGAGGATGTTGAGCCGCAATATCCGCTCTACTAAGTGGACCAGTATCTATGAGACGGTGCTGTTTCCCTATATGCTTTTACCGGTGTTATTTGAGACGGTGGGCATTTCCATGAAGAAATTCAAGGTCACAAATAAGAGTGGACAGAAGAACGAAAAGGGTAAGAATTTCCTCTATTCCATTCCCTTCCTGATCTTGATCGTGCTCTCGGTCTGGGGCATTGTCAGATGTATCCTGATCATGCTCGACAGTGGTTCTTTTGGTCCCATCGTGGTGCTGTTCTGGTTGGTATATAATCTGTTCCTGCTTGTGATGTCCCTGTTCTTTGTGGACGGACGGATTCCCTACCGGAAGACGGAGCGGGTGATGGTGCGGATGCCCTGCAGGGTGAGATACCAGGGAGAAGAGTATACGGGCATGACCAAGGACGCCTCGGAGA
The DNA here is from genome assembly GCA_946554445.1 of uncultured Lachnospiraceae bacterium. Classification (GTDB taxonomy): domain Bacteria; phylum Bacillota; class Clostridia; order Lachnospirales; family Lachnospiraceae; genus UBA3282. Next base: position 44,438 of record CAMNSD010000004.1, on the reverse strand, counting down.
CCGGGATATCCATCGTGCTGGATAAGCCGTATTTCTTTGAGGAAGATACGGATGTGGAGATTCTGTTGGACACGGACGATTACCATGTGGATATGTTTGCCACGGTCGTGCATGTGAGCCAGAGGGATGAGGAATGGCAATATGCCATGAAGGTCACGGATTTAAACGGCAGTTATGATGATCTTCTGGGGATTCTCTATGACAGGATTCCCACGGTGCCGATGGAGATCAAGAAGGACAGTGGCAGTTTTGAAGATTTGAAACTGAATCTGCAAAAGCGGGTTACGCCGCCTTTTTATCAGAAGAGAAACTATCCCCGTGTGGTGGTGGATGATCGGGTTCCCTGTCGAAATGAAGAGACAGAGACAGTGCATGTATTTGATTTTAATTATGTGTGTCTGACGGTGGAAGAAGATGATGGGCCACAGTTTCGGCAGCTGGCCTTGCGGGACGATATTGTCTTCAACTGCCAGTATGAGGCGGATATCCGCAAAGGACTGCGATTATATCATGTGCTCAATTATAAGGCCATCTTATATGATAAGCGAAAGCGGGATGAACTGCTCGACTGGATGATGGAGAAGAGCAGAAAACCGGGACAGCAGGAGACCAGAACGACAAGAACCAGAAAGACGGGAGAATTTGACGAGATAGGATTGCTGCGATGAGTGGAAAAAGACAATGGGTATGGGGAGTTTTAGGCATTGCTGTGATTGGCGCTGTGGCGGCCTGCGGCTTTTTACTGGCGGAGCGGACACGGGCGATTCGCTTTGTCAAAGAGATGGGGCCGGGAATCAATCTGGGAAATACCCTGGATTCCACGGGGCTTAGGGATTACCGGTCGGACGCGGATGATCTGGAATACGAGACTTTCTGGGGCAATCCCAGGGCGGATGCAGAACTCTTCCGTGTCATGAAAGAGGCGGGTTTTGGCACCGTGCGCATTCCGGTCACTTGGGAAGATCATTTGGATGAGGAATATCGGATCGCGCCTGTCTGGATGGACCGCGTGCAGGAAGTGGTGGATATGGCGCTGGCAGCCGATTTGTATGTGATTCTGGATCTTCATCATGAAGAGTGGCTGGACCTTAAGATAGAGCGTAAGGAGGAGATCAATCAGGAGTTTGTGACGGTCTGGGAACAGATTGCTGGACGGTTTAGAGAATATGACGAGAGACTTTTGTTTGAGGCGATGAATGAGCCGAGATTGCGGGGCAGTTCCTATGAGTGGACTTCCGGTACAGAAGAGATGCGTGTCATGGTCAATGATTTGAACCGGGCATTTGTGGAAACAATCCGGAGTGCGGGCGGCGGCAATCGGAAACGGTATCTGCTGGTAGGTCCTTACGCTACGAACAGCGAGACAGAATCCATGCAGGGATTGATCTTACCGGATGATGACAGGTTGATCGTCTCCATCCACATGTATACTCCTTACAGCTTTTGCCAGAGGGAGGACGGTGATACGGCCTGGGATACGCCGGACACCAGAGAGCAGGTTCTCACCGCTTTTCAGGAGATGAATGGGTTGTTCGTGGAACAAGGCATTCCGGTGATTCTGACGGAGTTTGGCTGCGTGGATAAGGGAAATACAAAGGAACGCGTGGAGTGGACGAAATATTATAAGATGCAGGCCGACCGTTTCGGGGTGTCCTGCATCTGGTGGGACTGTGGGGCTTACGGCCTGATAGACCGGGAGAATAAGACCTGGAAATTTCCGGAGATTGTGGAGGTGTTGACGCAGTAAGGCAGTGCTATGCTTCCGTTATCTTATCCTGTGTTTTGTTGGCTTTTTATTTACAGTCACAAGATGTATATGATATAGTTATAAAGAAAAATTATATTTTGTAAAGCAGGAGGAGAACCATGAGCAAAGCAACTGACTTTGTATATGCTATTTTACCCCGTTCCATCAGGGAACAGCTGTTAAGAGGTAAAATATCCCAAGGAGCGGTCAACAATAGTTTTATTTATGATGATAATGGAATTTTAAAGAGGTTAAATGCGGAGAAATATTCAGCGTCCGGACAGGATACGTTTATTTATCATATGGTTTTTGATGCTAGAAATTCAGGATTTTTTCTTGATATCGGTGCAAATGATCCCATTAAAATCAATAATACTTATCTGCTTGAAAAGCGTGGATGGAAAGGGCTTGCCTTTGAACCGATTGCCAGTCTGGCGGAAAAATGGAAAGAAGCCCGGACAACGGAATGTATCAATATTGCGATTGGTGACTCAGAGGGAGAGGTTTCTTTTGCAGAGAGTGAAGATAATGTCTATTCAGCTGTGAGCGATGTCTCAAGAGGAAATGGACTCGTAAAAGTACCGCAGATGCGGTTGACCACGATATTGCAGGAAAGAGGAATTTCCAAAGTCGATGTGGCGTTTATTGACGTTGAGGGCTATGAGATGAATGTGCTTGCGGGTATTGATTTTGATAAGACAGACATTACCTGTTTTTGTATTGAAAACAACAGGGAAGGAACCTTAAAACCTAGCATGGATCTTCGTAATTTCCTGATAAACAAGGGGTATCGTCTGATTGGAAGGTTAACAATTGATGATATCTTTATCAAGAATGATTATTTTAAATGATTTGTGGATTACTGTATGACCGCAGAGCCAGTGGATGTTATGCGGTCATAGTTAAACTAAGTATAGACTATGAAAAAGCTGAACGAAGAAATCAAGACAGGACAACTGAAACAAGTTTATCTGCTGTGTGGGGAGGAGGCCTATCTGCGCAGCCAGTACAGGGACCGGTTAAAGACAGCCCTTTTAGACGGCGGGGATCCCATGAACCTGCATTACTTTGAGGGTAAGGGAATCCAGACGGGGGAGGTCATCGATCTGGCGGAGACCATGCCCTTTCTTTCCGAGCGGCGTGTGCTGGTGCTGGAAAACAGCGAGTTTTTCAAGCACGGCGGGGAGCCGCTGGCGGAGTACCTGGCATCTCCGGCTCAGACGGCTTTTTTTGTGTTTGTGGAGCCTGCAGCAGATAAGCGGAGTAAACTCTATAAGGCGGTCCAGGCAAAGGGCCGGGTGATCGAGTGCAACACCCAGGATGAGGCAGTCCTAAAACGGTGGATCCTGGAATTTCTGAAAAAAGAGAATAAGAAGATTACCGAACGGGATCTGGATTTCTTCCTGGAAAAGACCGGCACAAACATGGAGAATATCCGCGGGGAATTGGAGAAACTCATGTGTTACTGCTTGGGGAGAGAGGTAGTCACGGCGCAGGATATCGAGGAAATCTGTGTCAGGCAGGTGAGCAGCCAGATTTTTGAGATGATCAATGCGGTGGCGGCAAAGCGCCAGAAACAGGCCATGGAACTATATTATGACCTGCTGACACTAAAGGAGCCGCCTATGCGGATTCTCTATCTGATCACCAGACAGTTCAATATGCTTTTACAGGTTAAGGAATTGAAGAATAAAGGCTGCGATGCCAATACCATTGGCGCAAAGGTGGGGCTTGCAGGATTTATCGCCAGAAAATATGTGGAGCAGGCGGCCAAATTTAAGGAGGCCGATCTGCGAAAGGCACTGACGGACTGCGTGGAGACGGAGGAAGCCGTCAAGACTGGACGAATGAACGATATCTTGAGTGTAGAACTTTTGATTGTAAAATACAGTATGTGAGGAAGTGGGAGGAAGAGATGGTAGGCGTATTAGTTCAGATATTTTTGATATGGTGGCTTGTATCATATTTTGCGAAAAGGAAAAAGAACGGCCAGAATCCGGGTGGCTCTCAGACACCAAACACCACGGTGAATACGGCCGGCACGAACCGGAACAACGGCCGCCCGCCACAGAATCAGAATCCCCGCGGCGGACATTGGGGACAGAACATACCCTGGCCGCATGTCGGAATGGGAGCGCCGGGTAGTCCGAATGGAAATCAACAGAGGACGTCGGTTTCCACATCTGTCCAACAGGCGAAGCCTGTCGCCAGGACGCAGGAGACGGACGAAGAAGAATCCACCACGGCTTATCTGGCGAAAAAAGCGGCGGAAGATGCCAGGGAACATGCCCGGGAGAAGTGGGAGGAAGAGAAACGTCTGCGCGAGGCCAAGGGCGGCTTTTCGGTGGCAGGAAGACATCTGGATGGGGATCCGATTCCCCAGGGCAGCCGGTGTGTGATCTGCGGATACTGTGCGGCGGAGAATCTGGTGCCGATGATGCCGAAGACCAGATACAGCTGTTATTTCTGCAGGGAGCCGTTGAATTGAGAATCGGATAGAATAAAAAGGAGAAGACATAATGGCATTGACAGAAAAAAGAGATCCATACATGATTGAATTCCGGTTTCCAGAAGGAAAAGATAAGGCGGTGACGTTCAGCTATGACGATGCCCAAATCTATGACAGAAGACTGGTGAGTATTTTTGATCAGTATGATATGAAGGCAACTTTTCACTTAAATAGTGGGACACTGGGGGAAGAAGGGTATATCACCAGGGAAGAGGTGGGGAGTTTATATGCGAACCATGAAGTGGCCTGTCATGCGGTGACGCATCCTTTTTTCAATGAATTGTCCCAGGGAATGACTGTGCGGGAACTGTTGGAGGACAGACGTGCGCTGGAAGGGTATACAAATAAGATCGTGCGCGGATTTTCTTATCCTTTCGGGGAGTTTAGCGATCGTTTGATCGAGACAGCCAGACAGGTTGGCATCGTGTATGCCAGAACCGTGGAGGACCGGTTGAACTTTAACCTGCCCAGCGATTTTATGCTGTGGCATCCCACCTGTCATCACAATAAAGTGACGGATGCACTGATTGATGATTTCTTGAATCCACCCCTGTACCGCAATCTGGCCCTTTTCTATATCTGGGGGCACAGTTTTGAGTTTGAGCGGGAAAATAACTGGGGACATATCAAGCATGTCTGCGAGGCGCTGCAGGGAAGGGAAGATGTGTGGTATGCTACAAACATGGAAATTTATGAGTATGTGACTGCCATGCGTTCTTTGGTGATATCGGCGGACGGCAGGATTTTGTATAATCCCACCGCCATGCCGGTTTATATGACGGTCGGATACGACAAAGTCTGTGTCCCGGCAGGCATGTGCCTGAATCTTCGCAGGGAGGAATCCTGACCAAATCCGGGAAGTTTTGCAGACTATTTATGCATCTCTAATATTCGTAGAGATTGCGAAATTCTGTGGGCGTACAGTCCTTGATCAGCTTAAACATTCTGATGAACGCGGAGAGGCTTGAAAACCCTGACTGCAGGGCGACTTCGGTGATGGATAGTTCCGGATCCACCAAAAGCTTCTCCGCGTGTTCTATTCTTTTCTTATTCAGATATTTATAGAAAGAAGTCCCGGTAAAATTTTTAAAGAGTCTGGTAAAATGGTATTTGCTAAATCCTGCAAGGGGCAATATCATCCAGACACAGATCCTCCGTGCAATGTTCCTGAATATAATTGCAGATATTCATAAACTTTTCTGCGTGCTCTTTCTGCTTGTGTGAGGTTGCATCAAAGGATGTCCGCTGGCCGGTATATTCGCGGCCAATCAATACCAGCATCTCCAGCAGCTTAGAGTAAATGGAAGCGCCGATCAGGATGGAACCGCTGTAATACTCCTGATAGATGTCCAACATCAACTGCTTTAGCTGTCCATGGATCGTGGGCGCCGTTTCCGGTGTGAGCAGGAGCGCCTGCGGGATGGTGGACAAGGTGGATTCTATTCCCGCCACATTATGCAAAAGAGCAAAATCTACCTGAAGGATCAGGCGTTCCCCATGAATGGTGGAGGGCATGCCGTGAAGTACGCCGGAGTTGAGAAAGAGAAGATCTCCTTCCTGTAATGTAAAAAAATCAGTTTTATTAGAGACGTTGTAATAGTTTTTGAGTGGCATGATAATCTCTATGGGAGTATGCCAGTGTTCCGGATAAGCTTCAAAATTGGTATTGTCGTGGAGCTTAAATCCTTCTATGCCCTCATAGAGGACAGTTTCTTTGATGCCGTTTAGTACTTCGATCATGTGATAGGTAACTCCCTTCTTTCGATTTAATCCCAACTCCCTGTTGCAGATTGTAATTGTTAAAAATTGCTATGAATAATTAAAAGTTGCTGATTTGATTATAAAAGTTGCTTTTCTTTATTTCCATATTAGCACAAAAATACATAAAAACAAACCTAAAACGTACAAAATATTACGAAAGATGTAAGTTGTAACAGATGTTTTTGGCAGAATGACCATAAAATATTTTAGAAAAATATAAAAAAAAGACAAAATGATAATAGCAATAAATAAAATAAAAGCAATTTTTAGAATACATAGCGCAATTATTAAAAAGAATATATACTAACCCTTTGGTATACTGTGTTTGTAACGAAAAACTGCATTTTGCGGTACAGTTTTTAATGCAGATTATACAAATTTAGCAAAGGGAGGTTTTTACATGAAAAAGAAAGTGTTATCAGTTTTACTCAGCACAGCTATGGTTGCATCCATGTTAGTCGGCTGTGGCGGTGGAAGCGATGCACCGGCAGCACCGGCTGCTGATAATGGCGGCAGTCAGGATACAGCGTCATCAGGAGATGCGGCGGCACCGGCAGCAAGTGAAGGTGTTGAGGAAATCACCTGGATGTTCTGGGATGACTTAAATGCAACGGAAGACCTTATCTCTATCGGTTACAAAGATACTGTGGAGAGATTTAACAAAGACTATGAAGGCAAATATCATGTCAACGTAGTAACTACTAACCTGGAAGAGTATTATCCGAAGCTGAATGCTCTGGTTGCAGCAGGCGAAACACCTGACTGCTTTATCGTAAGCCCTGGCCCGAACCTGGATGTATATGTTGATCCCGGTGTGGCTGCAGATCTGACAGATTATCTGAAGGCTGACGGTTGGCTGGATACTTTCAACGGCGGCGAGGGTGCTTTCTCACAGCAGACCTACGACGGCAAGATTTACGCAGTACCGTTGAATATCGCGGCAGCATGCGTATTCTATAACACAGAAATGTTTGAGGCAGCAGGTATTACCACGATGCCTACAGACTGGCAGGGAATGTTAGATGCTTGTGACAAACTGCAGGCAGCTGGTTATACACCGCTTACCATCTCTGCAGGTACTGCATGGTGCTTATCCATGTTAGCAGGTTATCTGTGTGACTCTGAAGGCGTAGACCTTGCAGCAATCGACAGCGGCAATGCTTCCTGGCTCGATGCTAATGTAGTAAGCGCTACCAACAAACTGGTTGAGATTTCCAAGTACTTCCAGCAGACAGCAGCAGGCGATACCAATGATGTTGCTACTGCAAACTTCTATAACGAAGAAGCAGCAATGCTGATCCAGGGTTCTTGGGCAATCGCACAGATCAACGGCGCAAATCCTGATTTCGAGAGCAAGTGTGGTGTGTTCGCATTCCCTGGCACAGACGGAAGAGTTATCGCGAAGTCCGACAGCCTTGCAATGAGCGCTAAGACAGCTCATCCCGATGCAGTTATCGCTTTCATGAAATACTTTACAGACGACACAGCACAGAAGTATACTGCTGAGGTTGGCGGTAAGATTCCTGTAACCACAGTTGAGTACGATGCTTCCAAGGCTCCTGCACAGCTTGAGTATGTAATGGATGTATTCGGCAATGCGAAGTCCACCTTCGGTTTCTACAACGAGTCCATGGCAACCACAGAAGCTGGCGCATTCTTCGATGATACGATGGTTTCCATCTACCTGGGTACTCCTGTTGAGGATGGCCTTGCATCACTGGAAGATTTCTACAAGAATAACGTTTGGAACAAATAAAAGCAGTATGACACATTTACGCAGGATTGGAGCAATCCAATCCTGCATTTTTCTAAGATTTTGGAGGTGTGTATGGATAAGTTATTACGGGATAAAAAGGCAATCGTCATCTTTGTTGCACCGGCATTTCTCTTATTTACATTCGTTTTATTCATTCCGATCTGTCAGTCGGTCTATTATTCGTTTTGTGAGTATAATGCCCTGACAGCGCCGAAGTTTATTGGATTTGAAAATTACAGACAGCTGTTTACCATAGACAGAACCATGAAGATTGCCTTGAAGAACTCGCTGTTTTTCTTGGTTTTCTCAGTAGTGACGCAGTTGATCGCAGGCCTGATCCTGGCAGCGCTCCTGACCAATATCAAAAGGGGCCGTGACTTCTTTAAAAACGTTTATTATCTGCCCTGCGTATTATCTTCGGCGGCTCTGGGACTTTTGTGGATGTTTGTCTTTACGCCGAAGTTGGGCATCAACCAGATTTTGGCGCAGTTTGGGATAGAAGGGCCCCTGTGGCTGATGGATACCAAAGGATTTATCATTCTTCCCATGTGGGTGATCGCTTCGGTGTCATTGTGGCAGTATGTAGGTCAGTCCATGATGCTCTATATGGCGCAGATTTCAGGAATCAGCGGCACCTTATACGAGGCGTCTTATATTGACGGCTGTACGAAAACACAGGCATTCCGCTATATTACCCTGCCTTTGATCCGCCCTATGGTGGCTACGGCGATGTCCTTAAATGCTATCGGTTCCCTGAAGTTCTTCGACCTGATCTTTAACATGACGGAGGGCGGCCCGAACCATATGACGGATGTGTTGGCAACCCATCTTTATCAGCAGGGCTTTAAGTATTTCAAATACGGCTATGCCAGTGCGATAGGCACCATACTTTTGATCATGTGTCTGATCGTGACGTTTATCATCAACAAGTTTGTCAAAGTTGATAATTATGAGATGTAAGGAGGCGGCAGAATATGAATACAAGGAAAAAGAAATCGAAAATCTCAACAAAGATTATATACATATTTTTGTCTCTTCTGGCAGTTGTTTATTTATTGCCCCTTTTATGGGTAATCTATGTTTCCCTAAAAGATGATAAGACATTGTTTGTCTCACCCTGGGCGTTGCCGGAGCGGCTGATGTTTGAGAACTATACGTTTGCCTGGACGGCCGGCAGACTGGGTGTGGCGACATTAAACTCGGCGCTTGTCTGTGGGATTACCTTGATTCTCTGCCTGCTAATCGGTTCCATGGCGGCTTTTGCCATTGGCAGAATGAGATGGAAATTATCGGGCGCCATGATGACCTATTTCCTGACGGGTATGATGATTCCGGTGCATTGTATTTTGATTCCGGTATTCACCAGATTTTCCAAGATGCATCTGACTAACAGCCAGGTGGGATTGATATTGCCTTATCTGACATTGTCCCTGCCGATTACGATTTTTATTATGACGGGCTTTTTCCAGAGCCTGCCCAACGAGTTGTTTGAGTCGGCCTGCATTGACGGCTGTTCCATCTACAGATCCTTTACGCATATTGCCCTGCCGCTCTCCAAGACGGGACTTTTCGTGACTGGACTGATGACCTTTGTGGCCAATTGGAACGAACTGCTTCTAGCGATGGTATTTATTTCTGACGATGCAAAGAAAACATTGCCGGTTTCCCTGTCTAAATTTGTAGGGCCGTACAATACGAACTATTCCCAGATGTTTGCGGCGATTGTGATTGCAATTATACCGACAATCATTGTATACTGTATGTTCAGTAACCAGATTGTAGAAGGTTTGACAGCCGGTGCGGTCAAAGGTTAGTACGAGAAGAAGTTGCTTTGCAACTTCTTCTCGTACTGGAGAATGCCTGAGAAGCGGCATTCTCCGCGTGGTAGTGTGATGTTTAGTGTGAGGAGCAGGCATTCTCCGCATAGTGGTGTAATGATTAGTGTGAGATTTAGTAGTGGCAACAGGTGATGATAGAAGCGGAAAGGAAGCAGGAAGATGGTGAATCGTGATAAGGCCAGGGCGCGGGCAAGAGAGCGGGCGGAGAAGTTAGTGCGTCAGATGACAGTGGAGGAGAGGGCTTCCCAGCTGCGCTATGATGCGCCGGCGATTGAGAGACTGGGTGTTCCTGCATATAATTGGTGGGGCGAGGCGCTGCATGGCGTGGCGAGAGCCGGTGTGGCCACCAGTTTTCCACAGGCAATCGGCATGGCTGCCACTTTTGATTCAGAATTGATACGCAAGGCCGGCGATGTGTCGGCTACGGAGGGAAGAGCCAAGTATAATGCCCTTTCGGCGGAGGGTGACAGGGATATTTATAAGGGGCTGACTTTTTGGTCTCCCAATGTAAATATTTTCCGGGATCCCAGATGGGGCAGAGGGCAGGAAACGTACGGAGAAGATCCCTATCTGACATCCAGACTAGGTGTGGCTTACGTGGAAGGTTTGCAGGGGGATGACGAGGAACTGTTAAAATCCGCGGCCTGTGCGAAGCATTTTGCAGTACATTCCGGCCCGGAGGCAGTGCGTCATGAGTTTAACGCTGTGGCCACAAAGAAGGACATGGCGGAAACTTATCTGCCGGCGTTTAAAGCCTGCGTGCAGGAGGCCGGCGTGGAAGCCGTGATGGGCGCGTATAACAGGACCAACGGAGAGCCGTGCTGCGGAAGTCCCACCCTGATGAAAGAGCTTTTGAGAGATGGATGGGGATTCAAGGGACATTATGTGTCCGACTGTTGGGCAATCTTGGATTTTCATGAAAATCATATGGTAACCCATACCATGGAAGAATCGGCGGCGCTGGCGTTAAAGTCAGGCTGCGATATCAACTGCGGCGTGACTTATCAGTATTTACTCAAGGCATTACAGGAAGGACTTGTGACGGAAGAAGAGATTACAGAGGCGGCTGTGAGAGTTTTTACGGCCCGGTATCTGCTGGGACTCTTCGATGGGAGTGAGTACGATCAGATTCCCTATGATAAAGTGGAGTGCGAAGAGCATCTGGCGGTGGCGGAGCAGATGACAAAGGAATCGGTGGTGCTTCTTAAGAATGACGGAATCCTGCCGCTTGACATACAGGATGCAAAAACCATTGCAGTGATAGGGCCTAACGCCAACAGCAGAGAGGCGCTGATTGGGAATTATCACGGAACATCCTCCAGGTATATCACGGTTTTAGAAGGAATACAGGATAAAGTCGGACATAATGGTAGAGTTTTATATGCAGAAGGATCCCATCTCTTTAAGGATCGTGTGGAGGAGTTGGCCTGGAAGAACGATCGTATTGCAGAAGCGGTCGTTGCAGCCAGACACAGCGATGTGGTAATCCTCTGCGTGGGATTGAACGAAACCCTGGAGGGCGAAGAAGGCGATACCGGAAACAGTTATGCTTCCGGTGACAAAGAAGACCTTAACCTGCCGCAGTGCCAGATAGATCTGATGGAAGCAGTGCTTGCGGTGGGAAAACCGGTGGTGGTGTGCCTGATGGCGGGCAGCGCCATAGATCTGTCGCTGGCGGATGAGAAGGCGGCGGCCGTACTGCAGTTATGGTATCCTGGTGCCAGGGGAGGCAAGGCTGTGGCGGATATCCTGTTTGGGGAAAGTTCCCCTTCCGGTAAATTGCCGGTGACCTTCTACCGTTCGCTGGCGGGGATGCCGGACTTTGAGGATTATTCCATGAAGGGCAGGACTTATCGCTATATGACGCAGGAGCCCCTTTATCCTTTCGGGTATGGACTGACCTATGGGGATGTGTCTGTAGAGCGCGCGCAGATTGTGGCGAAAGATGTTGTTTCGCGGGATGTGACGCTGCAGATGGATATTGTCAACCGGGGCAATGTGGAGACGAGGGATGTGGTGCAGGTATATGTCAAAGATTTGGAGTCAGAATTTGCCGTACCCAATCACAGTCTTTGTGCTTTTGCCAAAGTTTCCTTAAAACCAGGTGAGAGGCAGAGTATTGCCTTGCAGGTTCCTGGGGAGGCTTTCAGTGCAGTCAATGAGGATGGATGGCGTGTCAAGGACAGTGGTCGGTATATTCTTTTCATAGGGACCGGTCAGCCGGATACGAGAACGGAAGTGTTGACAGGAAATACATGCGTGAAAGTGGAAGTGGAGTTTTGAGGAAATTTATAGATACGATAAAGACGCGGGCTGTCTGGCCTGCGTCTTTTTAAATTATAGTTGCGGACAAGCAGGTGGGTGGGGTATACTAAATTATGGGAAGAAAATATTTGCGTTGGCGTTGTATGATTCTTCCGTATACTTTGGTGATTTGGAGGAGAGTAATGCATATGAAGATTGTGTGTCTGGACTTGGAGGGGGTGTTGGTGCCGGAAATCTGGATTGCTTTTTCAAAGGAGAGCGGGATTCCGGAACTGACAAGGACCACCAGGGATGAACCTGATTATGATAAACTGATGAATTGGCGGTTGGGGATATTGCGGGAGCATGGACTTGGCTTGAAGGAGATTCAGGAGACCATTGCCAAGATCGATCCGCTTCCGGGAGCGAAGGAGTTTTTGGATGAACTGCGAAGTATTACCCAGGTCATTATCATCAGCGATACTTTTACCCAGTTTGCGGGACCGTTGATGGAGAAGCTGGGCTGGCCGACTATCTTTTGTAATTCCCTGGAAGTTGCGCCGGATGGAGGGATTACGGGATTCAAGATGCGGATTGAGAACTCCAAACTCACCACGGTCAAGGCATTGCAGTCTATCGGTTATGAAACGATTGCCAGCGGTGACAGCCATAATGATCTGGCAATGATCCTAGCAAGCAAGGCCGGTTTTTTATTCAGGAGTACGGAGCAGATTAAGAAGGATTACCCGCAGCTTCCGGCATATGAGACTTATGAGGAGCTGATGGCAGCAATCAAGAAGGCGCTTGCAGAATAGGATTTAAGATAACAATAGATATGGTACAGATGTTGTACAGAAGGAGGCAGAATATGAAGTGTGTACGCGTGTCATTTGAGGTGAATGTAGAGAAGTATGAAGTGGGAAAGGGTATGGAGGACGGTTTTGAACTTTGGACGGACGTGGTGACCAGAGGATGGTTTGTCACAGATTCCCTGGTGCAGATTAAGAAAGAGAATGGAGCGATTGTCTGTCCTTATATTCTTCACAGGAGGGGCAAGACCTTTATCGGGGAAGGCGACTATATCATTACAGAGGCGGACGGTTCCAGACATGTATGCTGTGGGGAAAAAGTCTTTGACAGATTTAAACCGGCGGAGGAATAAGGGACGACAATTATTCCGTAATCTCACAAAGCCTATATTTTATGACCTTTTCCAGGTCTGTCAAACTCATTTCAATCTGAAAACCAATTTTGCCGGCGCTGAAGATGATGGCATCAAAATCTTTAGCGCTGGCGTCTATGGTCGTGGTAAAAAATTTCTTCATGCCGATGGGAGAACATCCACCATGAATATAGCCTGTCAATGGCAGCAATTCCTTTGATTTTATCATGCTGATATTTTTCTCACCAACAGCCTGTGCGGCTTTCTTTAAATCCAGTTCCCGGTTGACAGGCACCAAAAAAACGTAATGATCATTTGATTTGCCGACGGTGACCAATGTTTTAAAAACCCTGTCGGGGTTTTCGTTTAAATAGTTAGCCACATCCAGCCCGCTTATGACATCGGACTGTGAATAGTCATGCACTTTAAAGGTGAGTTTCTTTTGTTCCAATAATCTGATCGCGTTGGTTTTTTCTTCTTTTTTCAAAGTTTATTTCTCCTGTCCAGGGTATGGATTCGTCTACCACCATTCAAAGACCTTTTTAAAATAGACAATATGTACGCAGTTATCCGTGTTCCATTTTTGCGCGTATTCTTCGTCGTAATCCAATTCATAGATTGCGATGTCACTCATGGAGCCATACCCCACAATATCCATGTTATTTAGCTTCCATGCGGGGTTGTGGGTTTCGATATATTCTTTGGCGGCCTCGGTGCCAATCTCACAGTCAAGGACTTTTTCTGCTTTTATATGCGGCCAGTACACATCAGAAAGCCAGGCTTTGGCAGGATATACCTCCACAGAGCCTTCTGGCAGGTTCAGACTCTCTATTCTCCATAGGATCAAACATTCCCAACAGGGAATATAAAGAAATATTCCGGCCAAGAAAAGTATGGTCAGTATAGCCGTGATCATGACTATTTTTGTGCATTGTGAAAAATTTTTCCACCTGAAAGCCATAGAATGATACCTTTCTCTTTTATTCTTCATAATGATTCTAACAAAAAAGTCTGATAAAAGCAAAATATTAGATTGGTTTTGTTTTATTGTCCCATTTATAGGACTGATAAAGTGGTATGGTAGTCACATCAAGGGTTTCAAGCATATCAGGAGGCTGTCAGTCAAGCGATAGAAGATGGCGGGTGCAAAGGAAGAATAGTGGAAAGGCAGGGTGGTGCAGATGAAAAATTGGTTTGGATTAACAACAGCCTTGTTGATTTTGGTTATCGCTTTTTGCGTGAGGGGAACAGTGATGAGCAAAGAAAATAAGGAGTACATTAGAGAAAATGAGCAATATGCGGTATGGGAACAGACTTTTAAAGAAGACGTCAGAAATGTTCTGGCCGGGCAGGGATATCCGGACAGTGGTGTCACAATGAACTGGATAAAGAAGGATGGGAAGAGAACGTATACAGTGGCTGTCCATCACGGGCGGATAGAGAGACTCGGGAAAGAAGAGAGAGAAAGGCTGGTGCAGACACTTTTACAGGTAAGGGCAGGGGATGAGGGATGTGGAATTATATTTGAACTACCGTCCTATAATATGTCAGCCGATACCAATTGACAGATAAGAACATTTGTTCTATAATGATATAGAACAAATGTTCTGTATCGCCCAAAAATAGATAAATTTATCGAGGGGAAAGGAATGACATTTCTACAGATTGGGATTATACTATTAGGTAGCATGTTGGACACAGTTGCATGCTGTCTATAATGAATCAGATAGGAGCAATATATGAGACATAATCCCAAACCACAGGAAATGTACAGACATTTTAAAGGCAATTTGTATCAGATTCGTTGTCTTGCCAGGAACAGTGAGACGAGAGAGCTGATGGTAGTTTATCAGGCTATGTATGACACTTTTGAGATTTATGTGCGGCCGCTCTCCATGTTTATGGAGGAAGTAGACCATGCTAAATATCCGGAGGCAAAGCAGAAATACCGTTTTGAACTCTTACAGGATATTGATGAGACAACCGATTCCTATGATGCACAATCCGCCAAACAGCCGGCTGATGTACACAAGATGCAGGAACCTATAAAGCTGATTGACAGGCAGGAAGCACAGGTGACAGAACCTGAAGAACAAATAAATATTGATCCTCTGGTATTGGAATTTCTCGATGCGAATACTTATGAGCAGAGACTGAATATTCTCACTTCGCTGCGAAACCGAATCACAGATGAGATGATCAACACCATGGCAGTTGCTGTGGATTTGGAGATTAAGGAGGGCGATGTGGAAGACAGGTATGAGGAACTCAGGAACTGTCTGCTCACCTTTGAGAAATTTGAGTGTAACAGGTTGAGATAAGGCTTTACAACAGGAACTCCTGTGTGGAAGAATGCCATCTGTCAGTCCCGGAAGGATCATGGAAGATGTGAGGGAACAGAGGGCCGGACTTTTAAACAGGAGGTTTTCTTATGGCTTATGATTTGGAAAATAAACTCGTAGTGGGCGTTTCGTCCAGGGCGTTATTTGATTTGACTTATGAGAACAGAATATTTGAGGAAGATGGGGTGGAGGCGTACTGCCAATATCAGATAGAGCATGAAAATGATGTGCTTTCTCCGGGACCGGGCTTTCCGCTTGTGAAGGCTCTTCTGAATCTCAATGAGCTGCCGGGCAGGGAAGGACGGGTGGAGGTCATTATCATGTCCAGGAACAGTCCAGATACGTCTCTGCGGGTTTTTAAGGCGATTGAACATTATGGGCTGAATATTACCAGGGCGGTGCTGGCCAGCGGCGCATCGTTAGCTCCGTATCTGACCGCTTTCAAGACAGATTTGTTTCTGTCAGCCTATGAGGATGATGTGCAGCGGGCGATAGACTCCAATATCGCGGCGGGTATCATCTGTACGGAAGGGATTCAGACCTATGATTGTGAGCATCAGATCAGGCAGATCAGGATTGCTTTTGATGGTGATGCCGTACTATTTTCCGATGAGTCGGAGCGTATTTATCAGGAACAGGGATTGGAGGCGTTTGAGGAGAATGAGAGGCGCAATGCAAATAATCCTTTGCAGGCAGGTCCTTTTGCTAAATTCTTAAAGACGCTCTCAGAATTACAGAAAGATTTTCCAGGAGAGGAAGCGCCAATCAGGACGGCTCTTGTCACTACAAGATGTGCGCCTGCGCACGAGCGGGTTATCCGTACTCTGCGCGCCTGGAATGTGCGTATTGATGAAGTGTTTTTCTTGGGAGGAATCCGCAAGAAGGATGTACTGCAGGCTTTTGGGGCACATATCTTTTTTGACGATCAGTCTGTACATACAGGACCAGCCTCCGAGGTGGTACCTGCGGCGAGGGTTCCTTATAAGAACAGGGATGTTTCCGAGGAGATAGAGAAGAAGGACAGCAGTTGAGATGAAGTATAATAAGATTGTACCTGCCAAATTTATAGAACGGCCCAATCGGTTTATTGCCTATGTGGAACTGATGGGAGAGCGGGTGAAAGTACATGTAAAGAACACCGGCAGATGCAGGGAACTTTTGCAGGACAATGCGCAGGTGTACTTGGAAATAAGCGATAACAGGGAGCGGTCTACGGCCTATGACCTTGTGGCGGTGGATAAGAACGGCCGTCTGGTCAATATGGATTCCAATGCACCTAATAAAGTGGCGGGGGAATGGCTTTCCGGAGGCGGATTGTATGAGGATGTCAGTCTGGTCAGGCCGGAGACGGTTTTTGGCAATTCCCGATTTGATTTTTATATAGAGAGCGCTTCCGGAAGGCGGGCTTTTGTAGAAGTCAAGGGCGTTACATTGGAGCATAATGATGTGGCGGCATTTCCGGATGCACCGTCGGAGCGGGCGGTAAAGCATGTGGAGGAACTGATCGAGGCGCGAAGACAGGGATATGAAGCCTATCTTTTGCTGGTGGTTCAGATGAAAGGCATTAGATATGTGGAACCCGCCTGGGATATCCAGCCAGCTTTTGGCAAAGCCCTGCAAAGCGCTAGAAATGCCGGCGTGAGAATCCTTGCCTATGATTGTCAAGTAGGGACGGACAGCCTGACGATAGACGAACCAGTGCCGGTGGTGGTGGACAGTCTTGACCGGATTGCAGAGCCTTTGCTTGCCTGGTATGATGCGGGCAGACGGATTCTGCCTTGGCGGGAGGAGCCAACGCCTTATCATGTATGGTTGTCAGAGATTATGCTGCAGCAGACCAGGGTGGAGGCAGTGAAGCCATATTATGATCGATTTCTACAGGCGCTTCCCGATGTGGAGAGCCTGGCATCAGTGGAGGAAGAGCAGCTTCTGAAGTTATGGGAAGGGCTTGGCTATTATAACCGGGCAAGAAACTTAAAGAAGGCGGCGATGAAGATTGTCTCGGAATATGGGGGCAGCATACCTGGGAAGTATGAAGAACTGCTGAAACTTCCGGGGATTGGAAGTTATACGGCGGGCGCGATCGCTTCCATTGCCTTTGGACAGGCACAGCCTGCTGTGGATGGCAATGTGCTGCGAATCTTGTCAAGACTCAGGGCAGATGAGAGAGATATTCTGGATGCGAAGGTCAGGAAATCTGTGGAGGATGATCTGGCAGGAGTTATGCCAGCGAATCGTCCGGGGGACTTTAATCAGGCATTGATGGAACTGGGCGCGATGATATGTATTCCCAACGGCGCGGCGAAATGTGAGGAATGTCCCTGGAGGGAACTATGTCAGGCAAGGGCGCAGCAAAGAGTGATGGAACTGCCGAAAAAGACGCCGAAGAAGCCTAGAAGTATCGAGGAAAAGACAATATTGGTCATTCAGGATGCTAATCTGGTAGCCCTCTGTAAAAGACCGGATAAGGGACTTTTGGCCGGTATGTATGAGTTCCCCGCCATGGAAGGGCATAGGGATGAAAAACAGGTGATCGCCTATTTGAAAGAACTGGGATTGTCACCAATCCGGATTCGGAAACTGGCGCCTGCCAAACATGTCTTTACACATAAAGAGTGGCACATGATAGGATATGAGGTGCGGGTGGATGAATTGGCCCGCCTGGAAACTGGGGAGAAGAAAAAGGGGCTTATTTTTATCAATCCGGAGGAGACAAAGACAAATTATCCGATTCCCTCGGCGTTTGCAGTTTATGCAGAACATGTGGAGATGAGAAGGAACAGCGGGAAAAAATAAGAAATTCCTAAGAAACAGATAAACAAATCCGGGTACTTTTATGCTAAAATGACAAAGAAGTGAGAGATGTCCACAAAACGGAAGTCTTCTAAATTAATATTTTAGCCGGCAATCTCCGGGAAAGGTATGGTTTTTAAGGATGAAATTATTATCGGTTGCAATCCCCTGTTATAATTCGGAAGAATATATGAGAAAGTGTATTGAGTCTTTGCTTGTGGGCGGTGAGGATGTGGAAATCCTGATCGTAGACGACGGTTCCAGTGATGGTACTGCCGAAATTGCGGACGGATATGAGGCGCTCTATCCTTCTATCGTGAAAGCGATACACAAGGAGAACGGCGGTCACGGTTCTGCGGTCAATGAGGGATTGGCGCATGCCACAGGGCTGTATTTTAAGGTGGTAGACAGCGATGACTGGGTGAAAGACAGCGCTTATCATAAGATACTGGATACCCTGCGGGAGGTTATAGCGGATGGTTCCACCCTGGATATGCTCATCAGCAATTTTGTCTATGAGAAAGAGGGAGAGAAGCGACATAAGGTTATGAAATACCGGCATGCGCTCCCGCAGGATAAGATTTTTGGCTGGAATGAGGTGAGACATTTTCATAAGGGACAGTATATTCTTATGCATTCCGTGATCTTTCGCACTAAACTCCTAAAGGAGTGCGGGCTAAAGCTGCCGGAGCATACATTTTATGTAGATAACATTTTTGTGTTTGAGCCGCTTCCCTTTGTGAAGAATATGTATTATCTGGATGTCAATTTTTACCGCTATTATATAGGAAGAGAAGATCAGTCTGTCAATGAGAATGTTATGATAGGCCGGATAGACCAACAGATCAAGGTCAATCAGATTATGGTAGATTATTTTGTGGAGAAAAAGGCCAAAATCTGCAGTGGACGCAAGTTGAAGAACTATATGTTAAATTATCTGGAAATCATCACAGTCATTTCCTCTATTATGCTGATACGTTCCGGGACAGAGGAAAACCTTGAAAAGAAGGAAGAACTCTGGAAATATATCAAGCAGAAAGATATGGGATTATATATGAGGCTGCGGTATGGTGTACTTGGCAGTTCCATGAACCTGCCGGGTAAAGGCGGCAGAAAGATATCTGTGGAGGGATATAAGATCTGCAGGAGATTTTTCAAATTTAACTGAATCATATAATCACGTTGACATCTCAGCAGGTTGCTTTGGGATGGAAGAATATTGGAATGAAAGATTAGAGGATAGAAAAGCCGGATACCCTGCTAGGACAGGTGTCCGGCTTTTCAGATCTTATTTGAAATAAGCAATAACTTTTCAGAGTATTTTAGAGTACCTCAGGTTTCCGTTTGTGTCTGCCCTGTAATCCATGATAGAAATGAATCAATACGTCAGAACGATATACAATGCCATACATGATGCCTGCCAGGATAAAAGCTGTGAGCACATCAAATACGGAATGTTGTTTGATCAAAGTGGTTGACATAATAATGGAAACACACAGGATCAAGGAACCAATGCGGATTCCCTTCTTATCGGCCAAGTGTCTGCTCTTCATGACTGCAATGTGGCAGCCAATGGAGTTATACACATGGATGCTGGGCCAGAGGTTTGTCGGTGTATCTGCCCTGTACAGCATGGCAACCAACTGGGTGAATATATTGTCCCGCGGCATAGTGTAGGGCCTCAAGTGATGGCCGTTGGGCCAGAGTGTGGAAACAATCAAAAAGATTGTCATGCCTGTAAATAAAAAGGTACAGGTCCTGAAATAGTCATCTTTATCTTTAAAGAAACAATACAAAACAACCACCGCCACATAAGCAAACCATAACAGATATGGGATGACAAACACCTCACAGAAGGGAATGTGGTCGTCAAGCGCCACATGAATAATCTTGTAATGGCTGGTGATCGTCTTTTCCAAATGCCCAAACCACGTCATGTAAATGATACCGTAAATGATCAGGGGAAGGGCATGTCTGTATGACTGCCAGAATTTGATGAGACCATTTTGTGCTGCGGTCTTTTTTTTCATAATTCTTTCCATAATAATATATCCTTGTCTGTCTTTGTCGAAACATCTGAATATATGTTGTCAGCTGCTATACAGTATTATATATTCACTGGTCATATATTCATGTCTTTTATATTTAGGAAATTTTGCCTGAGCAGGTACGCAAAATGGTATTTGCAGTCGTATCAAACTCAATTTGTTATTTTGCAAAGTAAGTTACTTTTTTTATGAAATATATCATAGCAGATTGCAGTCAAAAGTCAAAATAAGATTTCCATAAAGATTTCTTAATTTTTCATGAAAATCTGTCCATTATGACAAAGGATTTGTATTGCGTTAAAATAACCCTTTATGATATACTAACAGACAGTTGGGCAACGATAGCAAGAGAAAGGCAGGAATAAGGAATGTATTCATTAGATGAAGTAAGAAATGTAGATCCCGAGATTGCTCAGGCGATTGTGGACGAGCAGAATCGTCAGAACTCCCATATAGAGCTTATCGCTTCTGAAAACTGGGTGAGTAAAGCGGTTATGGCGGCGATGGGAAGCCCGCTTACGAATAAGTATGCGGAAGGATATCCGGGTAAGAGATATTATGGCGGCTGTGAATGTGTCGATGTGGTGGAGGAATTGGCAAAGGAGCGGGCCAAAGAATTGTTTGGCTGTGAGTATGTCAATGTGCAGCCGCATTCCGGCGCGCAGGCCAATATGGCAGTATTCTTTGCGGTGATGGAGCCAGGCGACACTTTTATGGGTATGAACTTGGATCACGGCGGACATCTGTCCCACGGTTCACCGGTCAATATGTCAGGCAAATATTTCAATTGTGTGCCTTACGGAGTTAATGATGACGGATTCCTTGATTATGATAATGTGCGTAAGATTGCGTTGGAGTGTAAGCCGAAAATGATCGTGGCAGGCGCTTCTGCTTATGCGAGGACAATAGATTTTAAGAAATTTAGAGAGATTGCAGACGAGGTGGGCGCTGTATTGATGGTAGATATTGCCCATATTGCAGGTCTTGTGGCGGCTGGACTGCATCCAAGCCCGATTCCCTATGCGCATGTGACGACAACGACCACGCATAAGACACTGCGCGGTCCCCGTGGCGGCATGATCATGTCCAGTCAGGAAGTGGCGGATAAATATAATTTTAACAAAGCAATTTTCCCCGGTATCCAGGGCGGCCCTCTCATGCATGTGATCGCGGCTAAAGCGGTATGCTTTAAAGAAGCTTTGTCTGATGACTTTAAAGTTTATATGAAAAATGTGGCTGACAATGCGCAGGCGCTGTGCAAGAGTCTGCAGGCGAGGGATATCAAAATTGTCTCCGGTGGTACAGACAACCATCTGATGCTGGTAGATCTGACCAACTATGACCTGACGGGTAAAGCAGTGGAGAAATTGTTAGACCAGGCGCACATCACGGCCAATAAAAATACAATCCCGAACGATCCCAAGTCTCCGTTTGTGACCAGCGGTATTCGTCTGGGTACGCCGGCGGCCACATCCAGAGGATTAAATACAGAGGATATGGATCAGGTGGCGGAGGCCATTGCCATTGTGATTAAAGAAGGAGAGGCCGGCATCGACAAAGCGCAGGCCATCATTAAGACACTGACGGATAAGTATCCGTTAATTTAAATAAGTACGTATTAAGGGAGAAAAGGCATGATTCAAATTGCGGTATTAGGATACGGCACCGTGGGCAGCGGTGTGGTGGAAGTGATCGAGACCAATAAGACTGACATCAACAAGAAGGCAGGGGAAGATCTTGCGGTAAAATATATCCTGGATCTCAGGGATTTTCCAGGAGATCCCTATGCGCATAAGGTGGTGCACGACTATAATATCATTTTAAATGATCCTGAGGTGACGGTGATCTGCGAGACCATGGGCGGCACAAAGCCGGCATATGATTTCACGAAACAGGCGCTTCTTCTGGGAAAGAGTGTGTGTACATCCAACAAGGAATTGGTGGCGGTGCATGGACCAGAGTTGATCAGAATCGCCAAGGAGAATCATTGCAATTATCTGTTTGAAGCAAGTGTGGGAGGCGGTATTCCCATCATCCGTCCGCTCAATTATTCGTTGACAGCGGAGAAGATTGACGGTATTACCGGCATTTTGAACGGTACCACCAATTATATTTTGACGAAGATGGATAAAGAGGGCGCTGACTTTGAGGATGTTTTAAAGGAAGCGCAGGATAAAGGCTATGCGGAGCGCAACCCAGAGGCCGATGTGGAAGGATATGACGCCTGCCGTAAAATAGCAATCCTCTCATCGCTTATGTCCGGTAAAAATGTGCGATATGAGGATATTTATACGGAAGGCATCACGAAGATCAGCGCGGCCGATTTTAAATATGCGAGACAGATGGATAAATCCATTAAGCTGCTTGCCATGAGCAGGGATACGGAGAAAGGATTTTTTGCGATGGTGGCGCCCTTCATGATTTCCAGGGAGCACCCGCTCTTTAGTGTGAATGGCGTGTTCAACGCGGTCTATGTGCATGGCAATATGTTGGGAGACTCTATGTATTATGGCAGAGGCGCCGGCAAACTTCCCACTGCCAGCGCGGTAGTCTCTGATGTGGTGGACTGTGCAAGGCATCCGGGCAAGACCATCATGTGTTTCTGGGATGAAGAAAAAGTGGATGTGGCGGATATTTCCAAGGCGGAACGTAAATTCTTCGTGCGAGTCAGGGCAGATCAGAGAGAGTCGGCTATGGCGGCCTTTGGCTCCTTGGCGGAAGTGAATGTGGGCATTGCAGAAGAGTTTGCTTTTATGACGCAGGTAATGTCAGAAAAAGAGTTTAACGAAAAGATTGAGAAAACCGGCGGCTGCTTAAACAGAATCCGCATTATGGCGTAGCCGATAGGCGGCGGTCTGTTCTGACATGGAGGTTTGATATGAATAAAGTAGTGAAATTTGGCGGAAGTTCTCTGGCCAGCGCAGAGCAGTTTAAAAAGGTAGAGACCATTATCCGTGCAGACAAAGAACGTCGGTTTGTGGTGCCTTCTGCGCCGGGTAAACGTTCTTCTGATGATACAAAAGTGACAGATATGTTGTATGCCTGCTATGAACTGGCTGAGAGGGAGCAGGACTTTACGGGGCAGCTGCAGGCAATCAAGAATAGATATCTGGAGATTATTTCGGGACTTTCCCTGGATCTTTCCCTGGAAGAAGAGTTTCAGACCATTGAGCAGAATTTCCACAACAAGGCAGGAGCCGATTATGCGGCCTCCAGAGGCGAGTATCTAAACGGTATCATCATGGCGCAGTATCTTGAATTTGAGTTCGTGGATGCGGCGGAAGTGATCCGCTTCAAAGAAGACGGCGAATACGATCCGGAATTGACCAATAAACTGATGAGGGCGCGTCTTTCCACGGTGGAATCAGCGGTGGTGCCTGGGTTTTATGGGGCTTATGAGAATGGCACTGTCAAGACGTTTTCCAGAGGGGGTTCCGATATCACCGGTTCTATTGTGGCCAGGGCCATTAAAGCAAATGTTTACGAGAACTGGACAGATGTGTCAGGCTTTTTGATAGCAGATCCCAGAATTATCTATAAACCAGAGGGAATCGAGACGATCACCTACAGGGAACTGCGGGAGTTGGCATACATGGGGGCATCGGTCCTGCATGAGGATGCGATATTCCCTGTAAGGAGCGAGGGCATCCCCATCAATATCCGCAATACCAATGCGCCCAACGATAACGGCACGTGGATTGTGGAGAGTACCTGCCAGAAATCCAAGTACGTGATTACCGGTATTGCCGGTAAAAGAGGATTTTGCGCGGTCAACATAGAGAAGGAAATGATGAACTCGGAGATTGGGTTCGGGCGTAAGGTATTGCAGGCTTTTGAGGAGAACGGTATCTCCTTCGAGCATGTGCCTTCCGGAATCGATACGATGACGGTGTTTGTCCATCAGGATGAGTTCATGCACAAAGAACAAAAAGTGGTGTCCGGCATTCACAGACTGGCGGATCCCGATGCCATCGACATAGAAGCGGATCTGGCGCTGATCGCAGTGGTTGGACGCGGTATGAAATCCACCCGTGGCACGGCGGGAAGAATCTTTTCCGCTCTGGCCCATGCCAATGTCAATGTCAAGATGATTGACCAGGGTTCCAGCGAGTTAAATATCATCATCGGTGTTGCCAATGCGGATTTTGAGACGGCAATCAAAGCAATCTATGATATTTTTGTGTTGGCGCAGATATAATCATTGGCGCAGATACTAATCATAATTATATACAGAAAAGCAGAAAAACCACAATTTTTTGTGGTTTTTTTGGTGAATTTTTATAAAAAAGTTTATTTTCCCGGAAGATTATGGTACACTAGTACTATGGTTGAGGTAAAGGTGGGTTTTCTTTCTGCAGTTTGACAAATCATAGGTAATTTATCTTTTGGAGGGTAAAATGGTGAATCAACAATCAGAATCGTTGGTTTATACCAACGAAAAATGTGTGGGGTGTCATAAGTGCATTTCCGTGTGTCCTGTCTTGACGGCAAACAAATCTGTGGAGGAGGACGGACAACACAAGATTGTAGTAGATGGAAAGCAGTGTGTGGGATGCGGGGCATGTTTTGATGCCTGCGCTCACGGGGCAAGAAGTTATAATGATGACACGGAGCGTTTCTTTGAAGATTTGAAACGGGGCGAAAAGATTTCTCTCTTACTGGCCCCGGCTTTTCTGGCAAATTATCCGAAAGAGTATGCGACAGTACTCGGCGGTTTGAAGAAACTTGGCGTGAATCGGATTATCAGCATCAGTTTTGGTGCGGATATCACAACATGGGGCTATATCAAGTATATTACGGAACATAATTTTACGGGCGGCGTATCTCAGCCCTGCCCCGCAATCGTGGGATATATTGAGAAGTACATACCGGAATTGATTCCGCGCCTTGTGCCGGTACATTCCCCTATGATGTGCGGTGCAATCTACGTCAAAAAGTATATGAAAGTATCGGATAAGCTGGCGTTTATCAGTCCCTGCGTGGCGAAGAAAAACGAGATAGACGATCCCAACTGCGGCGGTTATGTTTCTTATAATGTGACCTTCGACCACCTGATGCGTTATGTGAGGGAACATGGCGTTTCCGGGCCGGCAGTGACGGATGAGATTGAATATGGTCTGGGTTCTATTTATCCGATGCCCGGCGGCCTGAAAGAAAACGTATACTGGTTCTGTGGGGAAGACATTTTTATCCGACAGATCGAGGGCGAGAAGCACGCTTACGAATTTCTGGAAGATTATAAGAAGAGAGTGCTTGGCAAAAAAGAACTGCCGTTTATGGTAGATGCGCTCAACTGTGCGAAGGGCTGTATCTATGGGCCTGGCGTGGAGGAGAATAAAAGCGGATCCGACGATACGCTCTATGAACTGCAAAAGATCAGGAATGCGAGCAAGAAGAACGATAAGAAGCATGCCTTCAGCAAAAAGCTTACGCCCAAACAGAGACTGGACAGGCTGAACAGGCAGTTCAAGGATTTGGATATCAACGATTTTATCAGGCATTATACGGATAAATCCAAGGGATTGGAAATCAGGCATCCCAGTACAGCTGAACTTGATGCGATTTTTGCGTCCATGGATAAATATACAGATATAGAGCGGACGATGGATTGTTCGGCCTGCGGCTACGACACCTGCAAAGAGATGGCGGCAGCAATCCATAACGGATGCAATAATCAGAATAACTGCGTCCAGTACATCAAGGGCAAAGTGGAACAAGAGAGCGAAGCGGCAAGACAGATGGCTGCAGAGGTAGAGGGTAAGAACGAGGAACTTCGGGCTAAAAATGAACAGATCGAGGAACTGATCTCTGTGGTGCAGGAGGATTTCGACAGTCTGGATACTTCTATCAGCGAAATGTCTATTGGCAATAACAGTAATGCGGAGGAGAGTACGGGTATCTCTGCATCCATGAGCGAGGTCGTGACTTTCTGTGATCAGCTGAAAGAGGCGCTTGAAAAGATACAGGGGCTCTTGGTGAAATTGGAAGAGAACAATGAAGAGATCACCAATGTGGCGGAGGAGACCAACCTTCTTGCGCTCAACGCCAGTATCGAGGCGGCAAGGGCGGGAGAATCCGGAAGAGGGTTTGCGATCATCGCGGAGAATATCAAGAAGCTGGCTGATTCTTCCAAGGATACGGCTAGTGACAGCGATTCCAATAAGGAACAGATTCAGGTGGCGATCAGCAATCTTCTAGGTCAGGCTGGCAAACTAATTGATGTGATTGACGGCGTGAATGTGAGGGTGACCAATTTGGCAGCTTCCACCGAAGAAATCGCCGCATCGGCGGATATGGTAAGCACGATTTCGGCCGATTTGAAAGATAAGCTAGCACAGTTAAATTCATAACTTTTTTAGAGAAGGATTTATTTACCATAGAAACAGGACTCAGCGGGGGGCGCGGAGTCCTGTTTCTATGTGTATATAAATGTATGTAATAAATATATACGAGATATAAGTTATGTAAACTAATAAATAGAATAGGAAGATATTAATATCCCAGTTCTTCCCCCACCAGATATACCTTGATACGGCCCGCGTGCATACTTCTTCTGGTAATCACGATTTGGCTGCAGAAACATTCCGGGGAGAGACAGTCATGGCAGACGCCGGTGGCAGCGCATGGAAGATTTCTTTCCAGGCGGATTGCATTGGCAGGAGAGGCTGTGTTGCGTACACGCGCCACACCGTTTGGAACATCGTTCACAACCTTGTTCATGCCGGCGACTATGATGACGTGGCTGGGCCCCTGGATCAGGCAGGCAACCCGGTTGCCGTTGCCGTCAATGTTGATCAGTTCCCCTTCAAGAGTAATGGCGTTTGTGCTCATCAGGTAGTAATCGGCCAACACTGTTTTGGCATAAATCTGCCTGGCTTCCTCAGGTGTTCTGGCAGCAGAACGGTCGAGCAGTTCATAACCGCCTTTTTGGATAGCGGACATTAAACCGCATTCCTTGATGCTCTCGCTGCCGCCCCAACCGATTACGGAGCCCTTAGGGAGTTCTGATAAGATGGCTTCGGTGCAGGCCGCGGCTGATTCGAAATAGTATCCTTCCATGTTGCGTTTTTGCAGGTTTTTAATGATGGTTTCTGCCTGTCTGGCTAAGGCAGTCTGTTTGTGTGACATAATGATCCCTCGATTCTTATGAATATTTTGATAAAAGTATATCACTAAGCATCAGGAGAGTGCAATATGCGGTTTGTGCATGGAGAAATTAACAGTTAATAGCGCAAATATTTTGATAAAATTAGAAAATAACGATATAATTATGATATAGAATAATTTTTTGAAAAAAATTTAAAAAATGTGTTGACAAATAAGAATCAGGTGATATAATAAAATCATAAAGAAACACTTCATATAGATAAATCTAAAGAAAGAGAGGTACGGTCCACCAAAAACTTAAAGTAACAAGTTGATTGCATTACAAGTGAATAGGAGACCAATGAACAAACAAAACGAGAAGCGGAATCGAGTACATGGTAGAGAGTAGCGAATCAAAAAGAAGAGAAGAGGAAAAGACGCTACAGTATATGTATACGAAAAGAAGAGGATGGAAAGAGGACGTGGAAGAAAAGTGGAGGTAAAGGCCATTGGATAGTGTAGTTTAGAAGCGGGTATTATTCTTGAAGGAATGAATACCCGCTTCGCTTTGTATGGAAATATATGTTTGCTCCGTTTCAATCCAATAGCGGTTATGTGGTAATTTAGGGAAAAAGAAAAAATGTGGTGGCTTTTTTCATAAAAATAAGTTATAGTATAATTGCGACATACTATATGTTGTATGTTAAAATATTTCATATACATATAATAGCTTGAGAATACAAAAGTTAATGCCGCAGCAGGCGCTCCACAGTATGAGGGCTATGGAAAGGATACGGTTTGAATATGGGAAAGTTACAAAACAGAAGAAAAAAACATCCGGGCAAGGACTATGATGAAGAAGAATTTGAGGATGATGAGGAAATGGAAGATGAAGAAGAATTAGACGACGATGATGATGACGACGATGAAGATGACGAAGATGAAGATGATGAATACGATGAAGAGGATCGGCGGGAGTATCGTCATAAAAGGCGTATGCGAAACCAAATCATAGCCTATTCGGTAGTATTTGTTATATTTATGGCGATAGTTTCGGGTGGTGTCGTTCTCGGCAGTAAGATCGTTTCCTCTGTGAAAGAGAAAAAACAGGCGGAAGAACTGGTGAAACAGCAGGAGGAAGAGGCAGAACAGGAGGCGGAAGAAATCGTGATCGATACGCCAGATGTGGTAGTGGAAGAGAATGAAGAGGATATCTACGAAGAATTGGTGGAAACTTCCATTGCGGATATGCCGCTGGAGGATAAAATCGCCGGGCTTTTCATTGTGACACCGGAGTCCATTACAGGTGTGATTACAGCTACACAGGCCGGTAACGGCACGCAGGAGGCGTTAAACCAGTATCCTGTCGGAGGATTGATCTATTTTGGACAGAATATCTTGGATGAGGAACAGATCAAGGAAATGTTGTCCAATACAAAATCCATGAGTAAATACCGTATCTTTCTGGCAGTAGATGAAGAGGGCGGTTCTGTCAGCCGGGTTGCAGACAGCAGTGTGGAAGTGACAAAGGTGGATTCCATGGCAACGATCGGTGAAAGCGGGGATCCAGCGAAAGCACAGGAAAGCGGCGCCACGATTAATTCTTACTTGAAGGATTTGGGATTTAATCTGGATTTCGCACCTGTAGCCGATGTGGTTCCGGAAGGCGGCAACAGCGTTCTGGGCGATCGTTCCTTTGGTTCTGATCCTGCGGCGGCGGGAGAAATGGTTAAAGGGTTTGTGACGGGATTGCAGGATCCGCAGATGAGTGCCTGTCTAAAACATTTTCCGGGGCTTGGCGAGGCCACAGAAGACACCCATGAGACTTGGGTGGAGATTACGAAGACGCTGGACGAGATGAGAGCCACAGATTTTGTGCCTTTTCAGGCCGGTATCGACGCGGGAGCAGATTTTGTGATGGTAAGTCATGTGACGGCGCCATCGGTAGATCCCAATGCACTGCCCAGTTCCTTGTCAGAAAAGATCATGACGGATATTCTGAGAAATGAATTGGGATTTGAGGGGATTATTATCACTGATGCACTCAATATGACTGCCATTACCGATTACTATCCGCCTGAGGATGCAGCTGTGATGGCAATCGAAGCGGGGGCGGATATGCTGCTGATGCCTGAGGATTTTACGAAAGCATATGATGCGCTTCTGGCGGCAGTGCAGGAAGGGAAAATATCGGAAGAGAGAATCAATGATTCCCTGCGGCGGATTTACCGAGTGAAGTGCAAAGGAGAAAAGCCAGAATAATGATTGGGGATTGCAGATTGTGGATGGTGCTAAGATACTGTCTACAACTGTCTACCGATTTGTAGACACACAAAAATAGCGGAAACGCTGTATTTATCAGTGTTTCCGCTATTTTTACTGGAATAAAAAAGAGCGCGAGACGGGACTCGAACTGTTTTTTGCTCCGAAAAGCCCATAAAATCAAGGAGGAAAGCACGTTGTCTTCAACGTGTCTTCAAAGGAAAACTTCTTGAACGGGATATATAAGTCAAACCGAGATTATATTAAGGAAACATAGCGTGTCAAGGGGCAAGCGAAGCGATACGCCGTAGGGCAACCCTTGATACAGTGGATGCAATCCAAAGTAGAATGGAAAAAGAGGGAATGAAAAGACGCACTATCTTTCATTCCCTCTTGATTACGTTTTTGCTAATTTCGACAAGATATGATATGCTTGTCTTGTTGTCATACCCAATCCGGCAACGGAAAGGGGGTGAAGAAGATGGCGGACATTGTAATCCCTTTATTGGTCACTGTTGTGGGTGGTGTAGTGTGCCACTACATCATCAAATGGTTAGACAGTGGCGGCAATGACAACTAACCTCGGATTGGTTCCCCGTATAGGAACAAGAAACCCTCAGAGGTGCCTCTCTGGGGGTTTCGTTTTGGTGTTAAAGATTGACAGTTTTATTGTAATCCCTCTGTCTGCCTATCGGCATTATAGCATATGTAGAAATGGATTGCAAGATACGCCGTACGCAATGGAAATTCACGAAATTCATTATCTTGCGTTCAGGCTTTCGGCAAAAATGAGATAGCACGCAAAATCGCCGATGCGCTTTCTGTCATCCCCGAGTATATCAAGCCATGCGGCGGCTTTCCCCTGATTTTTCAGGTATCTTGCGAGTATGTTGAAACAGTCGATAACGATGTCATGACATTTTGTGCGTCTAGAGTCCTCCGTCATTTTTTTCTCCTTGTCCCAGAAATGCCAGTTTGCGCGAAATAGGGAATATTTTACGGCGGCATCAATCAGATTCTTGTAAAGTTCAAGAGCGTCCCCATCGCGGCCGGCTTCTTCCTTTATCTCCCTGTGGAGCGACTGCATTTCTTCAAGGATAAGACTTCCCGGCATGGTTATATACTCTTCATAAGTTGAAATCATGGAATGTACCTCCTCATTAAGTGATGGCACTATTGTACCAACAGATATGTAGAAGTGCAACCCTTGACACAGCGGACGCAATCCAAAGCAGAATGGAAAAAAGAGGGAATGGAAAGACGCACTATCTTTCATTCCCTCTTGATTACGTTTTTTGCTTTTTTGAAAAATATAAACCCTTGCTAATTTCATACAGGGGCGGTATAATGAAAAATGAGATAGATAATAAAAGGCAGGATGTAGAGGACTGCAATCCTCTACACCCCTATGCAGGAGACGAGACCTCCCACACAGCATATATTTATGCGCCAAGTCAAGTATAGCGAATTTCCCATAGTATTTCAAGGGAAAACTAGCGTATACTTGGGTTAATGGTGTTGTATTTTCAGCGGTGTAGGAAAGAAAAGTCCTGCGCCGCTTTCTTATTGTTTATCTCGGCAGACTCACAGAGGGGCGTAAAACTATGCCCCCTCTGCTGAACTGTTCGGGATTTTCCTGCTCAAAAGTAACCAAAGAAAAACAAAACACAAAATACGGAGGTAAAAGACTATGAAGAAACTATATTCAATCTTGGCAACAGCTTTTGCATTTGCATTTATTGTGGCATCACCTGTCACATCCATCACATCTCACGCAGAAGGATGGGGATTCAATGCTAATGCACCAATGCATGATGGTGATAGTAAAATGCCTGATAATTATTGGAGCGGAGATTCGAGTTCATCTTCTCATAACGAATCAAGTTCTAATGATAGTGGCAGTCATGATAGCGGTAATTATGATAGTGGTAGTCACAACGATGGACTTGGATTTAATGCAGATGCAGCTATGTATGATGGAGATAGCGTAATGTCTGACGATTATTGGAGTGCTTCCACACCGGCTAAGAACCCTAACGATGTTACCACAAGTGTGACTGGTGGTCAGAGCTTCCGCATTGTCATGAACAAAACGCACACATCCTATGAAGTATATCACTGCGGTATCGTGAAAGCTGGTTTTGCAGTGACAGACGCAAAGGGCAATGCAGTAACATATAAGAATGTAGCGCTTGAACAGGGCGAAGATAAACTCTGGTATGCGAATATCACTTTTGCTGATGGTGTTGACACTACCGGTTATGTAGTGACAGCGACAAAAGGTGACGCAACCTACCTGTCTACAACCCTTGGCGTGAGCGGTATCAAAGTGAATGGTGTACTGGCATTGTCCACAGTTCCGGTACAGTAATAAAAACCGACGGTGGGAATCCTCTCCGCCGGTTTTATCAATTTCCCATGCCCTGACAAATAAAAACTCCAAGTGCGTAGGCAATGGTTATTGTCTGAAAACGAAATACACTAAAGAGAGGATTACTACCATGAAATGTTTTAACCACACGGAAAGAGAGGCTGTCGCAACCTGTCAAAAATGCGGAAAAGGATTGTGTAAAGAATGTGCCGAAAAGTATACGCCTTGTATGTGCGATACCTGTGCTGACCAGACGAGGAAGAACCAACAACAGCAAGCCCAAAATAAGGAAGAACAGCGAAAACAGAAATACAAGGACGCTCTGGTTGATACCCGTAGCGAGTTCATAAAAACTGCTGTTATCGGTGTTGTCATTGCTTCCATTTGGGTATGGTATTCGTATCATTATCAGCAAAGCAGTGAAGGCAATCGTTTGGGAGATTGGATTGGGATATTCTTCTGTTCCTTTTGCATTCCATTTGGATGGAAGGTGCTTACATATCTGCAATCGTTTATCCCAATCTCCATTTTTGGGTCATGGTGGTTTTGGCTTATATATATAGCAGTTAAGGCGATTGTCTCCGTTATTGTCGGAATCCCCGCCTTTGTTTATCAGCTCGTGAAAACAATCTTGACCCAAAGAAAAATTAACAAGTTGTAATAGCAGTATTTTACAAATCTGTATGTGTTGGAGAAATGATGGAGCAAATAAAAATCAGAATACTAGGAGAAAAGATAATGAAGAAGAATATACTTGTTTTAGCCTTCGTTTTTATGTTGATCATGGTAGGGTGTGGCTCTAAGCCGACTCTTTCCGAGTGGGTCGACAGTGATGATGTCGCTGATAATGTAGAGCAGATTAACTCTGCATATGCAGAAGAAGGCACAGGACTTCACGTGAAACTTTCCGCGGAAGGTGAGGATGTTTTGGTGTTTTCCTATATTTTTGAAGAGTTTCAGCTTACGGCCGAAAACGGCCAGAATGGAATGAATATGGAACTTACTAATCTGCTAAGTTATTTGGGCACGTCTGTAGACGTGAATCCTATATTTGAGCAGTGTGAAGAAGCGACAGGCAAAATGCCGAAGTATATTCGGGTACAGTGTGTCAATGCTGATGGAACGGTAATTGATTCACAGGAGCACTATTATACAAAATGATTAATTAGTTTTCATACCAATACTGACCGTCTGATGGCATACTTTTTTATTTCTTCTATAAAAGAAAGAGAGTGGTTTTTCACAATCCACTCTCTTTTGCATTTCTTATATCCCTCTATAGATTCCAATTTTAAATTTTTACATCGTAAAGGCGGTTAGGCATACGCCTAACCGCCTTTCTCGGGGTAACCCCGCGCCCCTTTTTTCTTTTGAATAAAAATTAATTGTTTAACAGCAAAAGTTAACAAACTACTGTAGTTGCAAATGCGGCAGATGTAACAAAAAGGATACCGGTATCAACTATAAAACAGAAAGCAAGGTGCGCACCATATAAGGAAACTTGTATGGATAGACAAAGTATACATGTAAACCAAAAGACACAGGCAGAACTGGAACGGGACTTAAAGGATGATGTGATTGCCGACCGTGAAATGTGCGATACAGAGAACTACTATTGGATGGAGGCCTTTATGGAAAGAGTAGAACGTCTGCGGCAGGAACGCCAGAATGATTCCGGTGAATACACCCAGAAGAAACTGGCCGAGAAGGCGGGAATCGGGCTTTCTACTTATAAGGATTAC
Source organism: uncultured Lachnospiraceae bacterium (assembly GCA_946554445.1). Taxonomy (GTDB): domain Bacteria; phylum Bacillota; class Clostridia; order Lachnospirales; family Lachnospiraceae; genus UBA3282. The sequence goes on along the minus strand of CAMNSD010000004.1, from coordinate 10,777 downwards.
CTGTCCGGCAACAGTGATAATATCAAATTAAAAACAGCTATAAATATAGCACATGCGCTTCGGTGTAAACTCTCTGACCTTATAGGTGATGGCATGATTGACAGAACGCGCTAAGGCCGGGGCATGTTGAGACTGTTATAGGAAAAAATGGCAGAACGGAAAAAGATGGCCGGGTGACCGGCCACGCTCTGCCGTAGGCTGTTTATAACAGTCAAAAACAGCACGCACAGGAAAGGAGGGTTTTCCAATGGATGCTTTTGTAGACCATGTCCCGGACATGACAAAAAACTGGCCAACAGTAACATGCAACATAAAACATTTTATAGTTAAGGAAGGTAGGTAAACTATGACTAAAGAAAATAGTATTGAAACAAATGGAAATGTCCCTGATTTGAAAGATATGTACATCAGTCCCGCCGAGATACGCCTCAAAGAGGTGCTTGAGAAAGAGGAAGTACAGAAAGCACTCCGGCGTTGGTTCCCGGCGCAGGACACAAAGAGTACCCATAAAATGCGCAAGACCTACGCAAGCAACCTGAACGCGAACGGTGTACCTCTGGATTGTATCAGGGAAATGTTAGGGCATAGCAACCTTTCCACAACCCTAGAATATATCTACAATCCGCTGACCGAAAAGGAAACCTATGACCTCATATCAAAGGCATTGTAACGGTACTAAGGTACTGTCTACAACTGTCTACCGATTTGTAGACACACAAAAATAGCGGAAACGCTGTATTTATCAGTGCTTCCGCTGCTTTTACTGGAATAAAAAAGAGCGCGAGACGGGACTCGAAAAATACCATTGTTCTGGAACCCGCATAAATACTGGAAAGGAGAGGCACGTTGCACCGTGTGATTCAACTTTGATTCAAAATGTGATTGGATCATGGAGATTGGTGCAGTATTCTGAATTATTGTCTGTATAGTGGGGGTAAAACCCTCGCCTTAAGGCGAAACCTTTAGGTCAACCCCATAGCTTCAAGTTTAGAAAAGTGGAAAACAGAGATACTAAGCTTGAGGTGAAGCATATGGAAAACTACAGAAAGTCGGCACACTGCATATATGATATCAAATACCATCTGGTTTGGATAACAAAATATCGGAAGTCAGTGATGACAGGGCAGATAGCAGTAAGAAAAAGGGAACTGATCCGCATGATATGCCAGAGCAATGAGGTGGAGATATTGGCAGGGCATGTAGGAAGTGATCATATACATCTGTTAGTATCGGCACCGCCGCATTTGTCAGCAAGTAAACTGGTGCAGTATATAAAAGGAAATACATCGAGGAAATTGTAGATGGAATATTAAAGAACTGAATAAATAGTTCTGGGGACAGCATCTGTGGGCAAGAGGGTATTTTGTGGCAAGCAGTGGAAATGTGACAGATGAAATAATCAAAGAGTATATTAAGAATCAAGATGTACAGGAGAGAAGTAATTCCGATAACTTTGAGATAGGATAAGAATAGAGGGAGGCAATCAAGTGGAGGGCGAGCAGCTTTAGGCGGCTTCAGCAGCCCATCGAACCTACCGGCTAAAGCCAGTAGTGGTTAAGTTTATGAAACTGCTGGGCATTTATTTGCTTAGCGGTTTTTAATTGGGTTTAAGTTGTTTTCTACACATAAAGCGAGAGTATCACACAATCATTAAACCAGCACTCGTCACAAAGCTGAACCACTATAGGCATGAATATTATAATATGGAGGCACCAAGCGTACCGGATGCTGTGCATGACAATCTCTTCGATAAATTGTAGGAACTGGAGAAGTGGACGGGTATTATTCTCAGCAATTAGCCCTTACATACGGCAGTAATAAAATGGAAAGGTTTGTGTGGACGGTGAAATGATACGAAAAATATGTAAATAGAAATATTTTGGAAAACAGAAAGATTGGGCGTGTTAAGTTACTTGTATTTTATTTTTATGGTATAATATTTTGAAAAATAGTGTACAATTAATATTTAGATAAGAAACTATTTGCAATAAAAAAAGTAATAATTATCTCTTAAAACGTTTTTTGAAACATAGAAGCATTTTAAGGGATTTTTTATGTAATTTATAGTGTTTTGCTAAAATAACATACGAATACAAGTTAATGTGTTATAATGTGACTATATAATACATTCATTTTGCGTAAGTTGACAAAGCTAATGTATATTTTCTGTTTATAAAAAATATCGAAGTTTTGTTAATTATAAATGTTTGAAAAGAGTAGAAATTTCTATAGTATTTAGTATAAAGAAAATTTGGTTAATTAATTTTGTAAGTATTCATATACAAATGATTTTTAAGAGGTTTCATGTAAATAACCTGTGGGAAAAGGAAGTAGTTGTATGATAATTACTGATTGTATTGTTGAAATAGGATTTGAGGCTATAAAAAGTAAAGTTATATCTTATGAAAATAAGAAAGAAATTAAGCAACGGCTAAAAAGCTTTATTGAGCGTCAACATCAAGCCAATATGGATTGTACGCTGGAAGAAGAAGTTGATTTTGCGAAATTGGCCGATTATATATGTACTGAATTTCCAAGAGATGTAAATATGTGGCTGTTTGGAGGAAGGCGAGAACGGAAAAAGGCTCAAGACATCATTATTAAAAAAGCTGTATCATATGCAAACGCAAATACATCGCTTTCCAATGAACGAACTGCAAAAATGGTAGAATATGCATTTGAGATTATTCGAAATTTTTACAGATTAAAAATTAACAAGGAATTGTTATTTTTTGGTGCTGAGATTGGGGATACAATTACTTCTGAAATTGAGCAGCATGAAGCTAAACAGAAAAAAGAACTGGGAGGATTAATTAAAAAATCTGAAACGGCGATAGTAACGGCCATAAATACTACTAATTCTATGTTAGAAAATTTTAGTTTGCGATACCGGGAAGAGTCGCTTCCACATGTTTTGACTAAATCGGTTGCTTCCTTTGCCAATGAGCAAAATGTGATTCATAGAGAGGGAGAATTATATGATATAGAATGTTTGCTGAAAGAAAAAAGAATTGCTTTGGTTTTGAGTGGATTTGGTGGTATTGGAAAAACTGCGTTAGCTCGTGTGTTATATGCAAAATCAGTAGATTGGTTTGATTGTGTTGGTTGGGTGGAATATCATAAAGATTTGAAAGATAGTCTTCTGGTTTCCATGGACTTAGATAATGAAATCGAGGATCAAGAAAAACGTTGGAATATAATTTCTACTCGTTTGAAAAATGATTCTTCCTCAAAAATTATTTTTGTCGATAATGTGGATCGTGATGTTAAACAAAAACAAGATCCACAAAAGGATGAGTATTTGCAGGAAATTACAGGGTGGACAAATATGACGGTTGTTTTGACATCACGAATGAATGAGATTCATGGATATCAGATATATCCGATTGGATACCTTGGAAATATAAATCAAATTGAGTCATGCATTGATTTGTTTTATTTTTATTATGACAAAAGTGAATTGAAAAATGTCCCAGAAGAGCGTAAACAACGTGATATAGTTGACAAACTTGTTGTACTTGCGGGTTTTCATACTTACACAATTGAATTACTTGCTAGGAGTGCAATATATGAGGATAATTTATCCACTTATTTGGAGAAAATTGATAAATTAGGTTTCAAGTTCCCTGCGTTGAAAATTTCTACATATTATGGTAACAATAGTGCGACTATGGCTGAACAGCTTAGATTGCTCTTTAATATGCAAAGTCGTACCCGAAAGGAGCGCCAAATTTTATGGGATTTTTCCGTTCTTCCAGAGGGTACAAGCTTATCACGTGATGATGTGATGGAGTTGCTTTTATACTCTGAAAATGATTTACATTGTCTTTGTCAAGAGGGGTGGTTGACTTATGCGAGAGGACAAGGATTTTATATTCATCCACTAGTCAGAGAAGTCATACTTATGGGACTAAAGCAGGGAAAGGCTCCTTATCGAACGGTGTCTCATTTGCGTACTCTTGTATATGATAATTCTTTAATTTCCGAACATGATACACAAGCTTCTATTTTACGTAAATTACATATGATAGAAGCAGCGGAAAATTACATCTTGTTTAAATCTAAAGAGGAATCATCTATTTTTTACTATTGTTTGGGAATTATAGAATTCAAGACTGCACATAAGAAATTGACAAGTATTGCATATTTGGAAAAAGCATTGCAGGACAGTAATAATTTAAATTTTACTGCGAATGTTCAGTATCAACTTGGGTATGTTAAATCAGCAACTCACCAATATAGGGATATAGCTCAAAATGATTTGCAAGTAGCACTAAATATATGGGAATCCCTTAAAGACTGCGAATATGAAATTGCAATGACGCATGATCATTTGGGGTATATATTAATGGATTCGGAAACAACATATAGTGCTTCAAAGGAGCATTTAACAAAAGCTATGCATATGAGAAAGTCTTTTGTAGAAAGTAATCCTATAGAGACGAATTTAAGTGCATATGCCACTACATGTGATAATTTAGGATATTTGTTATATAAATCAGGCGAAGAGATAAATAGGTCTCAGAAACTGTTAGAAGAAGCTCTTTCAATCCGAGAAAAATTGTATGAAAACTCTGAGAAATATGCTACAGATGTGGCGTGGACTGCTTATAATCTAGGCCAATTACTAAGTAAAAATTTGCATTGTTATGGAGAGGCGGAAGTATATTTTAGAAAGTCATTAGATATTAGAAGAAAATTAGAGAAATTACATCCACAGATGTATACAACTAATATTGTATTTACATTAGTTGCCCTTGCAAAGATAGTTTCGGCAAATGAAGAAAGGTACAATGAAGTGCAGCAATTGCTTGATGCAGCAATTGTTTTGAAATCTAATATTGATTTGGATCATATTGGATACTTTCCAGATGAGATAGAAGAAGATATTCAAGCTTTATCTGTTCTTTTAAAAGTTTCGAAATAGTGAACCGATGAAGAAGTGATTTTAAGTTTTCGCAAATTGTAATTTAAAAATAGTAATGACATCTCCCAAAATTGTTCTGAAGATTTTGTTGCATTATGTTAGGGAAACGCTGATTAATTTACCTTATTCTCAGCATTATTCTATTTTGTCAAGTTTTTAAGAAAATCAAAAGGGTGGGTTGTATCGGATTTCTTAAGATGTACCCTTGGTTTGCGGGCATTTGCCCCCAAATGGACACACTATGCTACACCGCGGAAAGTCCTGAGTTCGACCAGCCCTGCTACCCATCAGAAAGTTGGCATTGATAAATAATACATGGAATCGGTTCATGTTTTTCCCAATTCAACGATAAGCAACCTTCGCATAGTCCATTTGATTTTTGAGGATGAGAAAAGCCTGTTCAACTATACAGCGGACAGACGACTTAACATGTTCCAGCTTTTTCTCAGTTGAGACCCTTGAAATTATCAGCCATCTTTAAATTAGAAGGACGTTTGTTAATCTGAAATTCAATCTTTGAAAGAACTTTGTTTTCCTTTATTCATTCAGGACGTTCAGGTGTCCTCCCAGATATTACGAATCACCATACATGACATGATTATCTTCTCATAATAGTTTCGATGTTTCTGATACGTCATGCATATTTGCAGATGTACCGGTTATAGTGTGAATGTATCCAGTGCCTGCATCGGCATTGGTATGAACTTTTATTCCGAAGTATCATTCATTGCCTTTCTTGGTCTGATGCATTTTAGAATCGCGTTTACCTTTACGGTTTTTGTCGATTTCGGTGTTGCTACAAGTTGTGTCGCTGTGCATCATAAGGCCCGCTTCATCAAGACGTTTATTAACATCTGCAAATATTTTTTCTCCAATCATGTTCTTTTCAAGCATATGATTGGACTTTAACAGAGTAGTTGCATCAGGTACCTGCTGTTCATTAAAATCAATATACATAAGCGAGCGCATTGCATAGCTGTCATAGATAGAATCTTCAATTCCTTTATCTGAAAGATTGAACTATATTTGCATGAGATACATGCGGAGTATCGTTTCCATACCAATAGGTCTACGATCTTATTTATTGTTAAAGTAGTATGGGCAGATCATATCTACCAAGTACGATATGTCCAGAGAATTATTTTTCCGTGACATCAAGAAATTCCTCGCGTTTGGTTTGCTTTTTTGATTGGAATATTCCATATCAGTAAGTGTTATTTGATTCTGGTATCTCGTCTTTTGGTTGATACCTATATTTTACTACATTTCACGAGGAAATGCTTAAATAGTCAGTACTTCCTTGGAATTTATGACCTCACAGGAGGGTGTTTTTGAGAGATTCTTTTCTACTCCTGCATTCTGGATATCAGCGTTATTACCTATATTTTCATCATAAATAGAGAAGCCTATTCTAATAAAAATTGGTATCGACACTATGAAAAATAGAATGGATAAGAATGTATATCAGTTTATAGAAGGATATAAATGTAAATCACTATATTTTTGTAGTAAAATAAATATTTATATGGTAATATTAAAAAAGAAATAATACAAGAAAATCATATATGCTAGGAGTGGTTTTCGGTTGTATTGTTGTGGAATGGGTAGTTCCCCCTAAGTGATAAAAAAATATATGCTTTTTATAATTTGAGATATATAATTACTTTTTCTATTACTAATAAGTGAATATAAAGGCAATTTTTGAAAATGTGTGAAAAGTATATCGGTTTGAGAAATAAATACTTAAAAAGAAACTAAAATAATTATTTTGATAAGGTGTTGATATTATGTAAGATAAAGCAAAGAAGTTTCAAAGTATGTAGTAGATTTTATTATGATGATAAGCGAGAATATAAGTGCAATAAGACATCATGTTAAGGTAAAAGATTATTGACAATATAGATTGTTGTAGTTGCTTGCGATTAGGTTTGAAAAGGAGAAAATGATGATAACAGAAGAACGGAAGCATGAATTAATGAAAGAGACAATGCGTATTGCTAAAAAATCTTTATCCGAGAAAGGGAGAATTTCGCCTAAAGTTGGAGCAGTATTGGTCAATGCAGAAGGAGAAATTGTTTTGGATTGTTATAGAGGTGAAACGGGTGAAGGGAATCATTGTGAATATGGATTGTTAGAAAAAGCAAAGGTGGCAAATATCAGTACAGAAGATAAAATATTGTTTGTGACTTTGGAACCTTGTGTTTCACGAGGAAAGGGAAAAATTCCTTGTGCTCAACGAATTGTTGAAGCTGGAATAAAAGAAGTATATATTGGGACTTTGGATCCCAATCCTGTTATTACGGGAAAGGGAGAACTTTATTTAAGAGCGAATAAGATAGCAGTAAACAGATATCCTAATGAGTTAGTGGAAGAATTATGTATATTAAATAGTGATTTTTTTGAACTATATAAAGCTTCATATTTGCCAAATAACTCATTACTTGTGACAAAGAATATTTCACAAATCATCGTAGAGTATATGAGTAAAAAAGGTTATAGTGTTGACAATGAGTTGCCTACTGATTGGAATATTGTTTTTGATTATATTTTGGCTGATTGTTATAAAACTGAGTCGGATAGAAGTGCTCTGCGTAAGTTAATGAATGAGGCATTGGGATACGCATATGATGAGAAATATATAGATCATAATTATAAAGATGATGTTCGGGGGACATACAATACTTGGGTCACAGTATTTAATGAAATTTTGCATGAATTGAATGTTGGTTCTTTAAATCATTTGCGTACACTTGTTGTAGGAATCGGTAATGGGCATGAAGGAAAATACTTGTATTCGGATATAAAGGATTTAATAATTGTCGATATAGCGCCTAAATCTTTAGAAAAAGCGAAAAACCTTTTAAAACCTAAAAATGCATATGTATTGAATGCACAGGATTTGTCTACAATTGAGAATTCTAGTATAGAGGCATATATATCTTTGATGACATATCAGTCTACATATTTTGATATTGATAAATCCTTGATAGAGGCATATCGGGTTTTAAGCAATGATGGGATTATTATTTTATCTATTGCATGTGGCTATATGAAAGAAGAACATGTATATATTGAGGGGTTGTTTAATTTCCAAAATAATATAATTGACAGAAATCGACCATTTGATTTAATAGAAGTAATCAGAAAAAAACTTATTAGTTTTGGATTTGTTTCTTTAGGAATTCGAACAACACCGTCAGAAATATATATATATGGTAGAAAACCTCAATAGTAGTATTTTGTTATAAAAATTACGGATGATGCAAGTATGAAAGATATTTCTGAAGAATGTGGATAGTAAATCTATTAAGGAGAAAAAGATAAGCAGGTGAGTTCAAGTAAATGTGCGATAGAGTTCGAGTAGACGATGGAAACGCTGGAAGCCTGTGCTTATGCGGGTTTTCCAGCGTTTAGTATTGTGTGTGGTTCTATTCTGGTTCTAAAATCTAATATTTTTTCTTTTCTATAAATTGAGTAGATAAATTTGCTTTGAGAAGTAGATAAGTAGAAATTTTAAAGAAACAGAGAGCGGAGATGGATTGTAAAGATTATTAAGATGATGGGAGATATCTTAATTGGACTATGCGGATAGATAAATAAAATATCCGCTTGCATATCCGGATTATCTGTATTAGAAAACAAACCATTGGTTCAGACAGAAGAGGAGGTCTTGTCATGTAGAAGATCATAACAATCCGTGAGGGTGGTAGAACTGTTGGACATGATCGTGTGGCTACTATTATTGAGTAATCAGTAAAAAGTTGGATTTTTGGGACCCTCCGAGAAATCGGGAAGTCTTTTTCTCGCCTAGAAATGAAAAGTTTCATAGGCGTGACTTTATTTTAATCTTGTTTTCTAGACTTTGATTGCAAGTTTGTATTGATGACAGGGAAACTGATAAGTACAAGAAAGTGAGATAAGTCAAAAAAGCTAGAAGAATTAAGCAGGATAAAGGAACCTGTTATTGTAAGAATGTAAAGGTGTAAACGGAGATTAAAAGGAAAACAGTATCGTAGAAAATGTTTAAAGTGGCGTAGTATTGTTACGTGGCAGAGACACTCCGGTTATACTGGGGATTTTTTTCTATGGAAAAATACACCTGTGATTGTTATAATATATTTTAGATTATTTTATGAAAAAGAAGGTGTATTTATGGGAATGAATAAGTTGAATTCATTATTGTGGGAACATATCCCTTTTGAAAATTTTATACTATATGGTGTAAAAATAGTCCACGAAAATATGGATGAAGTTCTATGGGATGAGGTGGATGAACTAAAGGCATTTCGTGATGAGGATTATAATATTTCCATATCTTGTATAAGACATATTAATCGTCTTAAATCTATGAAAGCAAATAAATGTAATTCGGATAAAAAAGTAGTAGCGGGAGAGAGCGTTAATGCAGGGAAAATTTCTATAAATATTTCCAGTGATTATATTGTGGAGTTTTCCCCCTGTTATTGTAATGGGTATGAAAATAAAATTGACAAAACTAACTACTTAATATCATGCTACCGTATTGAAGGAAAAAGTATAACTAAGAATCCCAAGATGATAAAAGAATGGATTATCAACGGAAATCCTAGTGGGCTACGTTTTTGCGATAATCAAAAATTTGAGTATATTGTTGAAGGGACAGTATCTGGTAAATACGGAGATGAAGAATTTCCAACAAAAGAATTGATGCCAGAGTATGAATATCAAGGTCGCTTTATGCATGCAAAATATAAAGATACAGCTTTTGATATTCATTATCTAGGAGATAATTATGGCCCGGCATGGAGTACAAATCTTAGTATTAGCTATCGTGAAGATTATGGGAGAATCCCTAGTGAAGAAGAACGAAAAATTATTAGAGATTATTTGAGCTTCTTTGTAGGTAAAAGACTGATATACATAGGTGAAAGTTCATATGATGAGAATGGTAATGCTATTGGTTTTGTGATGGAAACTCCCAGAAATTATGGAATGGACTTGAAAAAAACATGTCTAAATGCAGCTAAACCACCCTTTAGTCAGGAATATAGAAATCTGAAACAATATTTTATCAATTTTGAAAAGTACATAGATGCTTTTGCTGAATTGTATAACAAATTAGATTTTGAAACACTTTTTACATTGTACTGGTATGCAAAAGAAATTGCAAAACCAATGGATTTGCCTATTTTGTCTAGTGCGCTAGAGAATTTAAAAAGAAAATGGTATGAAGAGGTAGAATTAAATTCTGAAACAGTATTGATGGATAAAAAGGATTTTGCAAAAAGAATAAAGCCCATTAAAGAATTAGTGCAAACTCAATTTGAAGGTACAAAATATACGGAGAGAATGAAAAGGTCTGTTGAGAGTATGAATCGTATGTCCGTAAGTGAGCAATTAACGCATTTTTTTGAAACTATTGATATGGTTGTTGGTAATATAGAAAAGAATGCATTGAGGGCACGTAATTTTTCTGCACATGGTTCATTAGGTGGAAGTAATATTGATTATCAAGAACAATGTATGATAAGTCAAGTTTATGAGTGTATAATTGTTAGAGTGGTTTTGAAACTACTAAAATATGATGGTAATTATGTGGATTATGGGACATTTGGTTTTCCTGAAAAGAATATCAATCATCCTAGTGGCAGTGAGAATGTTGAAAACCCTTAGTAGTAGGAAACTCCTTTTTACTACTATTTTTGCTACATAGTTGAACACTTTAGGTTGAATCATTTTAGAGGAATTTGTTGATTTACAGGAAGGGTAGGCGGCTATACAGGCTAATGCCGCATGGCAGGAGCATACCCGTATTGTTAGGGGAAACCCGGTGCGGACTTATGAAGGAGAGCGGTTTATTCTGAAAAAACA